>CAZNTU010000157.1:0-12905 GCA_964575975.1 uncultured Desulfobacteraceae bacterium
GGCTCCTTCACCTCGGCGGGAGGGGTCGAGGCGAACCACGTCGCCAAATGGGACGGATCGGCATGGTCGCCTCTGGGACCGGGGACGGACTACAGGGTCGAAGCCCTGGCCATCGACGGCGGCGGAAACCTCTACGCGGGCGGCTTCTTCACCTCGGCGGGCGGCACGCCTTCCTACCATATCGGCCTCTACAGGACGGAAAAATCCGCGCCCTCGGATGCCTTCGACTTCGACGGGGACGGAAAGTCCGACATCCTGCTGCGGAGCACATCTTTGCGAGTTTTTTCCGTCAGGCGTAACGGATCACCATCATGGTGATATCGTCAGACTGGGGAACCCCTTCCGAAAATCGACCTATGGAGGCCATGACTTCTTCGATCACGGCCTTGATCTCCATTTCCGCAGAACCCGCCAGGACACCGGCCAACCTTTCCTCCGAAAACAATTCGTCGGCGTCGTTCACGGCCTCGGTCACGCCATCGGTATACAGGAACAGGCTGTCGCCGGAAAGGAGTTCGAGCCGTTCGCATCCGTAAACGACATCCCGCATCGCGCCCGCGACAAGCGATTTTGCTCGGGGCAACCATTCCGTCGTTCCGTTCTTTTTCACCAGCAGCGGCGGATTATGGCCGGCATTGGCATACCGTATTTCGCCGTTTCTTATGTCCAAGAGGCCGCAGAAAAGCGTCACGAACATGCAGGTTTCGTTATCGGCGGCCAACTCCCGGTTGACATGATCGAGAATCGCGTCCGGCGAGACATCTTCTCTGGCGAAGGATTTGATCAGCGTCTTGGTAACGGCCATGAACAAAGCCGCCGGGACGCCTTTGCCGGAAACGTCGCCGATCACGAAACAGAGATGGTTTTCGCCCAACTGGAAGAAATCGTAAAAATCTCCGCCGACCTCTCTGGCCGGAGCTATCAGGGCATACAGGTCGAATTCTTCGCGGGCGGGGAACGGAGGGAACGTCTTGGGCAGAATCGACATCTGAATGTCATGGGCGATTTCCAGTTCGCTTTCCATCCGTTCTCTGGCGGCGGTCGTTTCCGTCAGCTTCCGTATGTAATCCTTCAACGATTCCCGCATGACCTGGAAATCGCGGGTAAGCGCCCCCACCTCGTCTTTCGACCGCGGTTCGGGCAAACCGGCCTCGAAATCCCCGGCCGCGATTTTTTCCGAAGCGTCCGCCAATGCCCGGATGGGTCCGGTAATGAAGCCCGAAATGTTGACCACGACCATTGCCAGGAGAAAAATTCCAGCCAGCCCAATACCCGCCGTCGTAAACGTCAAGGTCCGGATATCCGCAAAGAGTTCGTCCTTGGGGAAGACGACGGCGAGCGTCCATCCCATCTGCCGCAATGGCGCATAATACATCCAGCTTGAAACGCCTTCTACGGTTTTAAAGGAGACAAATCCCGTTTCGCCGGCGGCCATCCGTCGCCCGATATCCCGCAAGTTTCGATCATAGCGTTCTTCGGCGATACTGAACAGTGATTCGTTCATGACAATGTCCTGCCGGGGATGGGCAAGAAAGACTCCGTTTCTGGACAGAAGGCACCCGTAGCCCGACTCCAGAATCCGGATCGACGAAACAATATCCGTCAGATGCTCGAGCGATATGTCGGCCGTCACTATTCCGGCAAAGCGTCTCCGGTTGTCATGCACTTCGTAGAAAGGTACCGAATAAGTCGCCATGAGGATATTGCCGCCGCCTTCGTCAAAATACGGCTCGCTCCATTCGCTTTGTTCCAGTTCGCGGGGAATCTGGAACCAATCCTGCAATGTGTAATCGTAACTTTCCTTTAAATCGACAAAACCCACGCCATCCGGTACCTTGTAGCAGAAGGGGGAGTAAGGGGTCGGAAAACGGCTGTCGCCATAAGGTTCGAAAGCTACCGCGGAGCCGAACACATCGGGATTGGAAAGCACCGACATCCGAATAAAATCGAGAAGTCGAGCCTCATTGAAGGGCAATGTCTCCAAGGCGCAGGCCATGGATTCCGTCAAGGCCATGACCGAGACGATGGTCGTCGATACGCTGCCGGTGGCCGCGGCCACGATATTTCTTGCCTGGTCCTCCATCGTGGCGACGATCGTCTGGCGGGCCCGGTAATAGTTGTATCCCAAAGTCAGCCCGAAAATAAGAATACTGAAAACGGAAAAAAGAAGGCTCAGCCGAACGGATAAACGATGACCCCACTTGATACCGGAGCGATTTGGACGGTCGTCAGTCCCGAACATGTGTTTCTCCGGCAAAATGGTCGTAGTCCGGCATGGCGTCAACCAAGCCAGACTGGAAAAGAAACATCGCCACCGATTCAAAATCGGCCCTGTTCAAGCGACCGCCGTTTCCCGCTTCCAACACCGGCGCAACAAGGTCCCGCATTCGGGCCAGCATCCATTTCTGGTGTGTCCGATTGGCGCAGATGTTGGCTTCGCGCATATGTCGAACGACGATCTCCAAGGCTTCATCCGGATGATCGAACGCGTATCGCCACCCTTCCAGCGACGCATCGACACAAGCGCCGGCCAAGCCCGGATTTTTCCTGTAGGCCGATTCGAGCATGTAGATTCCGTCTTCCGGAAAGTTCAAACCGTAGTCGGACAAGGAAAACACAGTCAGCTCATCGGGGTCGATTCCGGTATTCAGAATGGTGTGATATTCATTGTACCACATAGCCGAGGCGACATCCACGCCGCCGCGCAGGAAAAGATTGACGGTGTAGGACTGGGGGATTTCTTTGACCTGAAGCCCGTATTTCCTGAAGAACGCTCTGGGGGGAATGGCCAAGTCGCCATCCCAGACACTCGCTTTCTTCCCGTTCATGTCCGATGGTTGACGGATATTCGTCGATTTCTTGGCCACCAGTATCATGGCGGACCGGGGAATTATCTGCCCCACATTCACCAGACGAAATTCTTCGCAATACTGGCGTATGGCCGTGGTCAGCCACAGAATCGCGAAATCCGCCCGCCCGTCTTTCAAAAATTCCCAACCGGAACTGGCGGGTCCCCCTTTTAAAACGGTCATATCGATGCCGCGTTTGCGGTAGAAGCCTTTCTCCAGCGCCACATAATAGCCGGCAAACTGCGCCTGAGGGCTCCACAGAGGGATCATGGTCCTGCAAGCCAAACCTGTCTCCGCGTACGCATCCGGAGGAGGGAAAAACGATAAAAACAAAATCGGCACGATCGAAAAAAAGCCGCGGATATTCGCAAAGCCGGGATTTTTCATGAGAAGTGTTTCCCTTTCACGCAGATTCGATACAATATGCTCGCTCTGCTTTCGCAGGTCCGGGAAAACCGGCTGTTTCGCGCCTTGTACATAATAGAATCTTGTTAGCGAAGAGCGGTCTGTTTGTCAATGGGAAAGCCTTCCTGGAGAACTGGAGAAGCATTGTGCTACGGCGGTCAAGCGCGATCAGCCCGTCCCCTCAGGCCGATGTCTCGACTGAAACGCCGCTCCCGCCATCGCCAGTATTAAAAACGCGAGAATTCTTACAGGCGGGGAAAGCGGAATCGCCTGCACGATCAACGACGCCCCCGCTATGGACGACAGAAAAATCAGGGCGTAGTCGAACAGGGCCACCATCAGTATCAAACCGACGACTCCTCCCACAATGTACGAAAGCCAAAAGTTTTGCTGCGTCAATATTTCCAACAGTCGCAAAAGCGCGACTGCGGAGTAGCCTCCCAGCAGAAATCCTGCCACGCCTATGGCGACGCTCTGGATGAAAACCGCGAGAATCGCTCCGATGCAACCCGCGCCCAAGGCGAACAGGAACACGACCCACTGGTTCCGATACCCGGCCATGGTGCCGGCGTACTCGTAGCCCGCGATAAAGCCGGCGCAGGCGACGAAAAACCAGAACAGCCTCCTTCCCGAGGCTAAAAGAACTATGCCGAGAACGCCATAAACGACAGTCTGCGTCACCATACTTTCCTTTGGTTCGACGACGAAGTCAACCGAACGAAAACGGCTTGAATCCCAAGACGCCCTCCAACTAATCCGACCTCGATCCTTGGCGAGAATGTCCCGGGAAACTCGACCATAAAGTCGCACGTTTTTTTCATGGGATTATCTTCGCGAATTTTTCCATGGTCGTCAACTTCGAAAAGAACGGGATCGTTTACGAAAAAAATCGAACCTCTCGAGAAATCCGCGACATGTTCCGGCGACGCCTCCATTTTCAATACGGGAGCGTTTTTCATGCACCCTCCTTGCATCTTGGTGGAAAAAACAATGATCCTCTTCGGCGAACATTTTTCCGCCGCAGGAAAACCAGAAACTAAACGGACCGAAATGCAGGCCGAATAAGAACACGAAACTGCCCGACCGGAGCGATGTTGAATTGGTACGCGGAAACATACCCGCAGAGAAAATTCATAAAAATAAGATGCCGCTGGTATTTGGCTGTCGGAACAACCGTATTCCGATTGGACGCCAATAAATTTGAACGAGATCCTTGGCTTGTTTCTTTGAGCTTAAGCCACCTTTATCGACGCCATTCTCGCCCCGACGTTGCCGGTTCTTCCGATGCCGCTCCTCCCGACGACGCCGAAAATTCCGAAGGCGCCAGGCCCAGTCCACTTGAAACTCGCTATGATTAAATATATACTCCGACAAGTTGACTTTCTGAATAAGAGTGAAATGTAATGAGCTGTCCCATGGCAAAAGAAGCAATCGAAGCAGTTTACAAGCATGGCGGCTGCCGCCCAATTGCACAGGCGGATATTAACCAAGCCGAGGGCCAGAGGTTGCGCATAGTCGTTGAGCCGATCGAGCAACCGGACGAAATACTTGCTTTGGCTGCTCAAGTCTACGAGGAACTCGGCGAAGACCAAATCGCAGTGGACTCAAAAGATCTCGTTCGCAAATACAATAAGGACAAACAAGAAGATGGTTGCAGCGCTCACACCAAACACATCCTATTCGGGGTCGCAAGATTCGGCGCATTGGCGCGGCAAAGCCGTCAAAAACGCGGATTTATTCCATTCCTATTTGAAGAGACGGGTACGACCTCGGATAGACGACGAGGAGAGCCGGGACAGTTTTGCCGCAGAGCTTCGCGGATTGGCGACGACAGGGATGGCGACCGAGTTCGTAGAGAACCTTCTGCGGGCTGTTCCGGAGGAAAATTCATGGGCCATTGGAGAGGCGTTCGCCGAATGCGTTCTTGCAGACGACGATTCTCGTGAAATCTGCTGGCCATGGAATCTGGTCCGTGATCGACGCACACCGCGAGCAAGCCTGCCGGGAGCGGATCTCGTCGGCTTTTGCAAGGAGCACGAATATGTCGTTCTCCTCTTTGGCGAGGTAAAGACCTCCTCCGATCCCGGAACGCCCCCGAACGTAATGTACGGTAGTGGCGGCATGGCATGGCAGCTGGAGGAAGAGGCTACCCGCATTGACGTTCAACATGCTCTGTTAAAGTGGCTCCGAGCCCGGTGCGAAATCCCCGAACACCGGGACCTCTACAAGGTGCCGTAAAGCGCTACGTCCGGTCCTTTGGAAAAGAGATTCTTATCGTTGGGATACTATTGCGGGACACAAGGCCTAACGAACTCGACGTCGCTTCGAGAGCAAAAGCGCTGGGGCGGAAGCTCGAAGCTCCGACGCGAATAGAGATCGTCGCCTGGTACCTCCCGGTCTCCATCAAGGATTGGCCAGCTTTATTGTATGGAGGGGCCTTATGAAACCGTCAAGCTCCTGGTTGCATATCGCACTTGGCGAAGATAGGCTTGGAGTGTCCTTTGTGGATGCAACCCGGCGCCGACTCGAAAAAGCGCTGGGGGTCTCCGATATCGCCAAGATGCCGGACGACGAGCTGCGCTTCGTATTCCAAGCCCTTGAGCTTGAAGTTTTCGACTGCCTGGACGACGAAAAACGGGTCGAATCGCTCCGCTCTGCGGCCGCCGAGACTTTTCGGATCGGACGAACGCTTCCTTGGCCGGACGAGGCGCCGGTCGCTTCGGAGTGGATTGTTCGAATAGGTTGCTTGGCCGTTTTGGGCGATCGTTCGGCGGATTTTCGCCGCATCTTGTTGCAGGAGAGTTTGCCTGAGCTTCCTCTGGAGTCTTCCGATTGGGGCGTACGTGTTTGGGCCAGCGTTCTTGACGTATGGATTCGCCTTCTTCGCAAGCAAGGATGGGACGACTTGGATGGCGTGCGGAACCGCATTGCCGAGATCAGGAACGCCCAGCGCGATGTCGAGCCCGCGTTTCTGAAGTCCGCCGAGCAACGAAAGGACGCGCGGCCGGCATGGAAACTCATGGCTGAGTACCACCTCGCCAAAGCCGCCGAAATACTTAGTGTCTATCTGAGTCAAGGGGCCGTCGACGGGCGCTACGACATTCGCGAGCAACTCGAAGCGCAGTTCGACAGGGCCGTTAACGCCGCGTCTCGCGGACAATTGGTTGAAATCGAGAATTTTTCGCGACTGCTTTCCCGAACTGCCCGCGCCATGATCGACAGTAGCATCTGGACGGTCACCAGAGCGGTCAATAGCAGAGTATCCCGATTCGTCAAATCGCTGACCGACCGAAATCGAATACGTCCCGTCTTCGAGATGCTTCCGCCGCAACGACGGACGCTTAGCGAACAAGGATTGCTCGGATCCAGCCATCGTTCTGTCGTGGTGAGCCTCCCGACGTCCAGCGGAAAGACCTTTATCGCTGAATTTCGCATCCTTCAGGCCCTGAACCAATTCGACCAGGACAGAGGGTGGGTTGCCTACCTCGCGCCGACGCGGGCGCTGGTAAACCAATTGACCATCGGCCTTCGTCGAGATTTTTCGCATATAGGAACGGTGGTCGAAAAAGTCAGCCCCGCTTTGGAGATCGACGGCCTCGAGGCTGGAATGTTGACCGACGCCGACCTCTCCCGACAGTTCCGCATATTGGTCACGACTCCAGAGAAGCTCGACCTCATGCTTCGCGGTGGCTGGGAAGAAAAGATCGGGCGTCCGCTTACCCTTGTAATCGTGGACGAAGCGCACAATTTGGCGTCCGATGAAAGAGGCATCAAGCTGGAGCTTCTTCTCGCGACGATAAACCGCGAATGTCGTTATGCGCAGTTTCTGCTTTTGACGCCGTTCATCGAGAACGGTCCGGAGATAGCGCGCTGGCTGTCTCCGGACAGCAACAAGAGCATCGATCTCGGTGTCGAGTGGACGCCGAACGACCGCGTGGTTGCCATCGCAAGTGCCGACCGGGGGACGGACCGGGGCGATTTCAGCATTTCGCTCGCCACGCGCCATACCAACCGCAATACGCTGAATATCCCTGAGATATTGACTATCGGGGACCGCAGGCCGCTCGGGCTGTCATGGTCCGCAGTCGCGCACTCTTCAGGCAGATTGGCGGCCGCGACTGCTCAGGTCCTCCAGAAGCGTGGCACGGTTATCGTACTTGCCGATAGCCCCGCCGGGGCTTGGAGCGTGGCCGACGCTTTCAAGGTCGATAAAAACAGGATCGATATGGAGAGCGAAGACCTCGGTCATGTGCAAAGATTCCTCGCGGACGAAATGGGACAGGATTTCCCCCTTGCCCGGCTTCTCGAGTATGGAATCGGAGTGCATCATGCCGGAATGTCCGAGGACACCAGGGCGCTCGTCGAGTGGCTCACGGAAAACCAGCGTCTGCGAGCGCTGGTTGCCACGACAACCATCGCCCAAGGAGTGAACTTCCCGGTTTCCGGCGTCGTATTCGCAAGCCATCAGTACCGCTTAAGGAACTATCCCTATCGACAGGATATGCCCCCCGAGGATTTTTGGAATATCGCCGGCCGTGCGGGGCGGATTGACCAAGGGGATTTGGGCTTCGTTGTCCTGACTGCTCATAACGACGAAAAGCGGCAAAAATTGGAAGGGTTCATCGCCAACGCGGTTGGAGCGCTAAACTCCACCTTGATTCAGATGGTCCAAAACGTAGCCGACGCAGGCAAGTTGCTCCGCCTCGAATCCCTGTCGCACGAACCGGGTTGGTCCGCGTTCGTCCAGTATTTGGCCCACAGCTATCGCCAAATAGGCGACCACGAGCAATTCGCAGCGCAAATCGAGCAAGTGCTTCGCGGTACCTTCGGATTCCAGGCTCTTCGAAAGAGTCACAAGGGATGGGCGGACAGTCTCGTCCAAGGCGTCTATTCGTACGCCGAGAGACTCAAGGGCAAGCCGCTCGGTCTCGTCGACGCGACTGGATTCTCCTGGGAGACAGTCAGCAAAACGCTTGTTCGGTTGGGGCAAGAGAGATTTCCCGAGGACATATGGACTCCCGAACTCTTTGGGAGCCGCCGAGACGAACTCGGGCGAATGATGGGCTTGCTTCTTCAAGTTCCGGAGTTACGCGAACCGCTCCAGGAGGTAACCGGAGGCACGTCCCCCGACGGGGACAAATTGGCCCGGATAATTTGCGATTGGGTGCGGGGGCGTCCCCTGACGGAGATGGCAAACGAATATTTCGCACAGGCGCCGAATGAAGAGAGTGACGACGAAGGCGCCGTCGATCCCGTTTCGGCAATGACCAAATGCTGCCGCAGCATTTTCGGACGTCTTACGCAGACGGCGTCCTGGGGATTGTCGGCCCTCCAGTCGCTGACGCTCGGATCGACTTTAGACGAAATGTCCGACGACGAACAGCGTACGCTTCGAAACCTGCCCGCGCGAGTCTATTACGGCGTGAACACCGACGAGGCAGTGGCGCTGCGCTTGCTGGGAGTGCCGAGAAAAGCGGCGCCCGCGCTGGCCCAGAGTCTGGAAGTTAGGGCCGATGAGCCTCTTCACGAGATCCGCGCCCGCCTTCGCGCGGCCGATCTTAACCGATGGACTGCGGCCTTGGGAGAAAGCGGCGCCACCTACCATCGCGTTTGGTCTATATAGAATGTGAAAAACAGGCAAACCAACCATGCCGAAAAGTGGGAGACCAAAGATTTGTTAATGCGGAATTTGTGAACGCTCGAAAATTCCTCCGAGTTCAAAAAAGCTCCACTTGCGATTGGAAACTGAACATGAATGTATTCGAAACGCTAAGCCGCCATCAATCCCGCCGTTTTGACGGTATTCCCACCATAACAGCGCTTGTGGGGCCCATAGGGTTGTCAATGAATTTCTGGCGCAAATGGTCTGGCGAATTCCAACGCCCAGCCATGGCGATTTCTTCGCGAGATGTGAGTATCCGATCAATTTTGCATAGTTGGTTGCCGAATGTCTGCGTCCACGGACGCCTAATGGATTTTTGCGGAACATACCTTGCCGATAGAATCGGACGAATGGCTGAGCCAACCGTTTCCGAACTGAAACGGAAAAGTAGATACGAAGTTGAATTGTGGCTGAACAACGCTTTTCCCGGCGGATCTTCCAACGAAGCCGAACGATTATGCTTCCACATTCTTCGACGGAACACCACCACGCTATCCATTGATGATTTGGATATGTTTTTCGGGGAAGCGGACGACGAACTGGCGCGGTCGATCCACGGAATCTCCCGAATTCTTCCAGCAAACGAAATTCCATCCATTTTGGTTTTTCAAGAAAAAGACGCTCTGGATTTTAAATCCATCAGGAGTGCCTTAGGGCTGTTGGAAAAAATCGCAGTCGAAAACCTCGCTATGCCTTTGGCAATGGCAATTGAGTCTGGCCACTATCGAAGTTTCTTGTACAAATTCCCGGAATCACGAGCAAAAACGTTAATGAAGGAAGCGGTCGTTATTGTCGAAAGTCTCGATGTTCGACAAATCCGCGAACTTTTCGACCATTCCCCGGAGATCCAAAATCCTCCGCTCTCCGTTGCCGTTCAGCGGCTGGCTGCAGATGGAGCAAGTCGGGATTTAACATTGCATTTCAGGGAAGCCGTCCGGGCTGTTTCCGCTTCGACTTCTGAAGATATGGTCAAAAGCGAAAAGGCTCGCAGCGCGGCAGAGCAATTTTTGTTCAACCGTTTGGAAACGCATCCCGAGACTTCCGGATTGTTTGAATTGAATGGAAGGCTCGATTTTAAATTCGGTAGCCGGCGTATAGAAATCGATTTGATATCCAAACGCTATCGAATAGCGATTGAAATTGACGGTTATTATCATTTCCTGAACGCGGAAGCCTATCGAAAGGATAGAGTTAAGGATTTGATGCTCCAGAAAAACGGTTACATGGTGATTCGTTTTATGGCGTCGGATGTTGTCGAGAAATTATCGGTCGTTTTAGATACGATTTTGGAAACTTTGAAATTCAGAAAATTGCCAGCAAAGGACGGAGGAATGCATGAATAATCGAATGGATTCGGAAGAAAAGTTGGAGAATTTGATTCTGTTGCGGCTTATGGTCAGTACTGTCCCGTTTACGCCGTTTTCGGACATAAAAAAGGATTTGAAGTCTCTTTTTCCGGGATCATGGTCCGATGGAAATGCAAAATCCCGGATATTGCAATCGCTTGACACACTTGAGTATAAAGAAACGATTTCAAGGAATGCCAGAAAATCCAGCGCGATTACCGACAAGGGAAGAGATTGTGTTTTGCGTTTTTTGCACATGGACCAATGGCCGGCGAATGCAAAGTGGAAAACGGTGAAGTCGCAATATCTGACCCGCCTTGCCTTGGATATTAATTCCCGGCACGAGTTGCAATTGACGGCCAAAGCGGACGGTTTCAGGATTGCCGCCTTGAGGGATGCCTATGATTTGCAGATAGTCGGCAAGCCGACATTGGCTAAAACCGTCGATGCCCTTCTTGCCAAACTTCTTAAACCCAACAGAAGCGGCATAGATGCACTTAGGACTGCCGCAATCCGGAGATGGCTGGAAGGCGAATCCGAAACGACCGAAAACGCCGATTTTTCGGATGTTCCCGAATTCGAGATTGAACCTCCGGCGGCATTCGATCCCCGGCGATTTGTCGAAGATGCATTAAATACTGCGAAAGCCTGTGAAACGGGATGGTTTGGCGACAACAAGGTATTTATTTCCCATGTTTGGAAAAAGTTCGAAAATGAGCATCCGGAATACCGCATGGATGAAGTCATCTTCAAAGCCCGACTTGTCGAACTGGCGCGGGGCAATCTCAGCCGGGCGGATCTGGTTTCCATAATGGATTCGAAGGATGTCGCCGAATCCGAAGTTCGTTATTTAAACGCTGTTTTCCATTTTATCAGGGTTGAAAGGAAACCGACATGAACGAGGTCAACGATCCCAGAGTAAAAGTTTTCTGTTCGTTCAACGGACCGGATGTTTTCCAGTCTATTCAGCATGCGCATCAAATTGGGGAACCCGACCCCTATGACGTAGAAGAAATTCATGGAGAGGCTCGCGGAATATTCGAAAGACAGTTGAATCGTTTGACCACGCCCGAAAGTTCGGATTGTGGTTGCGTTATTTTGCTTCAGGGCGAATCCGGAAGCGGCAAAACGCATTTGATGCGCGCTTTGCGGGACTATGTCCATTTGAGAGGTCTCGGATGTTTCGCATATATGCAGATGACAACGTCAATGATCGATTACGGCAAATATGTGCTGCTGACGGTAATTAGCACCAAATTTTTGGGGGATCAAAATAAAATCCAATTCTGGGTCATGCAGCTTCTCTTGGAAATATCTCGTTGGGCAAGCAAACATCCGTCCAGCACTCTACAAGCGGTCCTGTTTTTCGACGAAGCGGACATTTATCTGCCCGCGATCGGCAAACCGGCGACCAAAGAACCTATGGAAGACCTGCTCAAGCGAGCCCGATCCGCAGGTATTGGTCTGCTGCTGGCCTCGCAGAATCCAGGAGACTTTGACTACAAATGCAGAGACAATATCCAAACATGGCTGGTGGGGAGAATTCAGGAAAAAACCTCGTTGAGCAAAATGCGGCCCATGTTCAACGATTTTTCGGCCTTGGAGATCGAATCCAACCTGTCCGGCCAGGAAACCGGCGAATTTCATCTGCTGTGCCAGAAGAAGGTTGATACATTAAAGGCGGACAGATCGCTGATGGAGACCGTACAATTGTCCGAAAGCGAAATTCTTAAACTCGCAAAAGGCGAAGAGGAGTTGTTTAGAATAATCTCTTGCCCGAAATGCGGAGCAAAGTACAAGGTCCCTTTATCCAATCCGAGCATAAAACGGGTTAAGGGGACGTGCAGAAAATGCAATCAAAAATTTTCCATAACGATATGACTCTATGACCAACCTGGAGCGAGGACGGAGTCCGGCGAATGTAAATCTTTAGATCGCTTTTCATTTTCCCAATTACATATGAATGAACTTTGGCACGAGCGGAGGAGGCAACTCTATAGAGGCCGGAGTGGGTTTCCAAGCCAAACTCGGCACTTGGCTCGCGACGTATTTGCTTGCGGGGAGTACGCTGGACCCGAATCTGACGGGAAAGCGCCTCCGATCTCTTCGGTTCGAAACTGATGCGCCCGTTGACGATATTATGGTCGAGACCGAAGGTGGATGGATCTTTTTCCAGGCAAAGAGCAGTTTGAAATTGTCGGGTAGTAGTATCCAAAGCGGGTTTGGAAAAACGGTCGATCAATTCGTCCGGCAGTGGTTTGTTTGCTTCGTCGGCGATGGCAGTCGCGGCTGGAACCGGCCCCTGACGCCGGAGCGGGACCGACTCGTCCTTTCGTGCGGTCCGGATGCGTCGCTAAGTATTTCGGTCGATCTCGCGCAAGGCGTGTCGGCGCTTCGTGCAGCCAGCTCCGCGCAATTGTCCAAGTCCAAATCGGAGGCGGTCCGCAAATTCGAGAGACTGCTTAGCTTGACATCGTAAACATAAGCCGCAACCAATTGAAATATTTCGACCTTGCGCGGTCGGGTCGCAATTCCCCCCTTGAGGGGGGCCAGGGGCCGCAATTCCCCCCTTGAGGGGGGCCAGGGGCCGCAATTCCCCCCTTGAGGGGGGCCAGGGGCCGCAATTCCCCCCTTGAGGGGGGC
>CAZNTU010000158.1:0-12824 GCA_964575975.1 uncultured Desulfobacteraceae bacterium
GCCAGCCGGCGTCGAAGTCGGGGGCGAGGTTGTAGTCGGTCTTGGAGTTGTTCGCACGTGGGGCGTGGCCGACGGGGGCACGATCTATTTCAGTGCCTACGACGGCGCGATGGTCGCCCTGTCGGCAAATCAAGCCTTCGGCGGCGACACCGAGCTGTTCACCTCCGATTTGATCCTGATGTCGGATGCATCCTTCAGAAAGATATTCGGAATGCCGGAGGGGATGGCGACCGACTTGGCTGTAACCGTTTCAAGACCTGGAGAATGGCATGCAGTGGCGGAAGAAATCGTCCGGGTCGCGCCGGACGTCAAAGCCGTCACGAGGGATGAAATCCAGCGGTTTTACGCGTCGATCTTCGATTGGCGAAGCGGGTACGTCCTGGCGATCCTGGTCGGGGCCGTTCTGGCTTTCCTGATATTCGCCGCGGACAAGGCTGCGGGTCTCGACGCGCGGGAGAAACACGAAATCGCGATATTGAAGGCCGTGGGGTGGGGAACTTCCGACATATTGGCGTTGAAGTTCTGGGAAGGGCTGATCGTTTCCCTGAGCGCCTATCTTGCCGGCGTAATCTCCGCGTATTTTCACGTGTTCTTCTTTTCGGCCCCCTTGTTCGAGCACGCGCTGAAGGGCTGGTCCGTTCTTTACCCGAAATTCAAACCCGCGCCCGTTTTCGACATGTACGATCTTGCCGTAGTGTTCGCGTTTACAGTGGTTCCCTACGGCTTCGTCTCCGTCGTGCCGGCCTGGAAGGCCGCCATTGCGGACCCCGACGCCGTCATGAGGCCATCTTGACATGATTCGAGTCGTCGATGTCACCAAAACGTACGATGCGGGGAAACCTTCCGAATTTTCCGCGGTAACCGGGATCACCTTGAAGATACGTACAAACGAATGCACGGTTTTCAAAGGTCCCGGCGGTTCCGGAAAGACGACTCTTTTGAGCCTGGTAGGATGCATGACCCGCCCGACGGCCGGAAGAATCTACTTCAAGGACCGGGAGATCGCGAGTCTTCCCGAAAGGTTCCTGATCCAGATACGAAGGGATTCCTTCGGTTTCGTTTTTGAAAACTATCAACTCGTCGAAGGCGTCAGCGTCTTGGAAAACGTCATGCTTCCGGCCTATCCGACCGGGAAGCCCTCGGCCGAGATCAAGAGGCGAGCGGAACGGCTGTTGGACAGGTTCGGGATGCTTTCCAAGGCGATGGACAAAGCGGAGCGCCTGTCAAGGGGGGAACGGCAACGAACGGCCATTGCCAGAGCCCTAGTAAACGACCCGGGAGTGATTGTCGCCGACGAACCAACGGCCCATTTGGACACCAGTCTGGCCGCCGAATTTCTGGAAATCGCGGCGGGGCTTCTGGAGGAGGGAAAGACGATCATAGTCGCCAGCCACGATCCTCTCGTCTGCGACGCGAGTCTGGTCGACAACGTCGTGGAGCTTAGAGACGGACGGGTGGCGAGAGGGAATTCCGGAAAATGATATTGAACCCGGCGACGATCGCCTTGGTGGCCGACGGCATTCTGGTGTGCGGATTTGCGGCGTACGCCTCCGCGACGGGGTATCAAATCGTGCGCCGGTGGGACTTGAAAAGCGGAAGCGACTGCCAAGCGTCCATGGAGCGAAAAACGTACCTCGTTTCCGCGATTATGGTCTGCGTACTCGGATTCGAAATATTTTCCCTGTTTTTGTTCGTATACACCGCCGAACATATCCACACGCTTTTCGTCGGGGCCGTGTGCGCGGCGGGATCGCTGAACGCCGGCGACTACGGCTACCCGACCCTGGCGGTCAAGGCGTTCGGCGTGGCGGCCTGCGGCGCCTGGTTCGTGGTCGACCACGCGGACAACCAAGCTCCCGACTATCCTCTGATCAAAACCAAATACAAGTTCCTGATCGGAATCGCGGCTTTCATTTTGGTCGAAAACCTGCTTCAAATCGGCTATTTCGGAAACCTTCGATCCAACATGGTCGCTTCGTTCCGCGCCACGCTGTTTGCGGAGGACACCCAAAGCCCGGGAGGTTTGGACGGGATGCCGGCGATATGTTCCATGGCCGCGTACTTGATTTCGGCCGCGCTGGTTTTCGGGTCCGGATTTTACTTTGCGAAGACCGGTCGGGGCGCGGGTCTGTTTTCCGTCTTTTCCACGTGGTTTTTCGTATTCTCGACGGCGGCCGCGGTATCGTTCGTCTCCGTCTACAATTACGAACTGCCCACCCGTAATTGCCCGTTCGACCTGCTCCAAAAGGAATACTATTACATAGGATATCCGCTGTACGTGTCCTTGTTAGCGGCGGGGGCGCTGGGACTGGGAACGGGAATCGTGAAGTGGTCCGGAAAAGGGCTTTCGGTCGAAAAAGCGGCCATGGACTCGCTAAAAAGAATTTGCGCGGTCGCAATGGTCTCGTACGCGATTTTTATCGCGAGTTCCTTGTTTCCGATCCTGTTGTCGGAATTGAGACGACTGGAATACTGAGCATCGGAAACCCTCAGGCAGCACCGTCCCTCCCTTTTCGAGGAATGCTTTAAAGGCAACAAAATCCGACGAGCCGAAAAAAACGGCAAAAAAACCCCGCTTTTCGAAGGAATCGCGGGGTTTCGGTAAAATCGGAAAAAAATATGTTATTTTTTGCCCTTGGCCTGGCGTTTGGAAGCTTTCAGCGGGTTGATCTTGGCCTCGGCGGCAATGGTTGCGGTTGTAACGTGCGTGGCCATGTTGCAGTTGCCGTTTTTCCATTTCAGCGCCGGCTCCGGAAACGATGCGCAGTACCAGCCGTCGTGAACTTCGACTTTTCTGCCGCAGCCTTCGCAGGCCTGGACCACTTCGTGGCAAAATCCGCCGTTGTAGGAACATCCGGTTTTTTTCATGAAAGGACACTCTTTGCCGTTGCGTACGGTTGTACAAATCATTCTGACCACCTCATCGAATAGTGATTTTGTTTTTCTACGTTTGGGTTTGTTCAAAAAAAAATGCCTGGTAAACAAGCGCCAGGCAATCTATTGTTGCTTCGTCTATTAACCACGTAAAAATAAGGGAATCGCCGGGTTTTGTCAATTAAAAAAAATCGTTTTCGCGAAAAAAAAGAAGGGCACCCTCCGACCTTTTCCATATTGAAAATTGACATCCTGCAAGAAAGCGGATATCAAATCCGGTGTTCGAGTTTTCGTCCGGTTCGGCGCTTTTCGCCTTTGAACGGATCGTTTCCGTCGGCGAAAAGTCCGAGGAACGGTTCCAACGCCAAACAACGAATGAAATCGGAAGAGAGACAGCGAGATGACAATCGAGGAAGCCAGGGAAGTATTGAAAATCGAGGCGGAGGGGATTTTGAGCCTCGTCGGTCGGATAGACGCGAATTTCGAGCGGGTGGTGGATACGATCTACAACAGCTCGGGCCGGGTGATTGTGGGAGGCATCGGCAAGTCGGGGATCGTGGGCAGAAAGATCGTCGCCACCTTGAACAGCACCGGGACGCGCTCCGTGTTTCTCCACCCGGTGGAGGCCATGCACGGCGATTTGGGGATCGTCAGCGCGGACGACGTTTTTCTGGCGCTTTCCAACAGCGGCGAAACCGACGAATTGAACCTGCTCGTGCCAAGCATTCGACAAATCGGATGCACGGTCGTGGCTTTCACGGGAGACCCCCGGTCCACGTTGGCGAAATCGAGCGATATCTTTATCGACGTGGGGGTAAGGCGCGAAGCGTGTCCCATGGGACTGGCCCCGACCGCGAGCACCACCGCGCTCCTGGCCATGGGCGACGCGTTGGCCGTGGTGTTGATCAACAAGCGCCATTTCAACTCCTGCGACTTTCAAAGGATTCATCCCGGCGGCGTACTTGGGCACCGGCTTTCGAAAAGGGTGAAGGAAATCATGCTGGCGGGCGAACATGTTCCGCTGGTTCGTTCGGACTCCTCCATGGAACGTGCCCTTCTGGAGATCGACCGCCCCAATCTCGGCGTGACTTTCGTGGTGGACGAGAAGGAACGCCTCCGGGGCATCATCACCGACGGCGACATTCGAAGGCTGCTGATCCAGAAAAGGGTGATCCACGATCTGCGAGTCGATGAAATCATGACCAAAAACCCGTTGAGTATCGGTCCCGACACCCCTGTCTACGATGCGCTCAACCTCATGGAAAAACGCCAGATAACCGTACTTCCCGTAATCGACGAAGATTCGGCCGTGATTGGAATCTTGCACCTGCACGACATCCTGGGGAAGGGGGAATTCAAGTTCAACGGGCGGTGAAGCGGAGGACTCGAAGCCGGGAACCTCACTCTTCACTCCCCACTCCTCCGCTCCCGGTTCTTCAATTCGACGAAACCGCCGTCCTTGGCCCGGAGAATGTAAACGTTCTTTACCGCGTCCCCGTCTGGGCCGAACGAGGTTTTTCCCGTCACTCCCGGAAAATCCCTCACGCCGAGCAGGGTGTCTTTCATCCGGGTCCTGCTCGAAATATTGTTGGAAACCATGGTCTCCATGGCCAGCATGGCCGTGTCGTAGGCGACGGCTTCGATGAAACCGGGGATCTCGCCGTAGGCTTTCCCGTAGCTTTCAACGAACGAACGCACCTGCGGGTTCTTGCTTCGGGCGAAAAATCCGTCGGTTACGATGACGTTGTTCGAGTAGCCCTTCGTTATCCGGACAAACTTGTCGTTGTGCCAAAGATTGGTTCCCAGAATATAGACTCCCGAGATGTTGTAATAGGAGAGCTGGGGCAGAATCATCCCCGCTTTTTCGATGGAGTCGGGAATGAAAATCGCGCCGAAGTCCGCCATGGATTCCGACGCGTCGATTTCCGCCGTCTCGTCTCCGATACCGCCCCCGTTTTCCTCTTCGTACTTTTCCTCCAGGGCGTCGAGCCTGTTCCCTAAAATATTGCCGGAAGCCTTGCGGAACAGACCCGACAATTTTCCGATAGGTCCTTTGTAGTCCGTCAGGTTCGGTCCATAGGATTCGGCCCCCGCGACTGTTCCGCCTTTCTTGAACACTTGCTCCCAGAAAAGATTCATGAAGGTTTTTCCGTAGTTCTCCTCGGGGTACAAAACCGCGAACCGCGTCAGGCCCAAGGATTCCGTAAGAAAAGCCACCATGGATTCGGCCTGCATTTTAGCCGTGAGAAAATTCCTGAACACGTAGTCCCCGTGTTCGGCGATATTTTCCTTGAGGGTCATGGCGATGATTGGAATTTCAAGATTTTGGGCTTCCCTCGCCGCCGCCTCGGACGTGGCCATCGGACCAATGATCACCGCCGAATGGCCTTTCGCCAATTCCCTGACGCCCTCGACCGCTCGCTCGGGGTCCGACCCCGTATCCTTTACCACGACTCTGACCGTCGGAGCGCCCTCCCTCGCGCCGAATTCTCCCATGGCAAGCTCGATGCCAGTCCATGCCTTCTGGCCCAGCTCCTCGTATTTTCCGCTCAAGGGCAAAAGACAGCCGATGGTGAAACGCTCCTCGTCGGCCTTGCCTCGGATGGATTCCGCTTGTTCCAAGGCCGCAGGGGCGTCGGGATGGTCGGGAAAGGTCCGGGCGAAATCGGTAAACGCGGTTTGGGCTTCGAAGAATTTTCCCTCTTTCGTTTTGTTCAATCCCAACTGGTACATGATATACCCCTTGGGAAAAGAGTTTGGAAGTTCCTTGGCAAGAAATTCAAGGTCATTTGTGGGAATACGGGCGATTCCATCCCTGACTTTTTTTAGAATCTCGTCTTTTCGGGAATCCGGCGCGCGCGTGAAGGCCATAGTATAAAGCCTTACCGCGCTTTCGGCGTTGCCGAGGGCGAGGTGGGCGTCGCCCGCGATCAAAAGGACCTTGAGCGGATAGCTTCCGTCGCGGGCTTGCGGGAACAACTCCGAGGCCTTCAGGATCACTTGCTCGTTGTCTCCCTCCAGCAGGAACGTCTCCAGAATTTCGTACTTGGCTTCCTCCGCGAAGGGACTGCGCGGAAACTTTTGAATCAGTTTTCCGAACGAGAAGCGGGCTTCGCCGTATTGTCGCACTTTCTTAAGAACAATCCCTTTTTTCATCAAGGCGTCGTCGGCCTCGGCGGAGTCGGGATATTTGAAAAGAAGATCGTCGAGCTGACGGACCGCGGTCTCGTAATCCTCCGCCTTGATGCTTCTGTCCGCCTTTTCCATGAGTTCTCCGGGAGGATTGTAGGTCGCGGGCATTCTCGAAACGATGGGTTTGGGGGCGCAGCCGACGCACAACGCGAACGAAATCAGCGACATCGATAACAGGAACGACACGACCGGGCTATGCGCAGCTTTTTTCGTTGTGTCGATCTTCGTTTTGATGGTTTCCATAATCTTTCTTCTTTCCGAATTTTAGTAAACGATGTAAAATTTTGGTCTACAACTTTACCGAACCAGAAAGAATTGTCAATTGTAATTCTTTATGGTACCAATACCGGAATTTTTTTCTCGATTTTTTAGCGGCCTTTTCGGACGTCGGTCCGAAAAAAAACAGCGCGTTCTCTTGAACTCGAACAAAGTTTGAAAAAACGGTTTGGCAGTTCTCGAAACCAGGGAGAGCAAGAAAATGGATTTTTCAACGCGAAAAATTGCGTCTGGAACGACGGCAAGAAGAATGTCACCATAAAATTCGTGGCCGACAAAGTGGTGATTCTCACGAGCAGCAATTTGTGATTTCGAAAATTTCCGGATTCCTTTCGCCTTTGGAAAAGAGCCGGAGGTAGTTTCGGAGCTTACGTAAACGCCAAAAAAATGTCGGAAAAGCCGGAAAAAAAGCATGGGACCGGATTTTCCTGACGACGGAAGCGAGGGCAAAGTGAACGAAACCGCATCGAAAAACACCGAATCCGAAAAGGAGCCGTCGAACGAGGAACCATCCGCCGAAAAGCCGGAATTGTCCGAAGAGGAAACAGAGGAAAAAATCGGGCGCTTCAAGGATGCCATAGCGCAGATGGCCGGGGACTTGAAGGACTACCATCCGAAAACGGTCCTCCTGTTCGGCTCGCTCGCCCGATGGCTGGCCGGGCAAAAGGCCGACCGTCTCCCCAACGACATGGACATCCTGATCGTGGGTAACAACCCGCCGTTCAAAGTGGAGAAAAAGGACTACGGCGTAGCCGTCCAATTGAACAGAATGCCTGCGGACCAGATGGTCGCCATCGCCAAGTCCCTTCGTTACGATTCCAAAGTGGCGGCGCTGTCCAAGCTCTACTCGAAAAACGTCGTAAAGCAGCACTCCATAGACGTCATCGCCGCGTGCCTCCTGCTGGGCCCGGGATACAACGATTTCGGAATCGAGCAGATCGATATCGACGGAATCGTCGACAAACGGGACTATTCGGTCCATCAGGTCGTTTTCGGAAAACCATGGTGGGACCGCCTGCGGGCGTACGCCGCGGAGCGCCGGGGGCCCTGGAAACGGTTCAGCGACAAGATTGTACGGAACGAAGATTTCGAGCCTTGACTTAACTCGCGCAAAGCCTCCCGAGATATTCGACCGCCATTTTCGTCCTGTCGTTCCAGATGCCCGCGTTCAGCCGCATACAGTTGGAATAGGCGTCTCTCATGGTGAAAAGCTGTCCCGGGGCTACGATGATATTTTTGATAAGTGCCTTTTTGTAGATTTGGTAGGCGTCGATTTCGCCGGGAAGCTCGACCCAGAGGAGCATGCCTCCTTCGGGGTCCGTGACTTCGGTCCCTTCGGGGAAATGTTTCAGGATCGTGTTTCGCATGGCGGCGGTTTGTTCCTTCAGCTTTTTGCGAAGCATCCTCAAATGGCGCTCGTATCCCCCTTCTTTTAAAAATCGCGCCACCGCGATCTGGTTGACTGACGCCGTCGAAATGTTCAACAGCATTTTCAGTTCGATCACCCGCTCGTAGTGTTTTCCGGGGGCGATCCACCCGACCCTCAGGCCGGGGGCGATGGTTTTCGAAAAGGAGGAGCACAGGATCACGTTTCCGTCCCGGTCGTGGGATTTGCAGGTGTCGGGCCGGTTTTCGAACGAAAGGTCGCCGTAGATGTCGTCCTCGATCAACGGGATTTTCCTTTCGCTCAACAGTTTCGCGAGTTTCCTCTTCTTGTCGCCGGGAATGGAAAATCCGATGGGGTTGTTGAAATTGGAAATGGTGAACATGGCCTTGACCGGGTGGTTCTCGATCACGAACCGCAAGGTGTCCAAACTGACGCCCTCCCGTTCGGAACTCGGAATTTCGATGATTTTCAGTTTCAACTGCTGCAACAGGCGGAGCAGGTTGAAATAGATGGGGCTCTCGAAAGCGATGGCGTCGCCGGGCTCGCATACGGCCATGAGGGCAAGAAAAATGGCCTCGTGGCAGCCGTTCGTTATCACGATGTCTTCGGGGGAAAGGTTCGCGCCGCAAGAGATGCTCCAACGGGAAATCTGCTCCCGAAGCCCGGCGTGCCCGGGCGGCATCAGATAGTCGAACGACTCCCGTTCGTTGTCTCGCAAGGCCTCCTGGAAGAAACGTCCGATTCTCTTGGACGGGTAGAAGTCCGGGCACACCGACGCGATTCCCAGGGTGGCCTCGTCGCCGCAAATGCCCATGCTTTGAAACGCGCCGTAGACCCGGCACAGGCCCGCGTCCTGCGGATCGCACAATCGCGGATCGACGATTTCCGGCCGAGAGCGCTCGGACGCTTCCGAATTCTGCCTTTTCACGTAAAAGCCCGATTGGGGCAGGGCGATGATGTAGTTTTGATCCTCGAGCTTCCAGTAGGCCTCCTTGACAGTGTTGACGCTGACGTTCAGCTCCTGGCTCAACTGGCGAAGCGACGGGATTTTGTCCCCTTCCTTCAACACCCCGTTCTTGATTAGGTTCAGAATGCTTTCCGCCACCTGCTCGTAGCGAGTCGTTTTCATGGATCCCCCCTCCGCCAGTCTGTGCGCGCTCCGATATCGGCGCGCGAAACAGCGCGGCTTTCGAAATTTGTTCGCGACAAGTCCGATAGAGCTTAAAGCAGGTTTTCAAGTTCGGTTCAAGAAAAATGTTTCTTAAGGTTCGTTCGACTTTTTTGCAGGCGGTTTCCGGGACGCGGTCTTGATCGTCTTCCAGGACCGCAGCGCCTCGGCCACGCTCCAAGCCTGGGCGAAACATCCTTCGGGGCCGTGAGGCGTCTCCGCGTCGAAAACCTCGCCGATGGTTCCGATACAGGCGTCTCCCAGATGATCCATGAGGGGATTCAAAAAACTCCGTGCTTCCTCGGCTCTTTCGGGATACACCTTTATCCAGGCGTCGATAAACGGACCGATAAGCCACGGCCATACGGTTCCCTGGTGATAGGCGGAATCCCGCCTGCTCAAATCGCCTGCGTACCTTTTAATATAATCCCGGTGGCCCGGTGCAAGGGTCCGCAGACCGTACGGAGTCAGCAGCTTCTCTGAAACCGCTTTAAGCACCGGCTCCCAGCGCGACGGCTCCAGCACGGGGTAATCCAGCGAAACGGCAAAAATCTGGTTGGGCCGCAAAGCGTCGTCTTCGCCGTCCTCCCCGTCCACGATATCGTAGAGATACCCGCCGTCATCGTACCAGAAACGCTCGTTGAAGGATTCGAAAACCCGCTCCCCCAGCCGATGGATTCGTTGTCCGTCCTTTTCGTTTCCATACTCGAAAAGCCAGGACGACAAGACGCGAAGCGCATTGTACCACAGGGCGTTGATCTCGACCGCCTTTCCCCGTCGCGGGGTGACCACTAGGTCGTCCGTCTTCGCGTCCATCCAGGTCAGGGCGTATCCGTCCTGGCCCTGCCGGAGAAGACCGTCGGCAGGATCTACCCCGATTCCGAAACGCGTCCCTTCGATGTGCCGATCGACGATCTCCAGCAGCGCGTCCAGCAGAAGCGCCAGGGTGTTGGAGTCGCCGGTCGCGCGGATGAATCGGTTGATGGCGTGAAAATACCACAAGGTCGCGTCGGCCGTATTGTATCGCCCTTCTTCGTCTCCTTCCGGAAACATGTTGGGAATGAGACCGTCGCGAACATAATTGGAGAAAGTCCGCAGGATGAAGCCGGCCTCCCGGAAGCGTCCGGTGGCGAGCGTAAGGCCTTCCAGGCCGATCATGGTGTCGCGGCCCCAGTCGGTGAACCAGGGATATCCGGCAACGACCGATCTGGCTTCGTCTCCGGCGGCGTGCGCCCGGGTTTCGTCCGAAATTCGCGCGACGGGGGCGAAGACGAATTGGTCCGCCGCCAGGGCCAGTTCCTGCAAGGGAGGAGACCGAAGTTCCGGAGGACAACGCGCCAGGAGCTGCCGCCGACGGTAGATTTCCGTGCGGAACGCCTCCGGCGGCGTCATCGCGCAAGCCACCGGGCACGGTTCCGTCGACGCCGCCAGCGCCGCGATCTCTTTCTTTCTCAAAAGGACCTTGAAATAGCCCGGACTCCAGATCGATTCCCTGCCGTCGTATCCCCTCCGTCTTTCGACCTGGTAGAAAGCCTCTTTGCATCCGCCCTTTTCGAAAAAAAGTTCGCCCTGGTCGCCGTGAATCCAAATTCCGAGGTCGGGAAATCCGTCCGGCGTCTCTATGGTATAGCGGTCCTCCGAGGCGATCACAGGGTAGGGGGAGAAGGGCTCGAGACTAAGCTCGGACTCCTGGGACCGGACATGCAGGATCGGCCGAAGGCGCAAGGAGGGGACGCCCTGTCCTTCCAGAAGCGTATAGGCCACGTAGACCGTGTTTTGCATATGGGGAAGAAGGATTCTCTTCTCGATGACGAAACTGTCGACTTCGAAATGCCAGACGGGAAGCCCGTCGCCCAAAAAGAACCTTTTCAGACGCAGGACGCCCGGCGCGAGGAGTTCGTCCTCGCCGCGCTGGCAGCCGAAAAGCGGAACGACCACGCCGTCCGGAAGGACGATCTCCTCCAGAATGTTGTTCAGCATGACGACCCGGCCCAACGGGGAGGGCAGGGCGGCGACCAGAAGTCCGTGGTATTTGCGGGTGCAGACCCCGGCCGCCGTTCCCGCCGCGTATCCGCCCAGGCCGTTGGCGACTAACCATTCGCGATCGAGAAGGTATTGCACGTCCTTTCCATGGACGGGAATCTCACGGACGATTCGGACCGGCAGCGGCGAATTTGGATCCACTTTTTTTCCTCCTACTCGTTTAGAAGATTGAAAACTTTGTATTCCATTACGACCTTGTTGGAGGCCAGCACGACGGCGGCGTGTCCGGGGATCGTCCAAGACCCCTCGGCCTCGATATCCGGCGTTCCGCTTCCGCCGTAAACGGCCGATTCGCTGGACCATAGAAGCTCCCACCGGGATCTTTCGGGAGGGGCCAGAAGAGGCTCCGGCACCGTATTCAAAACCAGATCGCGTCCCAGGTTGACAAGCAGAACCCGGTCGCCTTCCTCCCCGCCCAAGTACCGAATAACGAAGGCTTCGGGACCGATCACCGCGCCGTGCATCCAATCGTTGCGCTGGGCTTTGAAGACCGGATCTTTGCGGCGCATTGTCATCAGGTCCCGGTGCAAGGCCGTGCAATCCGCGTGAAGGGTCCTTTCGCCATGATCTATCTTGCAACTCTGGAATGTTCTGTCGTCCGCGTAATACGGTATTCTTTCCTGCGCGTCGGCCCCTCGTATGCTTCTGAACTGCTTCAGGAAATCGATCCGGCCGTTTTCCACCTGTTCGGCCAAGTCTCCCTCCCAGTCGGCGAAATAGCAGAACGGACTGGAAGCGCAAAATTCTTGACCCTGGAAGATCATGGGAGTTCCGGGAATCAGGAACAACAAGGCGGTCATGGCCCGGAACCTTCCGGGAGAAGTCAGCTCGTGGCATCGCTTTCCCCGGACGCTGTTGGCGATTTGGTCGTGGTTTTGGATGCAGTTGACGAAAGTGGCCGGCTTGATTCCGTAAGTCGGCGATCCCCGGCGTTTGTTCTGCCACGAGTACCACTGTCCCTGGTACAAGAATCCCCATTTCGCGGCCGAGATCAGTTCCTGCGGCGATCCCAGGTGATCGCAGTAATACGCTTCGTTTTTTCCTGTCAAGGCCACCATGGCGGAATGGTGGAAATCGTCGTTCCAGAGACCGTCCAGGCCGAAGCCTCCGTCTTCGAGCGAGCGCACGAGTCTCGAATCCTGCGGCTCGTTTTCGGCCAGAATTACGATGGAACGGTCTTTCGCGGCCTTCCTGGCGGATGCCGCAAGCTCGGCGACGATATGTCTGGGGGACTGGTCGAAAATCATTTGGGTTGCGTCCAGGCGCAAACCGTCGAAGTGGAATTCGTCTATCCAGTAGGCGGCGTTGGCTGCGACGAACTCGCGAACCGGCCCGGAGTTCTTGCCGTCGAAGTTTATGGCCTCCCCCCATTCGGTTTCGTACCGGTCCGAAAAATAATCCCTGGAAAAGCTGCGAAGAAAGTTTCCCGCAGGCCCGAAATGGTTGTAGACTACATCCAAAACGACTCCCAGACCAAGGCTGTGGGCCGTATCGACGAACAGCCGCAGATCGTCGGGCCGACCGTACCCATGATATGGAGCGAAAAGATCGACGCCGTCGTACCCCCACCCGAACTTTCCCGCGAATTCGGCCACGGGCATCATTTCCAAAACCGTGATCCCCATGTCGGCCAGTTCGCGCAGACGGCCGGCGGCGGACTTCCACGTACCCTCGGGAGTATACGTTCCCACGTGCATTTCGTAAATCACCTGGTTTTCCAGCTTGATTCCGGGCCACTCCCGGTCGGTCCATTCGAACTTGGAGGGATCGATCGCTTGGGAGGGACCGTCGGGTCCTTCGGGCTGGAACCGGGAAGCGGGGTCCGGATAGAGAAAGTCGTCGTCCTCGAACCGGAAACGGTACAGCGAGCCGGCGCCCGCTTCC
>CAZNTU010000159.1:0-12813 GCA_964575975.1 uncultured Desulfobacteraceae bacterium
TTCCCACGTGAAACGTGGGAACGAGGCGGACGAGGCGGAAGCGTGGGAACGAGATGGCGAACGGACGGCCGAAGTGAAAACATAGCCAGCCGGTCGCTTTGACAGCGCATGTTGTCGAAACCAAAATGAGAATTGCCGTTTCAACCTTGACGAACTTTAATACAGCAGGATAAAAACTCGGCGGCAACGAGAATTTGAAAATTCTCTTTTTCGATTTAGAATTTTCATGGCATCGCGTTTCGTCGTTTCCTGTCGAAAACGCCTTGTCGGAACCGCCTAATGTGACGCAAAGGAAAAATCATGGAATTCGGACGAGCAAGGGACCTTTTTATCGCGGTCGAGAAACAAGGACCCAAAAAAATCGCCAAGGCCAGTTTCCCTCTTCGGTACGGGAAATACTCGGAGATTAAAACCTCCGAATATGAATTCGTGTTCAATCTTAACGGAGAAATAAAGTTCATCCGGGGACTCGGCGCAGACTGGCCCCACCCGGCGGAACAGCTAAAGAGGACGGACGGAAACGATTGGGTGTACTACTCGGTCGGAGATTTCAGCGGGGAGAAAGGCGTCGTTTCCTGGCTCGGGGAATATTACCTGCCCTGCCTTCCATATCCGAGCAATTCGATCTGGGAGGTCGATTATTTTTCCAACCCGCGGATAATGAACGCTTTTGCCGCATGGTCCCAGTTGTACGGGGATCTATACATGGCAATGGCGCAGGGCTCCCGGTACCACGCAAAATTCAGGGAACTGATCGAAACCGTATTGGCCAGCCACGACGGAAAAATGCGAGAACGTTCGCAAACGCTGAACGAAATCATCGGAGGACGATTGTCGGTCCTTCCTCCGGACGCCAGGCACGTGGATTACGAGATTGTCCCGCTGAATATCGCCGACGGCTGCTTGTACCACTGCGAATTTTGCTGCGTCAAATCGGAGAGTCGGTTTCGCGCCCGCCCGCGTGCCGACGTGGTCGAACAAATTCGGCGGCTGAAAGAATTTTACGGTCGCAACCTGGAAAATTACAACGCCCTGTTCCTGGGCAACCACGACGCGCTTGCTTCCGGAAAAGACCACGTTCTTTCGTCCGCGTCCGAAGCATGTCTGGAATTGGGTTTCGACCAACGCCATGCAAATCCGGCTTTTCTTCTCATGTTCGGAAGCGTTCATTCCCTGCTCAAGGCCGACAGCGATTTTTTCGACCGCCTCGACCGGCTTCCGTTCCGCACCTATATCAATGTCGGGTTGGAATCCATCGACGAGCCTACTCTGCAAATGGTCGGCAAGCCATTGAAAGAACCGGAAGTGCGCGAAGCGTTCGAAAAGATGCTCGGTATCAACGCCGAATATGAAAACATCGAAATCACGGGCAATTTTCTGCTCGGGGACCAATTGTCGTCCGAGCACTACCGTAAGCTTGCCGAGTTGCTTCGAGACGCTCCCGTTTCATCGAAAGGGAAAGGGGCCATCTACATGTCGCCTTTGAAGGACAGTCCGAAAAAGCGCGAACTCCTACCCGTTTTTTACGAATTGAAAAATCGGAGCCGCGTTCCCGTTTACGCGTACTTGATTCAACGGTTGTAATGAAAGGAGGCGGGATTTCAGGAGCATACGGCTGCCGACACTATCCAAAGGCAAGCCAAAAGAACGAGGCTCCGGCAACAAGGACAGCGGCCCCTCCGAATCTCCAAACCGCGAGGCTGCTCTCGGCTCGGCCCATACCGTTCGCAACGCGCTTTGCGGCAAGACGCAACCGAACCAGTCCCGCATTCGTCAAAGCGGCCAAAACCGCGGAAATCCGCCCCCCTGCGACAGCGACACAGCGGGACATGCATGTCGATATTCGCCAAAGCGCAAAATAAATATCGCCGGGCGGGACATGCCACTCGCCCGGCAACAGGCGGCCGATCCTTTTTCCCGCCAAATACAGCACAACACCGATAACGACGGGCCACAAGCCTTTCATCCAGTATTCCGTCTTTTTCCAAACCGCGACGCTTGCCGGGAATCGCCCGACCGCAAGATGCCACGCGAAAACGCAGACCAAGGAAAGCAGCAGGAGCCACGGCGCGTAAATGACCCGCGACGTCGTATGAACCTCGTCGTGCCGGAGTTTTCCTACCAGATCGAGGAACCTCGCCATGAGCAGGGTCGTGCCGACTGCGGCGACTGTCAGAAGGGCGAGCACCAAGTCCACGTGAACAGGCGCTGCCGCCTCGACGGCATCCGCGAGGACCAGCTTGGCCGCCATTCCGCTGGTCGCCGGCGCCCCCGATAGAGCGAGAGCCGCAATGCCCGTCCCGCCCCAGAATACCCATGCCTCCAACCTCCCGACCGGCCTTGTCGTTTTAATTCCGACGGAGAGAAACAGCATGCATTTGGCCAACGCGTGGTGGGCCGCGTAAACGATCACCACCCAAAGCATTGCATCCCAAGCGTCCAGACGGGCGAGACCCACGCCGAATACCGTGGCGATCAATCCCATTTGACTGACGCTGGAATAGGCAAGCACTGCCTTCGCCTGTCGCTGGACCGAACCGATCAGCGCCGCCGCCAAGGCTCCGGTCAACCCCAACGCCGCCATGGCCGTCCCAATGCCGTCCATCGCCGCGATTCCCAGCGGCAAAAAGTTGATCCATCCGATCAACCCCGCCTTGATCATGCTTCCGCTCAGCACGGCGCTCGCGGAAGTCGGCGCGACCGGATGGGCCATGGGCAGCCACATGTGCAGGCCCAGGAGCCCGGCCTTCACCCCGAATCCGCCGACGAACAGAACCGTCGCCATCGGTTCCGCCCGCACAAGCATGTCGAACGACAGAATAAGAGGATCGCCTTTTCCGATGATCGGAAACGCCACGAGCGACAAACCGGCGTACTGAAGCATTTCTCCCAGCACGGCCATGGCGAGATAGACGCGCCCTGCCCGCATCGATTCCGGTTCGCGGTCGTGGACTACCAGTCCGTAGGACATGAAGCTCATGAGGGCGAAAAAGGCGAGAAACAGAACCGGATCGCCCGCCATTATCAAGCCGAAGTTCCCGGCCATCGATCCGGAAAAGAAAAAGACATAGAGGCCGCGCCGTTCGTCATGGGCAAGATAATATGCTCCGAACCACGCCGCGGCGAACCAGAGCACGGACGTGACGAAAAGCCAGACCGAGACGGTACCCCCGGTCGCAAAGCGCGAACCCAGCATAAAGCCGGGCAGTTCGATCATTGCCGGCGTGCCGACGGAAAGGGCAAGGGCAGGCAGCGCCGCGACCGGAGCGACTTTGAGCGCCCAGCCGGCTGCGGAACGGAAAAGCCCCAAAAATCCGACAAACATCGGAAATAAAATCGCGGTCGCGAGCAGGATTGCTCCGAAAGCGCCAGGGGCGTGGACAAGTTCCGGCATCAGTATTCCCTCCCGGCAATGAGAACGACCCATCCGAGCGGACTGAACGTCGAACCGGCGAACACGCCGGCCCAAACGGTCAACAGGGCGGTGACCACCGGTGGCAGCAGCAGCCACCATGTCGTTTCGAGACGCCCTGCCCTTCCGCTATCGTCCCATTCCCCTTCGGGCTTCTCGAACCAGGCCAAACGAAGGATCGGCAAAAAGTAGGCCGCGTTCAAAAGACTGCTGGCCACCAGCACCCAAATCACCCACGGACTTCCAGAAATGATGGCCCCCAGCCCGAGATTCCACTTGCTGATAAAACCCGCCATGGGCGGAACTCCGATCATGCCCAGCGCCGCAATGGAAAACGCGCCCATGGTCAGCGGCATCCGCCGCCCCGCTCCCTTCAACTCGCTTATATTTTTTATGTGCAGGGTCTTGTCCACGTTCCCCGCGCAGAAAAACATGGTGATCTTCATGATGCCCTGGTGGACGAGATGCACGAGTCCCCCGATGGTGCCGACCGGTCCGAACAGGGTGATTCCCAGCAGGATGTACGACACTTGGCTGACCGTCGAATACGCCAATCTCCTCTTGAAGTTGTCCTGAAACAGGGCGAGGCACGACCCGTATAAGATCGTAACGCACGAAAGGACCATAAACCCCTTCAGCAAATCCAGCTCGTCGCAAATGGCGACTCCGTACACGTCGTAGACGACCCGCACCATGCCGAAAGCCCCGGCCTTGACTACGGCGACCGCGTGCAGCAGGGCGCTCACGGGCGCGGGGGCCACCATGGCCTTGGGAAGCCATCCGTGAAAAGGAAACACTGCGGCCTTTACGCCAAGGCCCGTCATCAGAAGCACGAAAATTACAGTCAGGGTCGCTTCGTTGCCGGGTTTCACGTTCCTTAAAAAACCCGTCTCGGTGAACTCGAAAGGCCCTGCAAGAGCGTACAGCCATACCATGCCGGCAAGCAAAAGCGCGCTCCCGCCAAGCGTGTAGACCAAATACGTGCGCCCCGCCCTCATCGACTCGTCCGTGCCCCGATGCACTACCAGCGGATAGGTCGTCAGAGTCAGCATTTCGTAGAAGAGGAAAAACGTCACAAGGTTTCCGGCCAGCGAAACGCCCATGGTCGCGGTTACGCAGAAACTGAAATAGCCGAAGAATCGCCGGAGGCTCCGGGTTCCCTCCAGGTAGCCGACGGCGTAGACGGTCGTGACAAGCCAGAGAGCCGCGGAAAGGGACGAGAACAGGATTGTCATGGCGTCGGCGCGCAAAACGAGATCCATGCTCGGCAGAAACGGGAACCGCGTCTCGTAGCTCCGCCCGTAGTACACTCCCAGCAGCATGGCGCCGACAAGCAGAATCTTGATCACCGCGCCCGCCATGTTGAGAAACGTCCTCAAGCGCACTTGTTCCTCCCGCAGCATCAGGATAAGAACTCCGGTCACGAAGGAGGAAAGAAGGACGTAAATCGGAAGGAAATAATCGGTCATCGCGAGGTCCCCGTAAAATAGGATTCCAGGTCTGGCGGCGCTCCCTGGGTCAATACCGAGAAGACGGGAAGGGAGGACAACCCGAAAACGACCGATAAAATCGCCAGCAAGAGGACCATCCATTCCATTATGCGGGGAGGCGCGTGGAAATCGGCGGGATTCCCGTCGCTCATGAGCTGGCGGAAGACGCGCAGAAGATACCCGACGGCGGCAAGCCCTCCGGCGATAATCACCAAAGCCAAATCCCAGCGGCCCGTTTTCATCGCCACGGTCAACATCAGCCACTTGGCCAAGAACCCCGCGCCCGGCGGGACTCCCATCAAACTTACGCCGGCCAGCGCCATCCCGGTCACCGTCATCGGTATCCGGTCGCCAAGCCCTTTCAGCGACTCCAGCCCATCGTCGCCGCACGCATGAATCACGACTCCCGCCGCCAGAAACAGCGACGCCTTGGCCAACCCATGGGACAACGCGTGATAGACGCCCCCCGCCCACACGCGGCCGGCCCAGTCTCCACCGATTCGAAAGCTTTCGAACATGAGCGGAAAAATCACGAACAGGTAGCCGACCTGCGCCACGGTCGAATAGGCGACGACCAGCTTGAGACGCTGCTGTCGCAGGGCGAGGAAGGAACCCCAGAAGATCGCGGCGGCGCCCAGAAGGCCAAATCCTTCGGCGAAAGATTGTATCGGCGCGTGCGGAAACAGGTCCGTCGTCAGCCGTAGGAGAATGTAAAACCCGCTTTTCACCACCAAAGCGGACAAGACGGCGCTCACCGGCGACGGCGCGGACGAATGGGCGGGCGGAAGCCAGAAATGAAGCGGGAAAAGGGCCGACTTTACGCAAAGGCCCAGGACCATGAGCGCGAACGCGAACAGCGTGTGCTCCTCGGGTTCCACGACCCGGCGCAAGGTTTCCACGTCCAATGCTCCGTAAGCGGCGTAAAGAATCGCAACCCCGGCCAAGTAGAAAAGCGACGCGCAAATGGCGAGCAGAAGGTAGCGCATCGCGGAGCGCAACGCGTCCGACGACCCCGACAGAGTAATCAAAGCGACTGCGGAAAGACCGGACAACTCGAGCGTCACATACCAGTTGAACACGTCGCGGGAAAGAAACAGCGCGTAAAGCGCCCCCCACAGGACCATCCACAACGGCCAGAAATAGCGCGCGCCGTCCTGCTTCTTCCCCCGCATGCTCCCGTGGAAATAGGACAGGCTGTAGACGCTCACGGCGCCGCCAACCAGCGTGTTGAGCAAGATCATGACGCAAGCGAGCCCGTCCACGCGCCAGACGATCCCCAGCGGAGCGCCCCACGCGCCTATGGCATGATCGTACGCGCCGTCGGAGACGACGCGAAACAGAACCAGACCCGTAACCAGCGCGGTCAGCGAAACGACCGCCGAGACTGCGGTCGTCCTTCCCCGGTTTCCGAAGACGAACAAAAAAACGGCGGCCAGCGCGGGCGACATAACGAGAAGGCTTTCGGGACGACCCGACAGCAAGTCAGTCATCGGAGTCCTCTTCCTCCAGCGTGACGCGGCCGGTCTTTCGATGCAGCTTGGAAGCCAGCGCGATGCCATAGGCGGTCGCGGAGACCGAAATGACGATCCCGGTCAGCGCCATGGCGTGGGGGACCGGGTCCGGGATCGGTCCGCGAGCGGCGAATGCCACGAGCATGAGAAAAATCCCGGCGGCGGAGATGTTCAGCCCCAGCAGCTTCTTCAGAAGGTGCGGTTGCGCGAAAAAACCGTACAGGCCGGTCGCGAACACGACCGCTGCGGCGGCCAAATAGAGATGAAGGGTTGTCACGTAGCGACATCCTCTTCGTCGGCGGACTGCGGCGGAGCGGCGACGCCGGCGACGAGGGCGCAGATGGAGGTCCCGATGGAAACGCCGATGATCGTTTCGATCAAGAGAATGATCGCGCCGGCGAAATCGCGCGGATATTCAAGGAGTGCTCCGCCGAAGAAGTGCGGCAGGACAGCCGCGAGCATGAAGACGAAAAAGCCGGCGCCCAAGGCGGAACGGACTCCCCAAGCGCGGGACAGAGGCAAAGGAACGACGCCGGAGCCGATCAGGATCACCCCGGCCGCCCCCAGGACCGTCCCCGCCTGAAAAGCGCCGCCCGGGCGGTAGGCCCCGACCCAGACCATGTACCCCGCCACGATGATCGCGGTCGGCGTCAGGATGCCGATGGAGACCCGCAAGACAGGATTGATAGACGACGGCTCGATCAACTTCCATGGAGAACGCGCGTCTCCGCCCAGCGACCACACCGCCAAAACGGCGAGGAGAAGCACGCCGATCTCGAGCATGGTGTCGTAGCCCCGAAAATTGAGAAGCACCGCAGTCAGCGGGTGCTTGACGCCGCTCTCTCCGACGCGTTCGTATACCGGTCCGGTCAAGGACGCCGTTCGGTCCATCAGGGGGAAAATTTGTACGGACATCGCCGCGGCAAAACCAATCATCGCGACGAAAAGAACGAGCCTGAATATCCTGCTCCGCATCGACTCAATCCTTCCCCTTCCTTTTTTGGTTTCTTTCCAGTCCCTTTTTGTTTCGTTCCAGAGAAGCCACGGCGAACAGCAGCATTGCGCCGGTCAGTCCCGCCCCCAGCGCGACTTCCGTAATCGCGATATCCGGCGCCCGCAGCCTCGCCCACGCAAGGGCCATGGTCAGCCCGAAAACCATGAACAGGACGACCGACCGGAAAAGATTCCGGGACAAAACCGACGCCGCCGCCAGTCCGGCCAGCGCGACGACCAGAAGCGCGTCGAGGACAATCAGGGCTTCGTTCATCCGTCTCCCTTCCTTTCCGACGCAGCCTTTTCGTAACGGTAAGCCGCGTTGGCGACGAGATAGGACGCCAGCGAACCGGCGTACATCGTGAACAGCCAGACCGCGAAAATTTTCAGTGCCAGGAACAGCGAGCCCGAAAGAATCATGACGCCCGCCGCGACAAACCCCAGCCCGATGGTGTCCGCCTTGGTGAGAGCGTGCAGGCGCGCGTACACGTCGGGAAAACGCAGGAGCCCCGCAGTCCCGGCGAAAAAGAAGAAGCACCCGGTTGCGATCAGGACGGCCGCCGCCGTTTCAGACAGGTCCATCCGACGCCTCCTCGGATTCCGTATCCCGCGCCGGCCGCCATATGCGGCACGAGAACACGAGCAGCGTGACTGCGGCCAGAAGCCCGAGGATCAGCGCGGCGTCCACAAGAGTCCAAACCTCCTGCAACGCCGAAAGAGAAAGCAACAGGGCCGCGCCGGTCGTGCCCATGAGCTGCACGGCCAAAAGAGCGTCCGCAGGGGTCGGTCCCCGGCGCACCCGGATCAAGCCGGCCAGCAGGTTGAGGAACAAAAATATGCAGACGGCGGCAAGCAGCCCTTTCATGCCTCTTCCTCGATTTTTTCGCGAAAAATCGCGGCAACGCGCGTTTCAAGCTTCGCCGTTGCCGCGACGATCTTTTCCTCCGTCCCGCTTAGCGCGTGAACAACGAGGGCGTCCTCGCCCACCTCGCAGGTCAACGTCCCCGGCATCAGACTGAGGACATGGGACAGAAAGACCCGGGAGCCAGCCGAGCGAAGCCGCAGCGGATAGTGTACGAAAACTGGTCGGATCGGAAGGCCCGGCGCCAGCGCTCGCCATGCCACGTCCGCGCCTGCGGCGACCGAACCCCAGACGAACCTGGGAGCGAAAAGCGCGGCTTCGACCAAATCGATCCTGCGCAGCGAAAGCGGAAGGGGCAACGCGCGCCTGGCCAAGTACGCCAGGAAAAGAACCGGCCCGGCGAACCAAAGGGAATCGAGACGGCCTTCCACCAGCAAGAACCAGAACAGTAGAAGCAAAAGGCACCATGGCAGCCACAAGGCCGCCCAGCCACCCGTCTTCCTTTTCGGTTCCTCCTGCACTCGTCAAGCTCCCTTCCCCGCAAAAACGGCGATCGAATAGATTTTCCGGGAATTGCCTCCGACCGACTTGCGTTTTCTATTCTCGATTTCTGTTCAAGTCGGCAATCAGAAGGAAAAAAGGATTTCAAATTCGAAGACTCCCGCAATACCAATCGATTATCACGTCCCGAAATCCATATCAACCCGTTTTTCGCGCTGGCCGCGAGGCTCATGGTCTAAAAAAATGCGGGGGAGCATGCGTTGCAGAGCCGTGGGCCGCAACCTGGCGGCTTACCCGAACCTTGGAAAATCGAAATTCGTTTCGAGATGTCTCCTGGCTGCGGCCGACGAACTATTGGAAATGCATTTGCGACGAGCAAAGCCCCTTATCGACGATTTGTGTTTTAAAGCCCTTTTTCCAGGGCTTCGGCCCTCTCCAAATGGCTTTGCAACACAGGAAGGGTTTGGGACACCCAGGACTTGAGTTCCGGATTCTCGACTTTTTCCTCCATTTCCTTGAATTTTTTCACATCCTCCTGGTGATCCTCGACCATCATGTTCATGTATTCCCGGTCGAAATCGTCCTGGCTCGCGTCGTTCAGCTTTTGAATTTTCTCCTGGTATTTTTCTCCCAGTTCGACAGGCATTTCGAAACCTTGCGCTTGGGCTACTGTTTCAAGTTGGTCGTTGGCCTTTCCGTGGTCCATCACCATTTGCTGGCCGAATGCTTTGACATCCGGGTTCGATGCCTTTAGGATCGCCACCTGGCCGGCCTGGACTTCGAACATCCCGCCCTGGGCAGCCTTTTCGACAAACTGCGCGTCGGTCTTGCCTTGCGCCAGGGCCTGCGACGACACGAGCGCGAACAGCGCCAGGATCGGCCATAGAATCATGGATTTTCTCATTTTGCGTCTCCTTTCTCGAATTTGACGATTTCGGCCTGCCGGAAGTGTCTTGCGTCGGGAGCATCGGAATGGATTAGGCGTTTCCGGAGTCGCGTCGCTTCCGACGAACTGAAAATCTCTTTGGATTCCCGGCGCATTCGTTGCGTAGAACCGTTCGCAACCCGCCATTCGCCTTGCTTGGTGGAGCTTGGTTTTAGCATAGGCCATTTCGAAGTCCGCGCAGGTCCGAATCGTTCTTATTTCAGGAAAGCATATTCCCGAGCCGAATATCGATCAATAAGGAGAACGCCGTATTTTAGCCGAACGGAGCACCATATTCGACTGTTTCGCAGGGGGCGGGTTGACGAAATTCAAACGACGACCGGACAGCCCGCGTTCAGCCAGGCCTTCATGCCGCCGGCCAGGCTGTGGACGTGCGAGAATCCCAGCCCTTCCAGAAAACTGGCGGCGATGTTGCCCCTGTAGCCCACTCCGCACATGGCGATGATTTCCTCGTCTTTGGGAAAACCCGGATTCCCTTTCAACAGTTCAGGCAAGGGATAGTGGATCGCTCCCTGGATGTGGCCCGCGTCCCATTCCGCCTTCGTGCGGACGTCCAAAAGGCGACGGTGGTTGCCCTCGATCTTCTTCTTGAGGATTTCTGCGGAGATTTGCCACAGGTGCCGGATGGGATAGCCCGCCTCCTGCCACGCCGCGATGCCGCCGTAGAGAAAGCCCGCGACATTGTCGTAGCCGATCCGGTGAAGGTGCGTAGTCATGGCCTCGTAGGCACCCTCGTCCAGAACCACGAGGACCAGCTCGGCCGCCGGATCGATCACCATCCCGATCCAGTTGGCGGTCTGCTTGGCCAGACCGATGTTGACGCTTCCCGGAATATGGACGCCGCCGAACGCCGCAGTGTCCCGGGCGTCCAGCACGGTGGCCCCGGCCTCGATGCGAGCTTTCGCCTGGGCGGGGGAAAGGTCCCGGCTGATCGAACATCGCTCCAGAAGGGGCGGCCCCGACTTGTTGGTGGCGATAATGTGGGAGAAGCTCTTGGGCCGCTCGGGAAAACTGCCGGTAAGGGCCTCGGAAAGAATTAAGCATACCGTCGCGCTTGCCGCCGGCCTGTAATTTCTCGCAACATTGATATTTTTATCTCGTTTTGAAGATCTAAATAAGACTTTATGATTGACAGCCGGGCGCCTCCGCCGGAAGCCGGGATCCGTTTCGCCGTGCGTCGAGGCGCTCGGCTGTCAATCATAAAGTCTTATCGAGAACTCGGAAGGGAACGAAGCCGCCGACGTTGCGCGCAATATGCCGACAGCAAGAGCTGTGGTAAGATTATTTCGTTCCGCAGCCCTAAAGGCTTTCTTGAAAGCGCTTTCCTCCATTTGGAGAACCGGGTTGTTGCGCTTCTCGAACCCGATGGTGGAGCTGGACTTGGCGCTCGTTCCCTTGCCGCAGAGAGACCCCTCGCCGTGGGGGAAAACCTCCAGGCTGTCGGGCAATCGGCCTAGCTTACGGTAGAGGAACCGTAAAGGTTGTCCACCTGCTCCTCGATCAACTCTTCCCCCACCAAGTCCGGCCGCCCGACGTCGCCCACGAACATGCAGTCGCCGGTCAGAACCAGCCAAGGGTCCTCGCTTCGGGACCGGTCCGTGACCAGGATCGACATGGAATGGGGCGTGTGCCCCGGAGTCTCGAGCATTTCGAGCCTGGCGTTGCCGAACTCGAACACGTCCCCCTCCTTGACTGCTTGGTGGTCGAGTTCGACCGGGGAACCCTCCATGAAACAAATCCTGGCCCCGGTTCTCGACTTGAGTTCCATGTTTCCGCTCACGTGGTCCGCGTGGACGTGAGTCTCGAACACGTGCGTGATCCGCATGTCGTTCTTGCGGGCAAGATCGATATATTCCCCGACGTCCCGCTTGGGATCCACCACGCACGCCACCTTTGCCATTGGACAGCCGATCAGGTACGACAGGCAACCCATTCCCTCCACGGCAATCTGTTTGAAATACATTACGGCCCCTCCTGCTTGAATGTTGACGGACGGCCCTTCGCGGTTCCGAACGAACGCGTTCGGAATTCAAAGAACCAAACGGTTTGCGATACCCGCGTCCCGGCGAGGATCGTCCCGAAGCGCGGAGCGACGACGGATATGAGCATAAGCTCGAAATTGATTCGGCGGCCGATCGGCGTCAAGGGAGACTTGGAAAATGGCTGATCGCAACGGATTCGGAAGAGCCCTGAAAGGGGGCGACATACAAGCCCAGGGCGAAACCCTCGTCGTCATACACAAAATCGCATTCCGAAAAATCGCAGTCCTGTTTCAAAATGCCCGATTCGACAAAGTCTATTTTTATGTATCCCCTTCAGGGAAAGAAACCCGTGTTCGGCAGTCCCCAGGGTGGCGCTTCGCTCTACCCTGGGCTGTGATATCAAACCCCTTCGGGGTATCGGCCGGTCGGAAAACGTCGGCGGCAAGCGAAGTCTTGTTGCTGTCGATATTTCGGGTCTTTTGCGGAACCGGCGACCGGCGTCGCGGTTCGAAGCCCCGAAACGGGAAAAGTCCCGAGAGCGGTTTCGGGACACCCCCAAAGGATCGAATGTCACAGCCCAAGGCCGGTGAAACGACACACGGGGCCGGCCGATTCCCCTTACCCTGAAAGGGTAGAATATCAAAGCCCAGGGTCGAGCGGAGCGCCACCCTGGGTTGGCGATGCTACGGGAATCCTTACCCTGAAAGGGTTGCATAGTTTGTGTGCAAGGATGAGGGCGAAACCCTGGGATCCCGAGGCTCCGGGTCGCGCAAGCCCTGAAAGGGCGCGACATAATGAACGCGGTCGTATGTCGCGCCCTTTCAGGGCTTGAAATACCTTGCGGCTCTCTGGCCCCCAGGGTTTCTCCATAGGCTTGTATGTCTTGCGCTTTCAGCGCGCCTTTCCCGGATTTTGACGCGAATGCGCCTTCGAGGATATGGGGAGAATATCCATTGTCACACCCCGTGCCGCGCTCTTTCAAGTCTCCCCCAAATCCGTTGCAATCAGTAAAAATCAATAACGGCCCCGCTTTAACTTGACATTGTAAACTTAACGGGTAGCATGCCGAATTTATCGACCCGTGCGGTTGGAGGGCGGTGCAATTCCCCCCTTGAG
>CAZNTU010000160.1:0-12812 GCA_964575975.1 uncultured Desulfobacteraceae bacterium
CCCTAGCCCCCCTCAAGGGGGGAATTGCGGCCCCTGGCCCCCTCAAGGGGGGAATCGCGACCCGACCGCACAAGGTCGAAATATTTCAATTGGTTGCGGCTTATGTTTACGATGTCAAGTTAAACATAGTTTCTTTTTAACATTTTAGGCGCCTAAAATGTCAATTTCGGAGCCATGATCCCCAGCCCGAGAAAGCGGCCGTCGCCGATGATTACAGGTCCTTTCGCCGCTTGGGCGAAAACGATCTGCGCGTGCCAGAAACGTTCTTCGAAAATTAGGTGCAAAACTCCCGCATCTAAACTGGCGCGGATGGAGCAAAATTGCGATAATATTGATTTGGAGCAATCCTCTCGCATCTGTATATCTCGACGATTCCTCGAGCCCTCAATCTTTCTCGAGGCGGATTTTCTTGATGAATTTCATGCAGGGCTATCAGTGTTCGGACAAGATTTTCCGAAGCGGGCCCTTCCCAAATAGGCCAAGTGAAAAAATAACGCGCGCCCCTTTTGTGGAAGCCCGTCGTTTCCAAATGTCTCGACAGCGGCACAGATGGAAACAGGACCATGGCCTCAATTGCGAGGGCATTGGCTCCGACCATGGTTTTTAGAGCGTATTCGTCTTTTTTTTCGCTTGGATCGTGCCATCTCATTGCATACCGTTGATCCTCTATCGGATCTCATCGCAAGCGGAAACAATCGTCAGCGTAATCCCATATTTCAAAGAGAGTACGTTTCAATTCGGATACGCCGCACATTTTTTTTATCGCAATTGCGTAAGCCGGAAGCCCTTGTCCTTTTGAATCGCCGCTTCTTACCATCCGCAAAAAAGTATCCTGGAAGTTTTCCTTTTCTCTGCAGATTTCGCTTCCGAATGCCCCGAGCAAATCCGCGCATCTTCGGTCATTAAAACTTAGGTTGGATTGAGTCGCTCCCAATATTTCGGAAAATTTTTCCGCAGAAAACGGAAGCCGGCTTTCAAATTCGAACGGTTCGGAAGAAGTTCCGGCAAGCTCCTTTGCCAAGGTTTCGCAAAAGTCAGCTTCATCGTGTTCGCAACCGAATAGGACCGGGCGCCATGATCCCGATTCTCTTCGCCACGCCATGGTCGAATTAGGACAAAACCTATTCACAGTCACAAGCGTTCCCACCGCCGCCAAAAACCCCAACGGATTCGCCCCGTCTATACCTTTAAAAACAAGTTCGCTCATCGCGCATTCCCTCCTTCCTTTTCCTCCTGCTCGCTTCGGCGATGGTCCGCCAGTCTGAATATCGATTCGAGCCATGCCAGGCCCCACCATCCGTAACGGCGGACCAAACGCCAGAACCGCTCGGGAACGCCCGAATCCAGACGCTCCAGGTTGGTTTCGGATCTTGCGGACAGTCTGAAACCGTTCAAATCTACCGAAACCTCGATGGGCTCCATGTCGAAAACGACCGGGGCGAACGGGCGGCAGTGGCCGTGATGGCTTTCGATCAGGTGAAGAACCAATTCTTTGTTTTCCGCGCTTTCCTCGTTTTTCCAAGCGGCTTCGGGAGCGGATTCGGCCAAGCGAACCGACAGCATTTCATGGCGGCCTCCTTCGGGATACCCCGCCGCTTTTCTCGCCCGAAGATAGGCCGATCTCCCCTGTGGAATGTCTTCGGATTTCGCCAGAAGCTCTCCTCCGGTCCAGGCGTTTCCTCCTCGCAGCAGCGCCTGGAAACGCCGGTCCGCCTTTCCCGTGTCGTGAAAGAAGCCTGCGGTTGCCATCGAATCGGCCATGTTTCCCGGCAACCCGCACCCCGAGGCGAACCGACGGGCAAGAAGCGAAACTCCGTCGAGATGGTCTTTCAGATGAATGTATGCCGTGCCGGATGAGGCGGCGTCGTCCTCGTCTGAAAACCAGTCCGGGATTTCGTCGGCGAATTCGACTGCCTGCGGATCGATCTGTTCCCGTCCTTTTACGACCACGCCTTTGCCCGATGGATGGGAAATAACGAAGCGTTTCAGCTTGTTTGAATCGATTTTGCCAAGCTCGGCCGCTATTCCGGAGAGCCATGGCAGCCCGTCGATTTTTTCCAGGTCCGCCAAAGCTTTCTTCAAGGAAACGATAAAATCGTCCGGGTCTTCGTCGAACAAAGTTCCGGCCTTTTCCGCCAACTCCACGAACCGATCCTTGCAATGGTTTTCGGGCCATTGTTTCACAACTTCCGGATGGAGCCGCAGAATTGCCTTCCCTCTGGCTTTCGCGTGCGCGCGGTCCCCCCAGTCCACGGGCGGATTTTCGACGGAGCCCGGCAAGTCCCCCAGAACATCCCAATCCGTTTCGCCCGATGGAACGACTATTACGTCGCCAGGCCTGATTTTCCTGGAACCGAATACGACTTCCACCTCCTCGCGTCCCCGCCAGCGAACTACTCTGCGAATTCGTTCCCCGCCTTTTTCTCCCCGCTCTTCGTTGGATTGCTCGGGCGCGCTCTCCACGTCCGATACCGCATCCAATCGGGTTTCTTCCGAATCCATCCACTTTTTGAATACCCAGAGCGGAACCGCCAGCGATTCGGCCGCCGAAGGAGGGCAAAGGGACAAAGCGTCCAAAGACGCGACCGAATTTTCCGTCGAAAGATCGATGTCTGCCCTCCAGCAGACTTGCACATCCGCCGACGCCCGTCCCGGTCCTCTCAAAAACACCGAGGGGTCCGGCGTCGGGAAAGGTTCCGGCATGGTTTGGACCCAGCAATCGACATGGGACGGAAGCATCACGGGGGCATGCTCCGACGGGGCGCTCAGCAGAGCCAGTTCCTCCCCCGAAGGCAGGCGTTCGGACAATGCCGCGATTCCCATATCGACCTGGCCGTTTTCGTCAGCTTGTTTCAAAAGCCAATGCCATGTCATTCCAAGAGCCTCACCGTAGACCGGGTCCTTCTCGCTCGACTTGACGTAATCCTCCCTCATCAAAATTGCGGCTCGCGCATCGATTTCCCGGCCCATGCGGTTCAATCTGCCGAATCGCTGCCGAAGCGAATCCAAGGCGGCGCATTCGGTCGCAAGCGCGTCGAAATCCAAATCCGCCCCCACTTCCAAGGTTTGCGTGGCGACGACGAATACCGGCGCCTCCAGCCTGCGATCTTTCGCGGCCCCCGAGGAAAGCCCGAATTTTCGAAGGCTTTCCGAAACGACGTCGTCCTTGTCGATCGGCCGCATACGTCCGGTCAGAAGAATGGTGTTTTGTCCGTGCTTCTTTTCCAGGATACGCCAAACCTCCCTTGCGGTGGAGACGTAGTTGGCGAACACCACGACCGCAAGTGGCTTTCCTCCGGCAAGCTCTTCGGCTGTCTTTGCCAATTCCTCGGCCATGATACCGATGGCGTTCTTTCCGTTAGCCTTCGTTGGAACCAGTTTCGTTTTCTTGGAGGCGAGCCTTCTGTCGCCGAGAGGATGCCCCTTGGTTTTAGGCTCCTCGGATTCGTCGGAAAAAACGTCTTCGGTGTCGGGCGGCGTGGCCGACATGATGGAGACGTGAAAGGGAGAAGCAAGCGGGATTTCTGCCCATTGGCGGTATTTTTTCACGGAACGCAACGTTTCCATGAACGGTTGCGAGCAGTGGGCCTCGTCCAGCAAAACAAGCGCGTCGTTTCCCGCGAGTCCCGCCTGAATGGGCCATGCCTTCGGGGAACGGCCGTAAGCGCGGAAAAGGAGACGAGAGCCGATCTGGTCCACCGTCGTCGCGACGACCGCAGGTTGAATCGGCGAACGGGACCATGCGTCGGAACGGTACATGCCTCCGCGCAATTGGAAAACCATGAGGGGGATATTGCTTCCCGCAAGTCTTCGAAGCCTTTCCGCAACCTCGTGTAAAATCCCGTCTTCCGCGCTTCGAAGTTTTCGCGCGATTTTTCTCGCACGCTCGAACGCCTCGTCCACGATCACCCGACGATCCACCACGAAGAAAATCCGTCGCGGAGCGTCCGTAAACCAAAAGTCGCCGTCTTTTCGGGCTTTGGCGGCCATGGCGAAAACCGCAATGTCAATGCAGGCGGTTTTTCCGGAGGCGGTGGGAAGCGCGATGGCCTCCGGCCAGGGATTTTCGAAATTTTCCAGCGCGCGAGCCGCCAAATCCCGCTGCCATGCGAACGGCGGCCATTTCCACAGTGCTTCGAAAAATTCGGAAAATTGTTCCACGGTGAGTTCGTTCATGGGTCGGTTCCTTCCTGGTTGTCGATTTCGATTTCCTTGACGGGACGGAGCAAGCCGTAGCCTCTGTACCTGCCCGCGCCAATCATGACAGGTCCCGATACTCGCTCGGAAAACCGGACGACCGCGTGGCAATGCTGCATTTTTCCCTTGCCGTTCTTCCGCGCGAGCGTTGGAAATTCACGGGAGTGCGGCGCGCCCCGCAACGGGGAAACAGGATGAAGAAGCACCTCTTCGGGCCTGGGTAGGCCGATTCGCTCGCAGGAGTCCTTCAAGGACTCGGCGGCGTCCAGCCACCTGTTCTTGCCGTCGAAATGCCTGTCCATCACGATCGGCGTGACGCTCGCCCAAAGAAGCGACTTTCTCGTCCAAGCGTCGGCGCGTAGGCTCCATGGGGGTGACTCGCGGGTCTCCAACTCCATGGCGCATTCCAGCCATTTCCCGTCGAACAACTTGATCGGCAGCGGAATCCCGTATTGGTCCCGGAGTCGAGGCTCCAATAATTTTCCCGCCTCGCTTTTATCCAATTGCCGGGGGAGACATAAAGCCACGCCCATGATTCGGCCGTCGGCGTGTTCGTGCTCGACGAACGGAAGCGGAATTATCGCCAGATGCGGGGATTGGGAAGGAGAGCCGTCCGGAAGATGCCCCGACATCCATTCGGGGACCGGTTCCGCAATTGCGGAAAGCAAGGCGCCTCGAACGGCCCGGGTCAGCTTAATGGTCGAATGAAGGCCCAATCGTTTGCCGGACAGGTTCATGACGATCAGGTTCGGATCGAACACGCTTTTGGGTACTTCCGGCTCCTCCTTTTTTGGAGGTTTTCCGTAGCCCTGCCACAGGCCGGGTTCGGGACGAAGGCTGTTAGGGCTCCTTCCTTCGAAGGCATCGACGACAGACTGGTTTTCCAAGATTGATCGATCAATTGTGTTCAGTCTCTCGACAAAAGGAATTTCCTTCTTTTTTCTGGCGTCGCCTTTCAATCCTTTGATTTCGGCTTTTCTTTCGCCGTCGAGTTCCTTTCGCGCCTCGGAAAGCGTTTTGATCGCGTCGGAAGCGTCCCGAAAACGAATTGCGTCTTCCTTGTTGCATCTTGCTTGGAGATAATCGAGTTTTCCGGGGCCGAAAATTCTAAGGCGATGAATCGCCATGCCGTCTAGGGGAACGAGATTCGGCGAAGGCGGATCTTTGGTGGTCCACATTTGAACAAAAGAGGCGGAATGTCCGATGTAAACTACTTTGCGACATAACTCCGACAAAGGAGATTCGAATTCTTCCGGGATCTCTTCGTTCCAAATAAGATGGACGACAGGGTCGCGAGGGATGGCGATTGGAAATTTTCGAGGTTGGCGAGGACGATGCTCCGGAACAAGCGATAGTCCGGCGTCTTTAAGCTTTCTCAATTCTTGCGTGGAAGGAATTTTTTTGGCCAAGGTCGAATCGTTGACCGGCACGTAGCTTGTGACCGGCACCCGCCCTTTTATATCACGACGATATTCGGCGCCCGTCGCGGAGATATTCGGGGGCGGGAGTCGTTCGAGCCATTCCAATGCGGATTTTTCCATCTCGTCTTGCACGGTCTCGAACCAGGCCGCAGCCATTGCCATGAAAACCCGGTCGGGATGAGGCGGCCACTCGGCGCGTTCCTTTTTCGCGCCATCGACCGCAGCCATTGCCCATCCGTTCAAGTATTCAATGCCCAATCCGAACATTATTCCGTCTCCTCCTGTCCGCCTTGAGCCTCCAAAACTTGGCTGCGTCTAACCAATTCCACCAAGTCCGGATGCGGGTTCAACGAGATCTTGCTCTCCCATGGAAGTCCTGATTTCTTTGCCTGTTTCACTGCACTGGCGAATATTTCGACGGCGCTTTGAACGCCGACCAAAAACTTTTTCACTTCGGTACCCGGTTGGCCGATCAGTTCCCATACGAATTCCTTAGTTGGAACAAGAAGACATCGGGACCGTAAATCGGCGCCTTCCTCTCGCGTCAAAACAGCCCCAAGCAAGCCCAAGGCCGCCAAAACAACCCCCGCGTTCAAATCGACGGCATTGTCCGAATCGGGCAGCCCGTTCAGCGGAAAACGCAAACGACGGATCGCGGCCAACGAAAGAACAGTTGTTTGAACGGCTCTGCCAATTGTGAATCCACCTTCCGTGATGCTGGGCACGACATTTCCATGGTTGATTTCAGAAGGCTTTTTGGCGTTTTTGATTTTCTCCTTTTTTCCCTTTTCGGCTCCCGCCTCGGAGGCGATTTTCCAGTCCGGATTTTGATCGTCGGTTTTGGTCCGGTCGATAAGGGAAGCGGCCTCGCGCCTAATCTGAAGAGGATCGATCCTGCTGCTCGTTTTAATACCCGGCTGAGCGTCAATCCCTACGATTTCCGATACGATAGCGCGTTGAAACTTGGCCCCCAATCCTCCGCGAGGCCCAGCGGAGTCCCAAACGCCGAAAACGAGGGCCGTGGGACATAAACCCAATAGCCCGGTTGCGTTTCGAACATCTGCGTTATCCAGGATTTTGCCTTTTTCCGACTTTCGGAACATTACTTTTTTCCCGTTTTCTTCTATTAAGCTATCGCGAAAAATTGCATCCGCAATTCGATGCGGGGCTTCCAGGCTTGTTACGACGAAAGGTTTCAACAAGCTTGGATCATCGAAGCGCGTCTCGATGATCGGAAGAGAAATCCGTTCTTCGCGAACCGCATCCAAAAGCGCAAGCTCCATGCGGTTCGCCTGGGACTGAACGGAATCGATCAATACGCACGGAACAGGCTCGCCGTCGACGAGGCGGGTTTCGACGGCGTATTTGCCGCCTTCGTAAGTGGGAGGGAAAATCTTGTCTCCGGGACCGCCTGCGGGCTGGTATTCGGTCACGCATCGAAATGCGGCGGCGCGGCCGGAAACGGCATTTTTCAAATCTTCAAGCGTAAGGGTCTTCTCCATGGCAAACTCCTTGGTGAGTAAGGTGAATGATTCGAACTAGTGGAACATGAATCGGAAACGAAACCTCTATATCACACTTGGGGGGTCATTTCACGACCCCGATATCATTTTTTTCCGATTTTTTTTTATTCGAAGGAAAGCAGAAAATCCTCCATGCGAAAATGCTCGATCCCGCGGAAGGCGCTTCCTGTCAGTTCGTCCATGGAAACCACCATCTTCGGCCAATTGTCGGGGACGGCCAGGAGATTTCCGAATTCGCGCTCCCTCGTCCTTTCGTCGGCCAGCAAGTACGCGACCTGCACGTAGAGAAGCTCTCCGTTTTTTTCGCACACGAAATCGATTTCCTTGTCCTTCAACTGCCCGACTTTCACGTCGTAGCCGGCGGTCGTAAGATGCATGAAGACCACGTTTTCCAGCGCCTTGTCTATATCCGACACTTTGAATCCGACCAGGGAGTTTCTGATCCCCAAGTCCTCGAAATAGTATTTTTCCCCGATTTCGAAAACCCTTTTGCCCGTCACGTCGTAGCGGCCGGCGCGAAACACCAGAAAAGCGTTCGTCAAATAGGACAAATAATCCAGAACGAGGTTGTTGGAAACTTTGATTTTTTGGGATTTCAAATATTGGCCGATATTTCTCGCGGTGACGACGCCGCCTACGTTGTCGGCCAGAAATCGCGTCAGCCTCTGCAAAAAGGACACGTTTCGGATATCGTACCGGGCGACGATATCCTTGAGCAAAATCGCGTCGGAAACGTTTCGGAGGTAATCGAAAACCACCGCGTCCTCCAACGGCAGATGCCTCAAATACGGAAGGCCTCCGAATTTCACGTAGGCGTCGAAACTGTCCCGTCCGCGTTGCAAATCGTGGAACTGCAGAAATTCCTTGTAGGTGAGCCCGAACAACTTTATTTCGACGTACCGCCCCGACAAGAAGGTGGCCAATTCGCCCGACAGGAGTTTCGCGTTGCTTCCCGTCGCGTAAATATCCGCGTTTCCCCCGGCTTGCAGGCTTCTTAGCGCATGTTCGAACCCCTCGATCTCCTGCAACTCGTCAATGAAAAGATACAACTGGTTTTTCCGGTCCCATCCGGCGTCGACGTATTCCAGAAGATCCTCCGCCCGCCGAATCGCGGCGAATTCGTGCAACTCCTTGTTTATGTATATCCGACTTCCTTGGGGGTCCAAATCGGCGATACGGTCCATCAGTTGAAACAGCATATAACTTTTTCCGACCCGCCGCTGTCCGACCAGGATTTTAATGATGTCTTTACGCATATACGGCGCGATTCGTTTCAGGTAAAGCGAACGTTGTATGTATTCGGGCGTTGCCATGGAAAACCTCCCCGTCTTTCCGGTTCTGTCATTTATAATCAACGGATTTTCAATTCATACCGTATCCGTTGATTATAATCAACGAAATCGATCGATGGCGGGTCCCGGATGCGAAACGGGTTTGGATTCCGGGTTGTTTCCGGAGATTCCGAGCCTACATTCAAGGAATGCGAAGCGGAACGCGCTGAGGACGCGAAAGTTTGCAAAAGGCGATTTTGTCCGTGGTGCGTCGAGAACGGCGGGGCATGGGGGCGCTTATGAAAGGAGGCCGACTATGGCGACGGAGCAAGAGCAAAAGATTCTGCAGCTGCTGGCAAAGGAATGGCGGTACGCGGGACCGCCCGGCATCATGGACGTCGCGGAGATCGTCGCGGCGGTCGAACTGGCGCCGAGCGAAACCCTGGCGACCCTGAAGGAGCTGTTCAAAAGAGGTCTGGTCGATATGAACCGATCGAAGACGAGCGCGTTTCTGACTCCCGAGGGTTTCGATACCGCCGAAACGCGATAGCAAAGGGGAATCATTCCGCGTCCGGCGCCAACTTCGACAGCTCTCTTCCTATCCGCGCATACAGCTCTTCCGTCCATTCCGGCAGGCCGGAAACGTTCTTCGGAAGCTTGCGGATTCTGAAATCGACGGGGCTGAGGACGACCGAGACATTTTCGATTCCCGTTTCCGCGGCAAGGACGAAAAGCTCCTCTGCGGCATCGTCCCCCATGGCCAGGCAACCGATGGAGCAGTTGCCGCCGTGAATCATGATGTCTCCGCCCAAATCGATTCTTCCGTCCTTTTCCGCCATTTTTCCGTCGAAAGGGTTGGGGTAGTTCACCCGCAAGGACAAGTGATACAAGCTGTTCGGATTCAACGACTCTATGCGGTAGATCCCTTCCGGAACCTGACGGTCGCCCTCCCGCAGCTTGGGCCCGATTCTTCCGCTAGCGGCAAGGATCGGATATTTCCTCAGCAGTCTCGCTTCGCCATTCCGCGTCGCCCATACCTCGAGGATTTTTTCGTGCTTGAAGCCTGCCAGAACAAGCCCTTGAGGCGGATAGGCGAAACCGATCCGTTCGAAGCCCGGCGCCAAACGCTTTCTGGCCGCAACGCCGTACTGCTCGATTCTTTCGGCTACAGTTTTCTTCCCTTTCGCGACCTGCACAATACCGGCCGCCGTTCTTTGAAACGCGGCCCTGAAAGGAACCGTGCCTGCAACGGCGACAAGAAGAAGAAAAAGTATTTTCAAACGCGTCGACAATGGCACGGCCTCGTCTCCCGAAAGATAATAGAGGTTCGCTCCCAAGGGAGCGGTCGTATTTGCGTCGATCTCCTTTCGCCGCCGGGCCCGGCGGCGAAAGTCCAAACGGGTCAACCCGAGAGGGCCGACAAAAAACCGGATATACCAGGCAAAGCGTGGAGCCGCTTCCCGTTGTCGCATGGCAAGAGTCCGAATCCGCGCCCGGAGACCGCTCGCGACGGGAAGCGAAACCGACCGTTAATTGCCTTTAGGCTCGGGCGATGGCGGCGATGGGAATCCGCTGCCGTCGGTATATGCGCCCAACGGTGACAGTCTTGTTTCGTTCCGAGGCCCCTATCCGTGCTTACGCCTTACCCTTTTCCGTATATCGCCTTCAAAAGCTCGGCCGGGGAAGCGGTCTTGCTCACGAACGATTCGGCTCCGGCCTCGCGCATGGTCTCGGAAATTTTCTCGTCGGCATGCGTCGACAGTCCGATCACGCGCGTTTGGGGCATCCCGGCCTTTATGCGCCGGGTCGCCTCGATGCCGTCCATCTCCGGCATGGACACGTCCATCAGGATCACGTCGGGTTCGAGAAGCATGGCTTTTTCCACGGCTTCCCTTCCGTTTTCCGCCTCTCCCGCGACGGAGATTCCCGGAATAGAGGAAACCAGGCGGACAAGCCCCCGGCGCACTACACTGTGATCGTCCGCGAAGAGCACCCGCAGTCCGGCCTCCGGTCCGTTCGCGGATTCCGGGAGGCTTCCGGGCGTCGAAACGGCCGGAGAATCCGACCCTCGCGGCTCACGGACTCTCCAGGAATCCAAGGGCAACTTCAGCGCGAAGCAGCTTCCCCGCCCGGGGGCGCTTTCGATAATAAGGCTTCCCCCGACGTGGTTGGCCCGCTCCTGAATGGTCAACAGCCCGAATCCTGACTTCTTGTCTTTGGCCTCCGCAAATCCGGGATCGAACCCGCGGCCTTCGTCGGCGACGGAAAGGACGAGATCGCCCCCGGAAACGAACAGACGGACTTTCGCGTCGGCGGTTTCGGCGTGCTTGACGACGTTGAAGAGAAGTTCACGGGCGGCCCTGAACAGCAACGCTTTCAGCGAGGCGTCGAGGTTCTCCGAGAATTCGGTTTCCAGTTCCACGCGAAGCCCGAACCACTCCCGCATCCGTTCGGCCAGCCACCGGAGGGTTTCCGAAAAGCCGAAATGGCGCAGCACCGGCGGGCTCAGTTCGCTCGCCAGGCGGCGCGATTTTTCTATGCCTTCCTCCAGCATGTCCCTGGCGGTCTCCAGCTCGGAGGCGTCGGACGGATTCCTCATGCCGATCTGCAACTGGAGCCGCGCCGCCGCCAGTACCTGCTGCAGGTCGTCGTGCAAGATATGGGCTATCCGGCGCCGCTCGCGTTCTTCGGCCTCGATCAGCTCCACGGCCAAAGCCTGGAGTTGCTTCGATCTGGCTTCCGCGAGAGCGGTGCGCTCGCTGACCTTTTCCTCCAAGGTTTCGTTCAATTCCTCCAAAGCCTCTTGAGCCAATTTCCTTTCCGTAATGTCCTGAACCGTGCCCTGAAAGCCGGAAAAAGTTCCTTTCTCGTCGAACAGGAGTCTTGTTTCGTTGTGTACCCAAACGATTTTCCCGTCCGAGCGGACGGCGCGGTAGTCGAGGGAAAACGGCTTTTGGTCTTCGGTGGCCTTTCGGACCGTGCCGCGCCATCTTTCTATGTCTTCGGGATGCACGAAAGATTTAGCGAATTCGTACGATGGTTGGCTTCGGGGAGCTTTGAATATTTCGTAGACCTGATCGGACCATTCCACGGAACCCGAGCCGACTTCCCAGAACCAATCGCCGATATTTGCCATTTTCTGAGCGTCTTTTAGTCTTTCCTCGCTGATTCGCAATGCGTCTTCGGCCTGTTTGCGCTCGGTGATGTCCGCAAAGGTCATCCGGTACCCGCGAATCTCGCCGCCTTCGCCAAGATCCGCCGCGATGTCGGACCGGACCCAAACGGTTTCGCCTGTTTTCGCCGAAAGCTTAAGTTCGACGCTTTCTTGCCTCTTCGTCTTTTTTATCCGCTTGAGGGTCGCAAAATATTCGCCCTGGCTTTCGGGATCGATGTACGTTCGGAAAGGCATGCCGTTCCACGCGCCTCTTTCGATCTTTAGAAGCGACGCGCCCGCAAGATTGATCCGCTCGACGAACCCGCGTGGGTTGACCGTAACATAACCGCACGGGGCGAATTCGTAGAGTTCTTGGTATCGCCTGTTGAGATCGGTCAGCTCGTTTTGTGCGCGCTTCAATTCCTCGTTCTGAATCTCCAACTCCGTCTGGTGAACCGCCAGTTCGTCAATCAGCTCCAAAACGTCCATAGGTTCCAACCGACCGGTTTCGCGGCGCTCCTCCATCATGCCCCTGGCTTTTTCACGCAGCTCTTGAAAGGGATCCGAACTGTTTTCGCGTTTGTTCGAAACCATCGTATCACCCTTGTCCGGTTATATTGACCAGGCGAAAATCCGGCAAGGGGCTGGTTCTTTCAAGCTTTCCACCGGCCGACGCTCCTTTCGGGATTCTCGTCCCGTTGACTTTCGTTTTCCCGGATATCTTCGTCGTCTTTGTTTTTCTCGTGACAGGTCCCTCGACTGCCTTGGCGTTAGAGTTTAGATCCGGACCGATGCCTGGTTGCAGATTCGCAAGAAATCGACCGATTCGGGAAATCATGGGTACGCATATCGAACCTTCCAAAGTAGAGCCTTGTTTCTGGAAAAAAGTCAACCATTTTTATTCGCGTCGGTACGAGGCATCCACCCGAGAAGACCGTCGCGCAATTCGTCAATAAATGCCGATAACGTTTTGCATAGGCAACCGATTTTTTTCTACCGTGAAATGTCGAACCCCTCCCGCTGTCGTCCGACCCTAAAAGGCCTCGGAAAGAATTAAACATACCGTCGCGCTTGCCGCCTATAATTTCTCGCGACATCGATATTTTTATATCGTTTTGAAGACCTTAACAAGGCAATAAGGTTGTCGTCAGTACGGGGGGCCAAGGGTAGAGCAGGGAGAGGATAAACGGGGTTTAGGCCACCGGCTTCCACGGTATCGGCCCTTTCGAGCGGCGTGGCAAAGAGC
>CAZNTU010000161.1:0-12699 GCA_964575975.1 uncultured Desulfobacteraceae bacterium
AAGGACCTCCGGCCAAGCGGGATATAGGCTCTTTTAGGAGGCTTTTCCTCGCTCCCCGACTCCCATCCGTCAGATACGATTACATTTCCATCCAACTGAAAATAATAGTAAAAGGTACGTTCGCCTATTATGGTTCCGGTATCATCGGGAGAAGAGTAGCTTGCATAGTAAATTGTGGTTTCGTAATGCCGAACGTCCTCTATTTGCGTGTACTTAGTCTCGTATTTGAACACCGGGTATGTCCACACTTCATCGGAGGGACCCAAATCCATTACAAAGGGACTTTTGCGATCGCGAATATTTTTTTCCAAAAGTTCGTGAAATGACTTCGGATTCCCAGCGGCGCTTGTTTCATAAAGGGCTCGATGATAGAAAGCCGTCAAAACGCCTTTTTTGTCTCCCACATGGAAAACGATATCTTTGTGAACGCTTGTATATCTCGGTTCGTTTTCGAGAATAGAGGCCATTCCCCAGTTGAAGCACAAGCCGTGCCAATCCTCGGCTCTTGGATTATGGAAATTTACGCGCCCGTATTCCATAGCGGGACCGTTCAGAACGCCTGCAGTCAACAGGTCGTATTTCTCCAAAGGCGAATTCTGACCGGCTTTGTAGCCTTTGACGAGTTCTCCTTCCGAATCGGGCCACCAATGTCCCGACCATGGGATTTTGGTCGCTTCGTAGGTTTGAGCGGCTACCGTTTCGAATACCGCGAGAATCGCGCAACAAAGCATCCACGAAAATATTGTTTTTCTCATTCCGCCACCAATCGATAGATCATAAACTTGTTTTCGCCGTAGAGCGGCCATGCCGATTCGGAATCCCAAAACTGAACGAATCTTTCGTCATCTCCCTCCCGGGATACCTTAACTTCCAACAACTTGCGGGTAGAGTTTTCCAATTCGGAAAAAACGTCGGATGGAATCTTGCCGGTCTCTTGAGTCTCCTGCCGAAGGATTTCGGGTATCAGCAGATCGCTTTCCCGTCCCATGGGCCGCAATCTTTTAAACGTCCGAGAAGAGCCGGGTTGAATTGGGAAAACAGGAAAATCGAAAGGGGCCAAAGAATAGCCGGACAAAACGGGAAAACGGGATCCCGAATCGACCTCGACTACTTCTTCCTTTTCTTCGACCGTCCTGAATTTTGTAACTTCCCACTCGCCCATGTCGCGGGAAAGCCGCGCGACAATCTCCAACGCGTCGTCGGACTTGTTGCGGATTTCCAGAAGCCATACGGGTTCTCCGGCCTCGTTCTTGGATTCGGATACTTTGTAGTCCCAGTACACCGGTTCGGACCACTTGCTCGGCCCAAACGACTGGGCGTACCTTGCTTCGACAGTCCAAACGTCGCCGGGATTCCACACGGGAGAAAAGGCCAGTCCCCGACCTCCCGAACAGATCAAAGCGACCGCGATCAGCAAACACGTCAAAATTTTTTTTCTCATTCTTATCCTGCTGTCGTAAAAGTATTGAATGCTTCCCTGTTCGACCGAACGCCGTTTATACCCCGTTTTCATTCGGTATGGGGCGGTCGCCAGGGCCTTTTCCTCTTATTACGCCGACCAGCTTATTTTTTACATTTGATTTCCCGGATAACGGCAGTTGGCCATTCTCAGATTAAAAATGTAAACCTCAAGTTGGTCAGAGTAATAAGAGCCTCGGAACGAAATATTCCGAGCAATCTGAAATTTCTTTGGACGGTTCACGGCTCCCCCGCTTGCCGAATGCGAAACGCCCCTTTCGCCTTGCCAGCTCCGTTCCATTTCCAGGCACGCAACCCCTGTTTCGTTTCGCCGGGCGGTTCCGACGGAGGAGGCATTGTCGGTGTTCCGGTCGCGACGCCGTGGAAGGCGGCGCGACCGGACATCCGCGCGTCCCTGCTCCGGGACGAAGAAATGGAAGACCGAAAGTTCGGAACGGATTTAGGATGAAAATCTCTTCCTTCGAAAGGGATGTTTTTCATGGCCTCGGGTTCCGTCTTTCCCGGAGAATAAGCTAATAAGGTTGTTGTTAATATGGCGCCGCGTGCTACTAAGGTTCAAAAGAACAAAAATAAGGTTTTTCCAAAAAGAACGAAAAAATGGTTTTGAAAAAGACCGGAAACACAAGGTGGAGGATCGAACCGGTCGGCGGCTCGGCTTCCTTGCCTTTCCACGGAAAATTATCCTCCTTCGCCCACCGATTCGACCCGCTGCCGGTTTTTGAAAAAGATCCGAAAAAAAACCTTATTTTGGAACTTCGACACCTTAGTAGCACGCGGCATCCTCCTCTCACCCCAGACCTTATTAAGGACCCGGAACGAAACGAGGCTGCCGACGTTGCGCACAATATGCCGACCGAAAAAGAAGCGGCGGCATGTTTATTTCGTTCCTTGGCCCTGATTTAGTCACTCGAGAGCCGGAATATAGTCCAAGTAAACATTGTCTTCCGTCAGATTCATTTGGAAACCGATCAGAGGACCGTCGGAAACGAACTTTAAATAAGTTGCGCCGGTAATGTCCTTGCCGTCGAAAAGTTCCCGGATGGTTTCGTGCAATTGGCAACGGGGCCCAATTTCCAGCTCCCGAGACAAAAGTTCTTTGCCTTTGTCGTCAATCGCGCTCAAAACAATCTTTGTCCAAGCATCCTCGATATTTACAAATCCAAGCCTGCACAATTCGGGATCGCCCAATTTGGGAAAAACGCCTTTTGAAATCGGTTTTTGAAGCGCGGACACGCCCGTCATAACTTCGGAATTTCTGGCGCTCACAATTTCAAAACCCAGCAGGGGTGTCTTGGAACCAACTTTAAGCCAAGAAGTTGATTCCGGGAATTCAAGAGTCCTTGGAGTTCCCACATATCTCCGATTTCCAGGCAATTTGAATTCATCGTCATCCAGCAAAACACCTTGCGAATCGTAGAATTCTATCCTTATCGTCGCCGATGCCTTCTCCGGATTGAAGACCATAATTCCGCTATCCAGATCATCTCCTAAATAAACCAGAGGGAAGTACAGTTCCGTAACGGGTTTCTGGTGAAGAGAAATCGCCGCCAACCTGTTGTCGCCGGTGAAATTGAACAATACTATCCCGACAAGTCCTTCGGCATTTTCAACGACTGCGGACTGCAATTCCGGCTTAGGCTTGTTTTCGAACAAACTCTTTATCGTAAACGCTTTGGTGGCAAAGGGATCGAGAGCCATGGGCCGGACCGAGCCGTCGTTGAACCTGATGGCTATGTTGTCCTTCGGCCGATCGGTCGCGTTGATCAAGGCTATGCCCGTGCGCCAAAGGGAGTCGCTGGCAATGTGAGGGATGAAAAGACGGTCTCCTTCGTTGGAATACATAGTCGCCGGGATTACCTCGCTCATTCTTTTGTCCGAAATTCTGTTATAGCCGGCCACCGTCTCCGATGAAGCTTCGAAGACGACGTATCTTCCGTTCGGCGCCAATGGGCATTTGCCAGCCTTGCTGTACGCCACCCGTTGCCGCGGCTTCAAAACGAGGTCGCATTCGCTTATTCTTCCGCCTTTTCCGTCGTAGACAATCAACTTTCCGGTGACTGTTTTGCTATCGCTGGTATTGACGACCCCGATTTCGCTTCTCCATGGATTGTCTGCAATTACTTGGGGAAAGAAAAGCAAGCCTGTTTTTGGAAAATAAGTGGAATCCTTGGACGTGACAAAAACCGTGACAGCCCCGAACGGGTTTGATCTGCCTATATTCACGATTACTTCTTCCGGTTCCGCCCAGCCCTCGATCACTTTGAAACTTACCACATGCTCGCCTTTCTCGAGATTGGGTACGACTGTCCCGCTTTTCAACCAATCGCCTTCGTCGATTCTCCATTCCGCACCGGCAAGGACGGCTTCCTTCGGCTCGATGACCACGCCGAGCCTGTCCGTGTCGCTTGGAGGAGGGATAGCGTCTTTCTCATAAACTCCCTCGCATTTGGTCAACTTTCCCGCCTGGATTTTGACAGTGGCGTCGGAAGGCTTCGACCAGTCGTCTATGCTCTTGAAAACCACCGTATAATTTCCCGGAACAATATCTTCGATGGTCGTCATGCTGTCTTGCCAATCCTTTCCCGGCAACTTCCACCTCGCACCCGCGCTTACCGCACCGGAGGGACTGATTTTGACCTGAAGCGAGCCTCTTTCCGGAGAAACCGGTGCTCCCGTTGCGTATCGGACGGCGATATTCTTATACTTGCCAGGGGTATCGAGCAGAGAATACTGCAGCCCGTCGGTTCCGTTCTCGTTTTCTATTCCGCCGAACGTTCTTTGCTTTCCGTCCGTGGACAGACGGGATGTGACGTCAATGTAATTTACCTGTATGTCGTTCGAATTCTCGAATAGGATGATCTGAAAGGTGTTTTTGATGTCCGTATAAGAATATATAACATCCTTGAATTGCACGATGAATTGCCGGTTCCCCGAAACCCCACGGGTCTCGTAATGCAGATTTTTTACGCCTCATGTATTGTTCGGCCAGAGATAATCCCAAAGTCCGGCGATCAAATTGTCGGCGTACCCGTTTTCGGTCGGCAGAGGTTGGCCTGTCGTATATCCATGGTTATATGCCGACGGACTGAAAGTAAGTAAACCGTTGCTCGCGATGCTTACCTTCGAATATTTGTTTCCGTAGAATTGGAAAACGAAGCCGATGTCGATCTGTTTTTCGAAAATTCCATCTTTGCTTAAGTCCAGAAGAGTTCCGCTTGACGATATGTCTCGCCATTCCGATAGCGTGAAGTCCTGGTACGTGTACCCATAATCGTCTGGTCCGCCGGTAAGAGCAGATGCAATGCCCGTTGCGATAAGCACGACAAAACCCAAGACCGGCAGAAAAGGGAAAAAAAATCTCGATTTCATTGTTCCGCCCCCCCTTTGGTATCTATATGTTGGAGAGTAACTTGAGAATATGGAACGACGAGCGCATAATTTCAGATAACCTTGTTGTGGTCTGTAAATGGTCTGGTTTGGAATCGGTCCCCTGACGAGTTTCGCGAATATTTTGCGCGAATGTCGATAGGTTAAAAAAGAAAGTGAGCGAAATAAGAATTGCCTATTTCGCTCACTGTTTTAGCTTTACGAACTACTTGCTGTCCATTTATTGCTACTGAGCAGTGTTGTTGTAGTAGTAATGACAATCACAATCATCATCGCAGGGTCTCGCAAGAGTGGCACCGCCGAAATTTCCATCGGTCATGAAGCTGTAGCCATCGACCAAGAAATTGGTTTCGACTAACAGCCAACCCTGGCCGGGTGCCGGCGTTCCGTTGAACTGGCCGAGCATGTTGTCAAGTATGTTGCTCCATGCAACGGTGGTGAAGTCATTCTTCTTATACTTGAAAACAGCGCCGGTTTTATCGGTGAGGGTGAAAGTCGCCTCCATATCTTTGGCCGGAATATCGCTGAGATTGGTAAGAGCTATACCGGTCGTCCAAGGCGCAGATTGGGTGACTACGTAGGGGAAGTATACGCACCCTTCTTCGGAACTGGCGTCGCCTTCGCACAGGGTCGCGACTTCAATGGTGCATTCGCAAATTACCAAGCAGGGTCCCTGGCAGATTCCACCTTGTCCGGGCCTGATGAACTCGATCTTGATCTTAACATTTTCTCCACTCTGGACTTCATTCACATCGATTCTCAAAGCGGGAATTTGAACGGTCCAGTACGAATATCCTCCCCAATCGTCGGGAATCGTAAAAAACGCAGCCGTGTTTCCACTGTTGGTCGACAGCGACTTCAGTTTAGGATGAGCCTCGTCTCCGTCGTTACGGTCGTCATCTTTCCAAGTGCATAGGTCGTGATCTTCCGGACAGAGAGCATCATCGGGGTAGCAAGTTGTATCCTTGAAGTACAGGATATCTTCGAAAACAGCAGATTTGTAGTCTCCGGCTCTATTGCAGACGTCATCGCGTTTTTTGTAGGCGGTTAAACCAAGTGTAGTCTCGTTTACTCCCCAGTAGACTCCCTTGGTCAGAATATGCATCCTGATACCGACTGGTTCACCCGTTTTGAAATATTTGGAAGTGTCAGGGCAGTCACAAACGGGAAAAACGAAGCAATCCGACTTCACTCCGTAGTAAGGACTGCACGGAATGCCCTGAACGCTTCCGCATGGAATTATCGGCAAATCTTTGCAATTTTTAGTATTGCACTTATAGCAAGTTACCTGCGCGAACGCCGCGGACGCCAAAATAAGAGTTACAGCTAAAAAAACACCCAAAAGCAAACTTCTCTTCATTTCTTCCTCCTTCTTAAATTAGAAAAACCCAATCCTGTTCCATTAGACTCTGTTACTACCTGCAACACTAACCTCGAAAAAACAAAACTGGAGCTGCGAATTTTTTTCACTTGTTATAACTACTTACCTCCTTTCTTTTCACAATTGATCGGAATGACTATCGCTCTGGCAATTCGGAATCAAAAGCCTTGTTCGATCACATCGGCATTTGGCTCCAGTCGGTGAAAATATCGCATAAAATTGGATACTTGTCAATGCTTATTTAACGTCTTTTCAAAGATATAATACGCTTGATATCATCTATTCTCAGGCACGGAATCGCCGCCCGATTCGAACCTGATTTCGACAAACGCCGGTTCTTCGCCTAGTATGTGCAGAACTTCTTCGTATGGCCGCCCTTCGAACTCCGATTTTAACATGTAGACGCCCCCGGTTTCGACTTCGGCCGAAAAACATCCACTTTTCTCGCTGTAGGCAACAGCTATAGGAATACCATCGCCAACATCGCATATCTCGATCTTCGAGCCGCAAATACCCTCCCCTGGATCGAAGTTCTCGTTTCGGTTCTCGTCCACGTAGGCGATTCCGAATATGCATGCCTTGTTATCGTCCTCGGTTCTTGCCAAATCGGAAACGAGCAGATTGACAACCTTTCCGGAAAAATTTTGCCTTCCAGCGTTTTCGAAGGCGTTCAAGCTAACGCCGATTTCGTTGAAATCCGGATTGAGTATCACGAGTTTTTCTATCGAATCGTATGAAAGCTCTTCCTTGAAGCGTTTTTCGAAAAGCAGCGAAACTGTCTTTTCGGGATTCTCGTAGTTTTCCGAGGAAATGCAATCTATGAACTCGGCCGACAAAATATACCCGTAGTTTCGATCCCCGAGTCTGTCTTCCGGCGTTTTACCGTCGAGCGAAACAGTAGAAACGTAATCTTTTTCAAACATGTCGAGAGCATGGTTTTCGGCCGCTTTATGCAATCTTGCATCGAAAACCACCGGCGGAAGACCGTAAGCTAAAATCGTGAACAGATCCAGTCTGTTTTCGAAAAGCTTTTCCATGTCCATCCCCAAACAGGCGGCGGTTTTTATCGGATTCGACCTCGCTTGGTTTATTAAAGACACGAAAAGCTGTTCGGAGTAATTCATGCCTTCCTTGCCAAAGTCTAAGGTGGCAAGATATACGTTAACTTTCTTGCCGTTCAGAACCCACGAACCTGATCCGAAATAAATGCCGACATCTTGGAATTTCGGATTCAGGATATTTTTCGATTTTCCGTTTTCGATTGCCACTTCGTCGATAAAAATGTTTTCGAAAATCAAACGCGCCGCCGTATCCGGCGGTACAAAGTTGGTAAACGCCAACATTCCTAGACTTTCGCCAGCATCGGAGTGGGAATATCCACTTTGCGCAACCCGATCAAAGACAGACCTGCCATCGATGGACATTTCCGAATAGTAGCCGTTCGCGATCATATCTTCGGTATGCGCCTTGGCAGACGTATAAAGATGGCCGTTGAAATTCAAAGGCGGTATTCCGTCCGTCAAAATTTCGCTCAACTCGGGCAAACCTGCAAGGACGGCATCCGAATTCAACCCTAACCGCGAAACAGTATCCAAAGGGGTCCGCCTTGCTTGGTTTATCAGTTCGAGAAGCTCCCGCTCTATTTGACTCGGAACCGTCTCCGAGACCTGAGTCGCCAAGGGCTCCTGCGCCGATGCGAATGAATTTCCGGCGTACAGTGCGTGAAGGCAGAGCATGATCGCCCATACGTTCGATATTTTCAACAATGCTTTCATGCGAATCCTAAAAAGCAAATTATGTGCCTGGTCGATATCAATGAGGAAAAACGGCAATAAACAACACCTAACCAATTAAAATAACAAGGGATATGATATTCTTTAAATATTTTACGGCATTTTCGGCGCTCCGCGATTCGTTTCAAGCTGGTCGAATTCAACCTGCGTTGGTCAATAATAGCCACTTGTTTCTCGCGGTTGCTTCTCCTTGTGGCATTGAAGATTCTACCATTTCTTTTTCAACAGCACTTCGAAGCTGATCGGTCTGCCTTCGACCGAATAATACGTGCCCGGAATTTCGTATCGCCTGTCCGCCAAATTGCGAACAGCCAAATTCAAATCGAAACCGAGATCGAAAGGATTTTTGATCGTGGCGCTTGCATTGGCGAGCCAAACTCCCGGGAATTTCATGATATCCTCGCCTCTTGGAAACACCAAGTGCGTCGATGAAAAATAGTTCGTCTCCAAAATCGTCGTTATCCTCTCGTGGGGCTTCCACGCGCAAATAAAATTGAAGAGCCTGTCCGCACCAGTTTCATAAGGATAGGTCAACGTTGTGAAGTGTTCGACAACTGTTCCGTCGGGTCGGATGAACGTAAAATCGTTGTAATAATATTTTTCGTCGGGTCCGTCGTTGTCGAGAAACGTAAAATTGGAGGAAAACTCCAAAGCTTTAGACGGAGAAAATTTCGCTTCCAGTTCCACGCCCGCGATATTCTGGTTGTTGGGGAGAGAAAGGCCAGCGTATTGGTCTTCCATGATATGGTTGTCGATACGACTCGAGAAGCCAACGACGGACATGCTCGTTTTGTCCGAAGGCTTCCAGGCGATCTGGAGACTCAAACTCTTTATCCTCTCCAGTTCCGGCTCTTCCCTGTCGATCAGTTGACGGGCGAAAGGCGTTCTGTAGGCGCTTCCGTAGAGAAGCTTGACGATCCAATCCGAGGAAGGCGACCATGCGGCTCCGGTGTTGAAACTGAGATGGTCCCTGTAAGGGTCGTGCGCGTCGTACCGAAGCCCCCCCCAAAGATCGAACGCGGAAATTTTTTGGTTGTATTGGCCGAAAAGGGACCACAACCTGGAATCGTAATCCTCCTTGGTCAACCGGGGGAGAAAATCGACGTTTTCAGGCCCGAGAAGCTCTGGAAGATAATCCTCCCACACGGGCGCGTTTTCGATTCGTTTTTCGCGCAACGCCCCCCCGCCGGTGAAGAGCCCCTTTCCGGCCAGAAACGACCTGTCGTAGATGATTTCGCCGTAGACGGTGCTCTCCTCCTGGTCCACTTTCCGGTCGATGTTCGTAAATTCCGGCTTGAAACGGCTGTAATACCCGGTAAACCTTAGAGCGGAAAAACGGTCCATGCTTTTTTTGGCCTCCATTTTGAAAAAGCCGAAAGGCAATTTCCGTTCCTCGATCCAGGCGAGTTCTCCCTTGTCGCCCGTCATGGCATAAGGTTTCCTGTTGTCCGAAATCCTTCCGGAAAAAGTCAGCCAGTCTTCGTACGACAATCGCCCGGCCATCTCCAAATAGCGGAACGCGTCGGGTCTATCGACGCCCGCGCGGTCCTCGGGGGGATACGGGGTTTCCAAGTCGTTCCAAAATCTCGTCAGGTTGGCTTTGGTCCGATCCTCGTATCCTCTTCTGCCCGAGACGGACAAAAAGCCGTCCCATATGCCCGCGTCGTGCCCGTAATTCAGGAAAAAGGATTTTTGATCGCCCGGTTCCTCGTAGCCTACGCCCGTTTCGGCTCCTTGCAAGTCCTTGCCTGTCATCGGAACGACGTTCACGATTCCGGCAAAGGCGTCCGGGCCCCATAGAACCGAACCGGGTCCCCGTATGATTTCGATTCTTTTGACAGGAGCAAGAGAAAGTTCGTGATCCAGTTGATGAAGACTTTTCGTCGTGTCCGAACTCAAAGGGACCGTGTCGTAAAGGAAAAGAACGGAATTGGGTATGCCCCGCAGGTAAGGCAAGGTGCCGTATTCTTTTTGCGCCATGTAAAACCCGGGGGTGGTTCGGAGAGCCTCCTGCAAGGTCGAGACACCTCGTTCCTCTATCTGTTTTCTCGTGACGACCCCGGCGACGGCCGGAGCCTGCCAGGCGCTCTCCTCCCGTCGCGAGGCGATCGACAGCACGTCGAGGGATTCCCCCACGAACATGAGCATGGTTTCTTCCTCTTCGAAAAGGTAGCCGGATTCCTTCGCCAATGGAACGGCGGGATTCCATAAATGGAAAATCGAAAACAAGAATAGGAAGTTGACAACACCCTTTTTTTCGAAAAACATGGAGATCCTTTTAATGAGACGAAACGCCATCTATATCGCAGTTTTATTTTTTGACGCCTGTTTCATCAACACCCGGAATTTGGCCCGGCTCAATCCCAGCAGTTTGGCTGCGGCCGTCTGATTGTTTCCCGAGACTTCCAGCGCCTGCCTTACCATTTTTTTTTCGAAGTCCTCTATGGAAAGGCCCTCGAGGGGAAGTCGAAATTGCATGGCTTGGCATTCGCGGGGCGCTCCTGTCTCGAGAAACGAAAGCGTTTCGGCGGATATTTCATCGTTTTCGCCTTCCAGGATGATCGACCTTTCGATGGCGTTGGCCAATTCCCGGACATTGCCGGGCCAGGAATATTCCATCAGCAGACGATACGCCTCGTTCGTTATCGTCATGTGCGGTGCGCCCATTCGTTTCAGGAAGTGCCCGGCAAGGCATTTAACGTCCTCCGGACGTTCTCTCAACGGCGGGGGTTCCAGGGGAAACACGTTGATCCGGAAATACAAATCCTGGCGAAATTCCCCGTTTTCGACGAGTTCGGCGAGGTTCTTGTTGGTGGCGCAGACAAGCCGGACGTCCACCGGAATCTCCTCGTTGCCGCCCACGCGTTGTATCTTCTTTTCCTGCGACGCTCGTAGAAGCTTCGCCTGGGCTTCCAAGGGCAGGTCTCCGATTTCATCGAGGAAAACGGTTCCGCCGGACGCGTATTCGAACTTGCCTACCGCCCTTTTGTCCGCTCCGGTAAAAGAACCTTTTTCGTGCCCGAACAGTTCCGATTCCACGAGACTTGGGGAAATAGCGGCGCAGTTCACGGGCACGAATCTGCCCTGCCCGCGCTTGCTGTTTCTGTGGATGTATTTCGACAACAATTCCTTGCCGGTTCCGGATTCCCCCGTGATCAGGACGGCGGAATCGCTCTTGGCGACTTTTGCCGCCAAATCCATGACTCGGCGCATTTTTTCGGAAACGTATACGATTTCGTCTTCGCCCGAAATCTTTTGAAGCTCGCGCTTCAAATCCCTGTTTTCCGTGATGATCCGGGAGAGATTGAGGGTCCTTTCGACGGTCAGATAAATCCTTTCTTCCTCGAAGGGCTTTGTGATGTAGTCCGCCGCCCCCATACGCATGGCCTCGACCGCCGAGTCCACGGTCGCGAATGCCGTTATGAAAACCACCGGGCATGCAATATTCAGCTCGGTAATGCGGTTCAGCAAATCGACCCCGCTCATTCGGGGCATCTTTATGTCCGAAATCGCCATGTCGTAAGGCTGTTGATCCTCGCAAGCTTTTCGAATCAAATCCAATGCTTCCATACCGTCTCCCGCCTTATCGACGGCGTACCCCTTTCTTTCCAGCAGAATCGAAAGGAGATGGCGCATTTTTTCCTCGTCATCGACTACCAGAATGTGCGGCATAATTTCTCCGGTAATAGTAGGTTTCAGTTCATTTGCCGATTTGGCGCGGTTCGGATTTCGTGACGGGGAGGGCGACCTTGAATACGGCGCCGGAGGCGCCTTTTTTATTTTCAACGGAAACCGTCCCTCCGTGGGCGGAGAGGACCTGGGAAACGAACGCCAAGCCCAAGCCCGTTCCTTTGGAACGCGTCGTGAAAAAAGGTTCGAATATTCTTTCGCGACATTCCTCCGGAATCCCGGCACCCTCGTCTTCGATTCGAACTTCCCACCAATCCGTATCTTCCGTAGATTCGATCACGACCTTTCCGCCCGAATTGTTGGCCTCGATCGCGTTTTTGATCATGTTTCCGAACGCTCTCGACAGCAAATCCGGGTCGCCTTGAAGAACGAGGGGCGAATCGGCAATACGATATTCGATGGAAACGGGGCCTCCGGAAAGCTGTATCTCGAATCTTTCTATGCATTGCCTCAGCATGGCGTTGGCATCCATCTCCCTGATGTTCGGACTGGCCGGCCTGGCGAACTGAAGAAAATCCTCGATCAGACGATCCAGTCTCTTTACTTCGTCGTCTATGTAAAGGACCATCGTATTGCCGTCGGGGTTCTCCAAATCCATTTTCAAGATATCGAGGGAACTCTTGATGATGCACAACGGGTTTTTCACTTCGTGAGCGACCATCAGGGAAAATTTGCCCAGTTCGGCAAGGGTTCGTTGCCTGACCACTTCCTGGTTGGCCATTTCGAGGGCGTTTCTGTTTCTTTCGAGAGAATCCAGCATGGCGTTGAAAGCCAAGGCGAGTTCCCTGGTTTCGGGAAGGCTGCCCGGCATGGCTCTTAAAGCCACATCCCCTTTTTCGATTCGCCTGGCCGCTTTCGCCAGTTGCGTCACAGGAGAAACCAGCGATCTCGAGATAAAATAGAAAAGCAAGGCGGCAAGCCCCGAAATGCAGAACGCCAGCCACACGTAGCGGACCCGCATGTCCGCGA
>CAZNTU010000162.1:0-12632 GCA_964575975.1 uncultured Desulfobacteraceae bacterium
GAATGGGGTCACACCTTGATTTGTGATTTACGCTCAATTTGGCAATGTGCAAATGAATGGGGACAAACCTTGATTAGTGAATTTTGAGTAATTCGGCACCAGAAAGCGAATCGACAATCGGGTAACGATTGTACGACCTCGAAACAGAAGGTTCCGCATTCGGCTCTGCCTTTACCGGTAAGATTCACGTTGGCAATCCGAAGAGAAAAAGCAGCGGGCAGCAAAGGATGCTGCGAAAAAGGGAAAAGGAAAGATGAAAAAGAGTGTTTCTAAATCATGTTTTTAGGTTGGGGGGATACAATTGTTCCTCTTGTTTTCGGGTTGGGCGATCTTCCACAGTAGAGTCTTCAATGCAGAAAGAATATTGACGCAATCTATTTCCACAACTGCGGTATCTTGCTGATCAGTTAGTTTTGGGTGTTTCATAAAATGGATACGATAACCACCATAAAGTCGCATTACAATTTTATCGAATTCCATAGGACCTTTCATGAGCTATCGGAGAATGCCGGCGAAAGCGAAGGTTCGGAAGACTTGGATCTCGTTCGAAAATTCGGTATTGGCGAAGGCCTCAGGTGGTCCGACCTCCTCAAGGAGTTTCGCCTGGTCATCTTATCCGAGGCGGGATCGGGCAAAACCGTCGAAATCCGAAATAAAGCACGAACGCTTGGAAACCTGGGAAAACCGTCTTTTTTTCTGCGACTGGAACACATCTCCAGAGATTTCGAAGATGCATTCGAGGTAGGGAGCTTCGAATCCTTTGAGGCCTGGCTGGCTTCCAATGATGAGGGATGGCTTTTGCTGGATTCGGTGGATGAAGCTCGTCTTCGAAATCCCGGCGACTTCGAACTCGCGATACGAAAGTTGAGCAGACGAATCATTGCGGCTAAAGATCGGACGCATATCGTCATCACTGGCCGAACGACGGCTTGGAGGCCCAAGACGGATCTCGATCTCTGCAACCGTCGTTTTCCTTATGCCGCAGCGGATATGTCGGAACATGATACTCAAGCGAACAATGACGGCTCTGAAAGCATTCTGCGGAAAAAAACGAAGAAAAGTGACAGGGATCGACAGGGATTCAAGATTTTTGCCCTTGACGATCTCACTTCCGATCAGATCGCGCTTTTTGTCAAGGCACGAGGCATCGAGGACAGCCAAGCTTTCCTCGACGCCGTGGAACGGGCAGATGCCTGGTCGTTCACATCCCGTCCTCAGGATCTGGAGGAACTTGCCCAATTCTGGATCGACGAGGGCCGAATCGGAACCCGTCTCGAGATAATGCGAAACAGTGTAGATCGAAGGCTTTCCGAGCGCGACCAAAATCGTGCCGAAATCCGCCCTTTCTCGACAGAGCGCGCTCGTCAGGGGGCAAGGCTCCTGGCTGCGGCTACAACTTTGGCCCACGAGCAGACCATCAGGGTTCCCGACGGAGCAGACAACACCGCGGGGATTGCGGTTCAATCCGTGCTTCTCGACTGGGACGACAGAGAACAATCGGCTTTGCTGTCGCGCCCTATCTTCGACGAGGCCATTTATGGCGCGGTACGTTTCCACCACCGCACGGTAAGGGAATACCTGACCGCCGAGTGGTTCTCCGAACTGCTCAAGCGCGGAGCATCGCGACGAAAAATCGAAACCCTGTTCTTTCGCAAACAGTACGGATTGGACATTGTCGTGCCTGCGATGCGTCCAGTATTGCCCTGGCTGGCGATTCTTGACGACAGGATCTGCGAGCGCGTCCGTAAAATCGAACCCGAAATTTTCTTTGAAGGAGGCGATCCTTGTAGGCTGCCCTTGGAAGTTCGTCGCCAAATATTGCACGACGTTTGCGAAAAAATGGCCGATCGAACCGATAATCGGTCGATGCGAGAATATGAAGCTGCCCAGCGTTTCGCCAGCCCCGACCTGACCGAAGATGTTCGCAAGCTGATCGATAAGTATGCGAACCATAGAGATCTTACAGAATTCTTGGTCAGCATGGTATGGATAGGACAGCTTGCGGATGCACTTCCCGAAGTCAAGGCTATCGCTCTAACGTCAACCGCCGAACATTTCACCCGCATATACGCGTTCAAGGCCATCAATGCGATCGGTTCCGCAGATGATCAAGAAAAGGTGCGGCAGAGCTTTTTGACGGAGGCGTCCGAGCTTGAGCGTGAGTGGCTTGCCGAACTGGTCAAAGGTATGCAGCCGACTGAACAAACCATAAATTGGCTTTTGGCATGTTTAGAAAAGAGCGAGCCTAGAAAGCCTTTCTCGATCGATAATTTAGCGCGAGCAGTGACAGCATTTGCCGTCGATGCGGAAATCGAGCTGATTCCGCGGCTTGTTGCCGGTTTAAACAGGCTTCTTGGTCTTCCGCCCACCGTCGAACGGCGCTATAGCGATATTTCCGAAAAATTTACTTGGTTGATGGCGCCGGCATGCAAATCAATCGAGCGATTGATCTTGGACCGACATTCCGCATCGCTCGAACCGGATGCGCTTTCGATCCTGCATAAATTTTACGTTGTGCGCGAATACGACACCGAGGTTCTGTCCGAAATCAAGGCGGAATTCTCGCAGCTCGTTCCTGCTTGGAAGGAGCTGAACCGGGCCTTGTTCTGGTTCGAGGTGCAAAGGACGAGGGAGGCGATTGAAAAGAAACGTGGAGAACGGTTGACCGAATTCTGGCGAGCCTCGATTTTCGGTTCGTTCTGGCGGTTCGAAGAAAGCGATTTCGATTGCGTTTCCGAGGAGATTTATCGCCAAACACTTCAAGACGACAGATTGGTGGCATTGTCTCTCGCCTTTCATCTTTACATATCGGCCGGACGACCGCGCAAGTGGCGGGAACGATTGAAGAAATTGACTGCGGAAAACGATGAACTGTCTTATCGTCTCGGCACATACTTGAGACCGCCGGCACAAAGTCAAAAAATGCGTCTCTTGAAGCGGGAGGAAGCAAGGTGGAAGAAAAGCCAGGAGGCCAGGCGAAAAAAACGAGATAAGTTCCATGCGGATTGGAAGAAATACTTTATCGAAAATATGGAGGAGATTCGAGCAGCGCTCCACGATAAACCAGGGACCATCACAAACCCTTTGCTCTATCTTTCCGAAAAGGCTCGGAAAAGGCAACAATCATCGACTCGGTGGACGGAGTACAACTGGAAAACGCTGATATCGGAGTACGGAGAGGAGGTCGCGCAGTTCTACAGGGATAGCGCGGTTTCCTTTTGGCGGCGCCATAAGCCGAAACTGGTTTCGGAAGGCGCTCCGCTCGATAAAACGACATACGCAGTAGTTATTGGGCTCACGGGTCTCGAAATCGAGGCGCATGAATCCCAAGGATGGCCGAGGATGCTTAGTGAGGAAGAAGTGGAACTCGCGTGCAGGTATGCCTCCTTCGAGCTGAACGGATTCCCGACTTGGTTTCCAAAACTATTCGAAACGCACCCAAGTATAGTAAGCAACTTTCTCTTGCGAGAAGTCCAATACGAGTTGTCGATAGAGAAGCCCGAAACGGAAACCCACTACATCATAAGCGACCTGAGCTGGTCTGGCCAATGGGCGTGGGACCGGATTGCGCCGGACATCTACGAGTATTTGAAGAAAAAGGAACCGAAGAATTTTTCCAACCTTGAAAAGCTGCTGAAGATTATCCAGGGATCGACATTGCCGGACGATTCTATCGAGAAGCTGGCATCCAGAAAATGTCGAACCTTGAAAAAGCGGGATCATGCGGCTTGTTGGTTTGCCGTATGGACGGGAGTTGCTCCTGACAAGTCTATTCCGGCTCTCGAAGAACGGTTCGAAAAAATATCCGATCCAAAGAAGCGAACCTTGTTTGCCATGATGTTCGCGACTCGTCTTTGGGGAAATCACAGAGACGCCGGGAATAAAGTTCGTCAAGCGTTCAAAACGCCGGAATACCTAAAGTCTCTTTATCTTCTGATGCAAGAACAAATTCGAATAAAAGACGATATCGACCGTATTGGAGGAGGCGCCTATACGCCCGGATTGCGCGACAATGCGCAGGATGCAAGGGATGGGCTGCTTGGAATGCTGAATCAAATTCCCGGCAAAGAGTCGTTCTTGGCGCTGAACGAAATTGCCGGGATGCATCCCGAAGCGGAATCCCGACCTTGGATATTGCGAAATGCCAAGAAAAGGGCCGAGCTTGATGGCGACATTTCGCCTTGGTCGCCTTTGCAGGTAAGGGATTTCCACGAAATGCTGGAGCGCACTCCGAGCAATCACGGGGAACTGGCCGAGCTCGCGGTTCTGCGCATTCTCGATCTGAAGGACGACTTGGAAAACGGCGACACGAGCATCGCGGGTATTCTGCGAACCATCACGCAAGAAACCACGATGCGGAAATACATTGGGAAGGAGTTGCGCGAGAAAGCTTTCGGGAGGTATTCCGTTCCTCAAGAAGAGGAATTGGCCGATTCCAAAAAGCCGGATCTGAGATTTCACGGTATGGGTTTCGATCAGCCGGTCCCGGTCGAACTCAAGCTATCCGACAAGTGGTCGGGGCCGGAACTATTCGAGCGTCTTGAAAATCAGCTTTGTGGCGATTACCTCCGAGACAACCGCTCGAGCCGGGGTATCTTTATGCTCGTGTACCAAGGCAACAAAAGCGGATGGGACTTGCCCGGAAAATGTAATCGTGTCGATTTCACGGAACTGATCGTCGCTGTCCAGAACCATTGGCGCCAGATTTCTTCGAAATTTCCAAATGTGGACGACATTACGGTGATTGGAATAGACTTGGCAAGGAGGCATAAACTAGACATTACAAAGTCGTAAGGAGGAAAAGATGGATTTAAAAAAACAATAGAAACTTTTTGGAAGAGTTGCATGATTCGGGATTTAAGCTTATCGCCTGTGAATTCGCCCCGGATTATCCTGAAGTTGATTGCGGACAATGAATTTGAATTGTGAAAAAATGCTTCTTACCGCAACTATTTTGGTCTGTCAAACGAATCAAAATAAAAAAGGGAATAAAAAATGGGATCGAAAATATTACATTTGAGTGATCTGCATGTGGGTAAGTCCGAAGAGGAATCTAAAAGTTTGAAGGATAAAATTGTCAAGAAAATAATGGCCGATTTTTCTGGCGAGAAAATGACCATTCTGATTACCGGTGATATTGTGGACGACGGTCAGAGGAAGCAATACAAGGAAGCGGCCAGTTTATTAAAACCGCTGATTGAGAATCCCGATTTTAACGTTTGGCCGATTCCCGGCAACCACGATTACGGCTGGAATGGAATTCATGCGGAAAGGCAAAGGTTCGAGTATTTCAAAACCGCGTTCTATCCTTTCGAAAACGTAAGCTATCCTCACATAAAAGTCGATTCCTCAGACCATGTATTCATCGGTCTCAACTCGATGAAAGCCGAGTGCGGCTTCTGGGACGGTCTGTTGGCGGACGGTGAATTGGGCAGCCGTCAAATACATAACGTTTCCGGAGTATTGAATCGATTTGACGACCTCCCGCCTGCGAAACGAAAGAAGAGAAAAGTTATTGTTCATCTCCATCATCATCCTTTTCTTTTACCGGACGATACTTGGATAGAAGACGGCATATCGAAGGTCGGGCACTGGCTCAAGGATGGCATCGGCTTGCTTGGCGTTCTCGCCGGGCGTATCGATGTTTTGCTTTTCGGACATGAACACAAGCATATCGATTTTTCCGAAACCATCATCAGCGAAAGATTGCGAATCCCGCATATTCTGGCCTGTGGAAAAAGCACTGTAGCGACAAAAGAGTACACCGTGGACAAAGATGGAAAATCAACCGATAAAATATCGAACCAAGGACTTCTCGGCCGCCTGATCGAAATCAGCGATGCCGGCAATATAAAAACGAGAACAATTTCGTTTTAGAACGAACTCGAATGTAAGGAAATTGCAATTTACAATCAAGCAGGAGGAGAATAAGATGTTCGGACTTGAAACACTCGATGTGCTTATCGGACTTGCGACTGTTTATCTTGTATTCGGCATAGCCTGCACGGGGATAGTCGAGGCCGTTTCCGGATGGTTTGGAATGCGAAGCCGCAATCTCGAGGTCGCAATCAATGAATTCCTTGCCGGAACCTTGAAAGACGGTGAAGCATTCGCAGATGCGTTTTTCGATCATCCGCTCGTACAGTCTCTTAGCAAGGATACAAGCGGGAGACCATCGTATATCGAGCCTGAGACCGTCGGCCGGGTCGTCGAGTCGTTGCTTACACGAGGAAAAAGCGATGCGGAATTATCGGAGGCACTGAAAAATTTAGGTGGTACCGTTAACGATAATCGCATAAATGGCCTACTATCTTCATTGGTTGCGCAAACCGGAGGGGATCCAGTGGAGTTTCGCAAGGCGGTCGAGACTCATTACAAAGCCGTAATGGAAAGGGCATCGGGGTGGTACAAGCGCTACACTCAAAAAGTGGTGATTGTAGCGGCAGCGGTGCTTGTAATCGGTGGGAACGTCGATACGTTTTCAATTGCGACCTCGCTTTCATCGAATCCGACTGCCCGGGCGGAGATGCTCGAAATCGCGAATAGCATGCTCGGCGATCCCAATGTCAAAGAAAATTTGTCCGGGAAGGAGGCAAAACTGAATCTCGAACAAACGCTGTCCGATATTGAAAACGCAGGTATTCAGTTCGGATGGAAAGATAGGTCGGACCTTTCCAATGTGCCTGCAAAGATAATCGGTTTTTTGGTCAGCATCTTTGCAATTTCTCTTGGCGCACCTTTCTGGTTCGATATACTTCAGCGTTTCATGCAGGTGCGAACGACAGGAAAGAAAATCGGGAGTTAATTCACGATGAAAACAATCTCTTGTTTTTTCAGGTGTTCCTTTCTTCACATCGTTCTGGTGCTGTTTTTCGCGAGCGCTTGTTCGCACAGATACGAAACCATTGGCAAGGAGTATTGGCCTGGCATGCCTTGGCCTGTTTCGAAGAAGCCCGCAGGACTTTGCTATTTTCTGGCGAATACCTCTCGGGTGGATTTCGACGATCTGGTCGTGGTGAACGAACAAAACCCTGCCGTCGAGGGATTTTTCGACAAACTCTACGATATAGACGACTACCGGGAGATTCTAAAGGAAAAGAGTTCGAGCGGAGGGAATCTTTTCACTCCGGAGGCCGAGTGGATTCTTGTTTTCAAAGACCCCATCGCTCCGAAGGACGAACCGGCGGAAAGGAACCTGGGAAAAAGAATGGCGGCGTTTACAGGCATAATAGAGGGAAAATGGCTCGAAGACCTAAAGGTCGTCGAACCGAACAACTGGTTGGACGCATCGAAGGGCAACAATTTCTACAAAAAGGAAGAGCTGTATTTTTTGCCCATCGAGAAATGGGACGAAATACTGACCGGAAAGCATTCGAAAATTCTCGAATATCTGGATAAAAACGCAAGGGTGACGGTTGCCTATTGCAACAGCCAGGATCCACCGGAAAGAAAAACTCGGACGGCATGGTTCAAAATCATGCGAAAGGAGCTTTTCGGATCGAAACCAGGGGGCGACTCCCCTTTGACCGACTTGGTCTCCAAGGTTCTGAAAATTTACGAAGACGATGTTTTCGACCAGTTTAGAGGTTCCAATCATCTGAAAGGGGTGAATTTCGGTGCGCACGGAGACGAGGCCGGACTTGTTCTGGAGAAGAGAAGACAGCGTCGAGCAGCCGTCGAATCCTTTCCTAAGATTATTAATGGCGTTAAAAGGTTCCCGGTCGAATGCAAGAAGGCGGTTGCCGAAAAAATTATCGAAGAAAAGGAGTTTGCGGACATAGACGGGTGCATGAGCATCGAAACGTTCGTTTTCGATTGCGCCGGGGAAAAAGTTCTCCCTATGAGCTTTTTTGAGAAGGGACAGTTTCCATAGGTCTTCGCGATAAGAATTTTTTTTGTCTCTTTACCCCGACCTTTTCTGGGTGTCCCACTGCATTTGCAATATTATCGATCGGCCGAAAAAGAAAAAAGGAGAATAGCATGGACAATTATTTTACTGTGATGATGAAAAAATCAAAGATCCGATTTTTCTATCTTATCCTCCTTACAATTGTTTTTTTATTCATTACCGGATGCGGAAAACCATTAATCACGGGCGAACCGATTCTTTACGGCATTAACAACTATACCGGGGCTATCATCGACCGGGATCTTTTTCCGCAACCTTATTCAAGAGAAAAACCTCCCGCCGAAGAAGAAAACGAGACGGTATCCACCGTTCAGGGGTTCCCGATCGGGGTGATTCCGCACAAGGACGAAATCATATCCATCGTGGTGGATAGCGTTTTCGTCAAATATTTGAAGGAATCGTTAAAAACAAGCCCCCAAGTACTCGTATGGACCGAAGTATACGACGATGGTTCGGACGATCCTCAAAAGGCATTCACGAAAGTGCTTTTCAACGGCAAAAACCAGCCGCAGGGAGTACATCTCGGCGTAGGGCACCGGGTCATTTACGGGCCGGCCCCTTTCAAAGGCTACCCGCTTCGTGTGCGTTTCTTTATCGTCGAATTGGACCGTGAACAAAAAGAGACAGGAGCGGCGATTATCGAGACCATCGGCAATGTTGCGGCCATCGCTCAACCGCAGCAGGCGCCTATCATCAGTTTGGCGGTCCAGTTCGCACAGTCGCTCAGCGCGTTGAATGAGGACGACTACGAATTGCGCTACGACGTTACGTTGATGCCGGTCGGACCAAGCGGTGTGTATACATCAGGCGATTCGGAACTAATGAAAGCTCCATCCGAGCCTGCTCAACGCGAAGGAAAGCCGTTCGCCATTTCGACCCCGTTTCGCACCGGCTCCTATTTGCTTGTAAAACGGGAGATCGGGCAACGGCTAATTAACAACTATTTCGGGCGGGGAGCGGGTTTGGAGCCCGTAGCTTCCGAAAGCCGCGTAGGGCGAGACTTCACACAGGAGTGGATCACTGACAGGGTCGCCAAATACAAGAAGGAAGGAGAAGTGGAATACGACTACGTGTTACGAGCGCAGGGTGGGTATTTATGGGAGATTTTCCGCAAGGATATAAATGATGTCGTCGAGTTTCAATGGGCAGAGAATAAAGGCGAACCTTTCAAGATAATCCGGGGCATTCGCCAACTTTTTCGACAACAAACCCACATGCTTTTCACCGTCGTTTCAGGTTTACCCGTCAAGGTCGACGAGACGGTTTTGGCCGCGAGTTCCGGCAGGGACCGAACTCGAATCGACGAACTGCTCGACGCCCCCCCGGAGGAGACGGTCCACTCGCGTCTACGCGAGAAGGTTCAGGACATCGAAGCATCCCTTTTAACTCTTGTCTCGAAGCAACGGATGTCGGAATACGCCGCCAAACGGTCCATGCGAGATCCATCCTTCCGCACGAACACGGATTACGTGCTTTTCTGGCTCAGCAGGCTTGACGGAACGGATTACGGGCAGGACCGGCAGAAGGAGAAAAGAGAGGCCGAAACGCTGAACGCCTCCATCCTGGACACGGTTTCCAACTTGACCGTCAACCTGCCCTACATGGATGCCGGCGAGCAGGATCAGATGAAAAAACTGAAGACGCTGGAAAAAGACGATTTCGAGCAACCGGACAAAAACAGTCGCGGCGTCTTCAGGCTGAATGAGCAAGGGTTGAATAAACTCCGGTAACAAAAAATGGTCGGGGGGACTTGACGCCGATTTGTAGGGAATCGCACCATCGAGGGACTACCACATGTCCGAAGGGGTTGAGAAAAGTCCTAAAAAAAAAATTTAGGGAGGAGAAAAATGCCTGCAAAAAAAAGGAACGGGTCTGTACAAAAGGAAAAAAGAAGCCTTCTTGTCGATGCATTGCAAAAAAGGACCGCAGCTTCTAATATGCGGGCCGGAGGAGGCGGCGTTGGAACTCTAAGGGCCGGAGGCGGTGGCGTGAGTGTGTTGCGTGCCGGCGGCGTCGTCGGAATTTCACGGGGCGCAATTCAAGATGATGTCGCGAGGCCTCGTACGAACCAATTCGTGGGAATGGGTTGGGTCCCGGATATTCCGAGCCGCCTCGATTATGATTGGAAGACAAGTAAAGTTCGGGAAGCTTTGGAAAATGGCCCTCGGAAGATCAAGGCCCTGAAATCCGATGGCGAAGAACCCACGGGCCATTGGTATGATAACATCGCTTATTGCCCTCCCGTCGAAAACCAAGGGGAATTGGGCTCATGCACAGCGCATTCGGTGGTCGGCATGATGGAGTACATGATGTTGCGCGCAAAGATCCCCCACGTTAATCTGTCGCGCTTGTTCCTCTATAAAGTTACGCGCAGACTAATGAATTGGACGGGAGATACCGGGGCATATCTTCGGACCACGTTGCAGGCCGCCGCAAATTTCGGCGTTCCGCCCGAACATTACTGGCCTTACGATTTCTTGCGTTTCGAGGAGGATCCGGAAGCATTCCATTACTGTTTCGCGTCCAATTTTCAGGCGTTGAACTATACCCGAATCGACAGCGAAGGGACCGGCCCCCAGATTCGCAAGAGGTTGAAAAGATTCCTCGAAGCAGGTCTTGTCGCCGTTTTCGGGTTTCCTGTCTACGACTCCATCTCGTACGATGGCGATGTCCCGTTTCCTAAAAAGGGAGATTCTTTAGAGGGAGGGCATGCCGTGCTCGCCGTAGGATTCGACGACGACTATATGGTGGCGGGCGAGGAGAGCGGGACTGGCGCTGTTGTTTTTCAAAACTCCTGGGACATCGATTGGGGAGTCGGAGGATACGGGTACATTCCTTATCGATACTTCGATGAAGCGCTTGCGGTAGACATCTGGACCGTCTTGAAGCAAGAGTGGATAGACCAGTCGAAATTTGACGAGCCTTAATGCGTACGCGTTTTCAATCTTTTTCCGATCAAGCATGCTCTGAAACGAAACAAACATGTCGAGATATGAATTTCAAGTCAGCCGAATCAAACACGAAGGGAGGAATACCATGAGCCATGTCGAAAAAAAAGCCCTCATTCAAAGCATTCTCAATGTCTTTGAAACTGGAACTGTCGAAGGCAAATACGATAAGCTGGTAATTTATGACGATGGAGTTGAAAATACTCATCAAATCACCTACGGTCGAAGCCAGACCACGGAACAGGGAAACTTGAACCTGCTTGTGGAAATGTATGTGGACGCGGGCGGAAAATTCGCCGACGATTTTGTGCCTTACCTCGAAAAAATCGGCAAAGAACCTTTAGTGGACGACGAATTTCTTAAAAGCCTTTTGATTAAGGCCGCTCGCGAGGATCAGGTCATGCGGGATACGCAAGACGCGTTCTTTGACCAATACTACTGGGACCCTGCAGTAAGTTGGTTCGAACGAAACGGATTCGCGTTTCCTCTCAGCATGCTTGTGACGTACGATTCCTACATTCATTCCGGCCGCGTTCCCATGTTTTTGCGAAAGCGATTCATCGAACGCCCGCCGGCAAGAGGCGGGGATGAAAAAAAATGGGTCGCCTCGTACGTCGAAGCAAGGCATCAGTGGCTGAAGTATCATGAAAAACCCTTGCTTCGCAGAACAATTTATCGCACCCAAACCTTTTTGAACGAGATCGAATATGAAAACTGGGATCTGAATAAACTTCCCATTAGCGCAAATGGCGTAAATATCAACTGAGCACACAAGCCCTTGATCGAGTCGAGCCAGGCTTCAGGATGCGGGTTTCCACATGATAGGGGCGTTATGTTGCGAACGTACCGTGGAACCGAAGAATCTTCCGGCCGGATTCTTATGCATCCGAACTGCCGCGGAAAAGTCACAGCCATGACCGGAAAAATTGAGAATGAATGGGGTCACACCTTGATTTGTGATGGGGGACGTTATGCTGCGAACGTACCGAACGGTGTGGTATTTCGGATTGGAGGATTGCCGGGAAAGCCATACTATAGGAGCATTGCCGGAACTGCAAAGGCCGTCCGGCGGCGTTCTTCCTGGAAGGCGGGCAAATCTCTAACGACCCGACGGACAAGATCGCCGTCAGTGCTTTGGAAATCGCGTTTCGCACGTTCGGAACGAACGTCCCCCCATCACTTCGTGCGGAACGAACGTCCCCCCATCACTTGTGGGGATAGTCCTTTTCCTGCGTTAGTTCTTCCAGCACGGCGTCGGGAATAAAAACTTCGTCGAATTGATACCGCAACAGATCGAGCCGGTCGATAATGGAAAGATTGAGGATTGGAGACGTGTTACTCACCGCGAGCATAGCGTATGTCCTCTTCTATGCCTTCGGAGTCGTAATGCCTGGGAATGCGTCTGTTTCCCAGCAGGATACCGAATTCGATCTTGCTTGCCCCTGCCAGTTCCCGCGCTTTTCCAAACGACAGTAGTCCTCGCGCGTACAAGGCAACGGCCAATTCCAACATCAAACGCCTTTCCTTCTCCATGGCCGGACACCTTATCGCCTCCGCCACGCGGTCCGGTATTTCCAGAACGATATTCATTGCACCCCCTTTCATATCAACGGGCGGCATTTTCGATTCGAAAATCGACCCGCAATGACGAGCCGTGCTCGAAGACTTTATATCCGGTCTTCCTCTCGTCGTGATCTCTAAAATTCAATAGACCGAAAATTCACCAATTCGGCGGAAACCGCAACGGTCCGGAACGATAGAGAAGATGAGGCACC
>CAZNTU010000163.1:0-12609 GCA_964575975.1 uncultured Desulfobacteraceae bacterium
AAGGGTTGCATAATTTGTGTGTAAGGATGAGCGTGAAACGTGGGAACGAGGCGGACGGGGCGGGTCGAATCTGTTAAAATTGGAATTGCCGGTCTCGAAAAACAGAGTTGACACATGACGAAAACCGTTTTATTTAGAATTCCTAAATGTTTCTGGCGCTAAACTTTTTGTAGGCTAAAAATTAAAGTATCTAATTTTTCGAAGCGCTTTGAATCGCGCAAATAAAAGTTGGTGAACAACGAACACATGGACCAAAACGAAATGAAGTCGCTTGCCAAGTACATTTTCGACACCGGCAGGCTGATTCAGGAGAACGTGCTTCGGATTCAGGCGTGCTGTCTGGCCGAGGAAGGGAGAAAAGTCGGGTTCGACGAGCTTTCCATGGCCCAGCTTCACGTGGTCAAGACCGCGCGCAGGGAAGGCGAGGCGACCATCACGCGGCTGGCCGAGCTGTTGGGGGTTTCGGCGCCCTCGGCCTCCGTCATGGTGGACCGGCTCGTGGAAAAGGGGATTTTGAGCCGGGAACGAAGCAAGGAGGACCGCAGAAAAGTGGTCGTGCGCGTTTCGCCCGACGCGGCAAGGGATCTGGAAAGGGTCGAAAAGGCGATTTTGGAAAAATTCGAGGACATTGTATCGAAAATCGGGGCCGATACGGCCAGAAAGTGGTGCGAGGCGCTCGAAAAGGTAAAGGAGGTCATGGAGGCGAAATGAATTCGTGGTTCAAGTCGAACAAGATACTGCTGCGAGTCGTGCTGTGCGCCTTGATTCTGGTTGCGGGCTTCACGGGAATGATGGCTTTGGCGAATCTGAAGAAGCCGCCCGCCGAGGTCCGGCTCGAGGAACGTCCGATTCGTGTCGAGACGCTATCCGCGACGCTTTCGGACGTTCCCGTGTCGATCACCGGGTACGGCGAGGTCCGCTCCCTGGACGTGGTGCCGATCTCTCCGGAGGTTTCCGGAAGAATCGTGCGGATACATTCAAAACTCGAGGTCGGGGAAGTCGTTCTCTCGGGGGAGCTTCTTTTCGAGATCGACAAGACCGACTACGAAGCCGCGTTCCAGGAGGGGAAATCCGCAGTCGACCGCTGGAAACAATCCGTTCGCATACTGGAAAGAAGATACGCCCTCGACGGGGAGCGGCTGAAGACGCTCGTGCGGAACAGGGACCTCGCGAAACAGGAATTCGAAAGGCTGGAGACGCTTTTCGCGCTGGACAGCGTGGGGGCGAGATCCAACGTCGACGACGCCGAACGAGCCTACAATCTCGCCGCAGACCAGGCGGACCAGATGGCCCAGGCCGTGGAGCTTTACCCGATGCAGATCGGGGAAGCCAAAAGCAGCCTTTCTTCCGCCCTGGCCGGGCTTTCCGTGGCCGAGGCGAACCTGAAGCGATGCATGGTTTACGCGCCGTTCAAAGGACGACTCAAGCAGGTTTCCGTGAAGCCGGGGCAGTACGTGGCGCCGGGAAACCCCATCGTCACGCTGGCCGATGATTCCGTCTTGGAAATCCACGTCCCCATCGACAGCCGAGACGCCCGCGATTGGCTGAAATTCGACCCCGGCCGCGCCCTGGAGGGTGCCGCTTGGTTTTCGGGCCTGGAAAAAGTCGAATGCGAAATCGGGTGGACCGAGGATGCGGCGGGCCACAAATGGACCGGCGTTCTGCATCGCGTGGTCAGGTTCGACGCCAATACGCGCATGCTGCACTTGGCAGTCCGCGTGGAGGCGTCCAAGGCGATTTCCAACGGCGACAACGCCCTTCCTTTGGTGGAGGGCATGTTCTGCTCGGTCGCCATTCCGGGAAAAACCCTGAAAAACGTGTTCGAAGTTCCTCGCTGGGCGGTGAGTTTCGAAAATACGATCTACGTGTCGGAAAACAACCGTTTGAAAACAGTCCCCGTGACGGTCGCCCGAACCCAAGGGGAAACCGCGCTGGTATCTTCCGGAATTAAGCCGGGAGACCTGGTGGTAACCACCCGGCTGACCAACCCCTTGGAGAACAGCCTGCTCGAAATCGCCCCCGCCTACCAGTCAGACAAGTCCGGCAGGTCCGACTTGCCGAACGACAAGGAGGCTCCAATATGAGAGCCATCATGACCGCCTTCGCGAAAAACAAGGTCTTCGCCAATATCGTGCTGCTGCTCGTGTTTCTAGGCGGCGGCATCGCGGCCAAGTCCATGATCCGGGAAAATTTCCCGGAGTTCTCCCTCGACATGATCACCGTCAGCGTCGCCTATCCCGGAGCCGACCCGGAGGAGGTGGAGGAAGGCATCAGCAGAAAAATCGAGGAAGCCATCGAGGGACTCGAGGGAATCAAGCTGTATACGACCAATTCGTCGGAGAACCTGTCGTACGCGCTAATTGAAGTCCGCGAAGACTACGACGCAGACAAGGTTCTGGACCGGGTCAGAAACAAAGTGGATTCCATCTCCACTTTCCCGGTGGACGCCGAAAAGCCGGTTATCACGGAACTGACCCTCAAAGACCCCGTGGTTCTTCTATATCTTTCCGGCAACATGAGCGAAAAACTTCTCAAGGAATGGGCCGAGTCCTTGAAGGACGAAATCCAGCAGATCCCGGCCATATCCCAGGTGGAAACCTTCGGGGCCAGGGACTACGAAATCGGGATCGAGATTTCCGAAGAACGCTTGCGGGAGTACGGCCTGACGTTCAAGCAGGTGTCGGACGCGGTTCGGCAAAGCAACTTGAACTTGGCCGGCGGAACGATCCGGACGCGCGGGGAGGAAATCCGCGTGCGGACCATGGGAAGAAAATACACTGGGGCCGAACTCGCCTCCATCGTAGTCAGCGCAACCCCCCAGGGAGACGTAATCACGCTGGACCGCGTGGCGCAAATCCGCGACGGGTTCGTCGAGGACCCCATGCGCGCGGAGGTCAACGGAGAGCGGTCGGTCCTGCTGATCGTCAGCAAGACCCCCGAGGAGGACGCCCTGGCCATCGCGAAGGCCACGAACGAGTTCGTAAAGGAAAAGCAGGGACGGCTCCCGGCCGGGGCCAACTTGAAAATCCTTTACGACAACACGGACATGCTCCGGGACCGCATAAACCTTCTCGTGAAGAACGGGGCGATCGGACTTTGCCTCGTGTTCGCCCTCTTGTGGCTGTTTCTGGACATCCGTCTTTCGTTCTGGGCCGGAATGGGCATCCCGGTGTCCGTGGCGGGAGCGCTTGCAATACTATGGGGACTGGGCGAGACCATCAACATGGTCTCCCTGTTCGGCCTGATCATGGTGCTGGGAGTCATCGTCGACGACGCCATCGTGGTGGGCGAATCGATCTACGTCAAGAGGCAATTGGGCGCGCCGCCCCTCAAGGCCGCGGTCGACGGCGTTTGCGAGGTGGGCCTCCCGGTCTTCGCGGCGGTGGTCACGACCGTAGTCGCTTTCGTTCCCCTCGCCTACGTCGGCGGAATCATGGGAAAATTCATCGCTATTCTCCCAACCGTCGTCATCGCTTGCTTGCTCATCTCGCTGGTGGAATGCCTGATTTTGCTTCCGGCCCATTTGAGCGAGCTTCCCGACCCGAACGCGAACAAGAACAAGCAAAGCGTTTTCCACAAGGCCGGGGAGACGGTCCATAGGCGGGTCAAGAAAGCCATGGATTGGTTCGTCGAAAAGCTTTACGTTCCATTCCTGAAAAAGACGCTCCAGTGGCGGTACGTGGCGTTCAGCACGGCCGTCGCGTTGCTGTTTTCAACGGTCGGGCTTGTCATGGGCGGTCTTTTGAAATTCGAGGTCTTTCCCGAAGTGGACGGGTTCGTCGTCAACGCCAACGTGGAGTTTCCCAGCGGCACTCCCCAGGAAGTCACCGAACGGGCGGTGGAGCAAATCGACCAGGCGCTGCTGAGGGTGGCGGAACGTACCAGGACTCTTTCCGGGGAACCGCTCCTGGAGAACCGTCTTTCCTTTCTAGGCATGACTTTCGGCGAGATTCCGGAGTACGGCCCCAACGTGGGAGGGGTCCAGGCGATCCTGCTGGATTCCGAAAGAAGGGGCGTGCATTCCAAGGACATCATGGCCGAACTGGAAAGCGAGATAGGGCCGATTCCCGGCGTAAAATCGCTTGCCATCGAGGGCATGCAGCACGGTCCTCCGGGCGCCCCCATCGAGGTGTGGCTGCAAGGGCACGACATGCGCAAGATTCTCTCGGCAGCCGACGATCTCATGGAGCGTCTGAGGAAATTCGACGGCGTATATCAGGTGCGGTCCGATTTTTCTCCGGGAAAGAACGAGCTGAGATTTTCGTTGAAACCCGAAGCCAGAGCGCTCGGCCTGACCGTGGAGGACCTGGCGCGCCAAGTCTACGCCGGGTATTACGGCGAGGAGGCGGTCCGTCTGCAAAGGGGCCGGGACGACATCCGAGTTCGTGTGAGATACAGCGAGGACGAAAGAAAAAGTCTCTCCGACCTGGAGCGGGTGCGGGTCAGAACACCGCAAGGACACGAAGTGCCATTGTTTTCCGTCGCCGATTGCAGCTTCGCGCCGGGATATTCGACCATTACCCGCACGGACGGAATGCGCAGGGTGGCGGTCAGCGCCAACGTAAACACCAACAAGGCGAACGCCAACGAGATCTTCGCGGAGTTGAAAGGCGGCTTTTTTCAGGAATTGGAGCGTAGGAACGACGGCATTCACGTGGCGCTCCAGGGCGAGCAGAAGAAAATGAGGGAATCCTTCGAAAGCCTGTTCGTGGGTTTTCCGCTCGCGCTGCTGGGCATTTTCATCATCATAGCCGCCATTTTCCGGTCCTACGCGCAGCCTTTCGTGATCATGTTCGTCGTCCCGTTCGGAATCATCGGGGGAATCATAGGGCATCTGTTGCTGGGGTTCGAGCTTTCGATCATGAGCGTGTTCGGTTTCGTGGCGCTCTCGGGCGTGGTGGTGAACGACGCCATCGTGCTGATCGAGAGAATCAACGAGAATCTCGCGGAGGGGATGTCGTTTTTCGACGCCATCGTAAACGGCGGCATCAGAAGATTCCGGGCGATCATGCTCACCACGTTGAGCACGGTGGGAGGTTTGACGCCCTTGATCATGGAAACCAATTTCCAGGCCAGGTTTCTGATCCCCATGGCCTTGTCGCTCGCAGCAGGCGTGGCTTTCGCCACGGTTCTGACCCTGGTGCTGATTCCTTGCCTGCTGGCGATACTGAACGATTTGCGCATGGTCGCGGCGAGGATGCAAACCGGCCGGTGGCTCGGCAGGGAGGAAGTGGAGCCGTCCAGCAGGAGGTACGACGATTCGGATTGGGAGGACGAGCGGATGGAGGGGAAGATTTCGGTTGCGGGGGGTGGGAGGTATTAGTTATTAGTTATTGGTTATTAGTTATTGGTTATTGGTTATTGGTTATTGGTTATTTTGACATTGTAAACTTAACGGGTAGCATGCCGAATTTATCGACCCGTGCGGTCGGAGGGCGGTGCAATTCCCCCCTTGAGGGGGGAATTGCGACCCGACCGCGCAAGGTCGAAATATTTCAATTGGTTGCGGCTTATGTTTACGATGTCAAGTTAATTCGTTATTGGTTAATTCGTTATTGGTTATTGGGGTTGGGGGTTGTGGGGCGATGAAAATGTCGGTTTTCCGGCACTGGAATTTCCTCCCGGTTTTGTTCCTTTCCAGGCATGCAAGCCTTGCCTTGTTTCCCTAGGCGGTCCCGGCGGACGAGGAAATGGAAAACCGAACATTCGGAACGAATTTCGGATGGAAAACCTTCTCTTCGAAAATGATGATTTTCACCGCCCCTGGTGTCGGGCGTCGGACAAAAAGTTACTGCAAATGGAGCGAGCATGGAAAAATTTGGCAGGTCTCGACTTGTATGCGCGTGTTTTGCGATGAGTGCTTTAATAGGGATTTCCGGGGTTTCCGCGACGTGGTCGCCGGCATGTCTTTTTCAGGCCGGGGTTTCGTTCGCCGCGGATGCCGTATCGACAGAAGAAACGGAAATTTTGGATCTTGAAACCGCCCAGGCGACGGCGCTGGAGCAAAATCCCTCCGTAGAGGCGGCGGCGCAGCGGGTGCGGCAGGCGAAGGAACGCATCGACCAAGCCAAGGCTTTCTACTGGCCTTGGCTGGACGCCTCCGCGTCCGTGTCCCGGGTCGAGCTGTCGAACAACGCCAAGGGAAACGCGTCGGCTCTGTCTTCCGCCTTTCCCGGCGCCCGGCTGGATACGGACAGTCCCGAGGACTACTACAACGCCGATTTGACCGCATCCTGGATAATCTTCGACGGATTCGAAAGAAAATTCAACACTGCGGCCACCATCTACGGGTACCAGGAAACGAAAGCCTCCCGCAGGGAAGTCCAAAGGCTTCTGCTCTCGGCGGTCTCCCAGGCTTATTACAGCGCGCTGCTGGCCAGGGAGAACATTCGCATCGCCGAGGCGGACCAAGTGTTCAACCGAAAACAGCTGAAGGACGCGCAGGCGCGCCTTCGGGTCGGGACAGGGTCTTTGAGCGACGTTCTCAATTTCGAGGTTCAGATCAACACGGCGAAATCCAACCTGATCGCCGCCAAAAGGTCGTACCAGGTCGCGCTGTACGGGTTGGCATCGCTCATGGGCGTGTCCGACGCACGTTTCGAAACGGATTTGCAGCTTGCGCCCCTCGACGATGAAACTCCGGCGGAAATGGACGCTCCTCCTGCCGAACCGCTGATCGACATTTCGCAAAAATTCCGTCCGGATCTGATCGGAGCCGAGTACGCCGTCTTGCGCTCCAACGGCCGGATCGGCGTCGAGAAATCGAACTTCTACCCTACCCTGGCGCTCACCGGCGTGCTGGACGGCGAACGGAAAAACAGCGGCAGGCTCGAGGCCGACGATTTCGGCAATACCGTGGCGCTGAGTCTTTCCTACGATATCTTTTCGGGCGGGCTGTATCGCGCGAGGCTGAACGAGGCCCGTTACGCCAAAATGGAGGCCGAAAAGAATTTCGAGGAGACGCTGATCGCGGTCAAGGCTGAGGTAAGAGAAGCTGCGGCCAACCTTTCCTCGGCCCAGGAACAGCTGGTCCTGCAAAGGTCCAACGCCTCGCTGGTCAGAAAAAACCGGGATCTGGTGGAAAAGGAGTACGCGGCGGGCCAAACTTCGCTCGTCAGGTTGAACGAAGCTCAGCGCGACCTTGTCGGGGCCGAGGCCAGACTCGCCCTCGCCCTTGTCTCCCTGAGGCAGGCGTGGCAGGAGGTCAAGGCCGCAACCGGCGAAATCCTGGCTTCCTTCGTGGATATGGACGTGCAACGGGCGGAATCTCGCTCCTTGGAAACGGACGGTCGAGGAAAAAATTGAACCACCGAGGCACAAAGGACGCCGAGTTTTTGTCGAGAAAACTTTGTGCTCTTTGTGTCATCGCGGTTCACAAGATCGGTTTATCGCGATTCGCCTTCCACCGCCCTTCGGCTATTGCCTATCCATATTCAGGTTCAGGCGGCACTTGTCCTTCCCTATCCATTTGCCGAAGATTTGATCCCCGAAAGCTTTGCCGGTAAACGAAGCCTCCTGCTCGTCCTTTTCAAGAGCGATTCCATAGACGGCGCCTTCGTACGTGACGGCGCCTTTCAGCTTCAAAGACTCGCCGGAGGCGTTTACCGCCGTTCCCTCGAACGTATTTCGGTAGACTTCGACGGAAACGGAAAGTTTCTCCGAAGAACAAGATCCGTCGTCTTTTCCGGATGCCGAACTGGAATCCACGACGCCTGTCCAGACGCCATCGAAGTCGGAGATGTCGAGAGGAGTGGCGTTGATGCCGTTGCACCAGTATTGTCCTGTTCTACGGTTTTGAAAAAGAGCGAATCCTGCGATCGCCCGGTCGCTCTCCACCAGGACGCTCCCTCCCGAAGCTTCCGTTTTGCCCAAAACCACCGACAACGGTATTCGCGCGCTTCCCAAGGCCGGTATTTCAAACCGTCGCCGGGCGACCTCGTTTCCTTCCGTGTCTCTGAACCAAAGGGTCCCCGACGCCATTTGCCCGTTAGGATTGGCGACATGGACCACAGTGTCCCAAAAGAAGTTCTGGGAAGCATGGGGAATCATCAATTTTTTGGACAAAGATTCGGACAGCGGAACATACATCATGCAATCGTCCTTTACCGCAAAGCAAAGTCCCGCCAAAGACCGATCGGAATCCACCAGTATCCAGCCTTCTCCCGATACCGAATCGTCCAGCACGTCCGACCATTGGCCCTCGGGCTCGATTTGGACATGGCGCATATTCGCCATGCGACCGGACTGGTCGTATACCTTGACGGTCGCGTTCGCCTTGGAGGTCGTGCTCAGGTTGCTTATGCCCACGCCCGTGGCCGCTCCTTTTCCCAGTACGCAATATGGGATGTAATAGGTCGAACCTTCCGCTCCGTGCAAAGGCAACAACAAAGACAATATGAATAAAGCGACAGGAAACAGACCATAGTTGAACATTTTCGCCTCCATTCCGTTTAGCGTAGAACGTATATGAAACGATGCCATTATACCTCGATCGAACCTGGAACGGTCAATATGATTTATAAAAAATTTCCTGATTGTAACGGATTTGGGGAACAAGAAGTCGGCAAGGCGAAACGGGCGTTTCGCATTCGGCAGGCGGGGGAAACCTCAAGCCGTCCCGGAAAGATTCGGATTGCCCGGAGACGGAACGGAATTGGCCGTTTGCCGCCGAAGACTCCTCGGGAATGCGGAACGACAGTCTGTGGCTGCGAAACAAGGTAAATAGGCCGTCGAGTTTGCCGTAAGCCGATAATGCGAGCGGATTTGGTATATTTATTTCGTTCCGAGGCCCTTACCGATTGCACGCCCGACAAGCTTCTCGGAGACAAGGCGAACGACAGCGGCAAGCCCGACGAAAAGCTTCTCGAAGAGCGCGGAGTCGAGATAATCGCGCCGCGCCGCAAGGGGCGCGAAATGCCGAAAACCCGGGACGGACGCAAACGCGGAAGCTTCAGGCGCAGACGGAATGCGGAACGACTGTACGCCTGGCTCCAAAACTTCAGGCGACTTGTGGTTCGGTACGAATACCATGCGGAAAACTTTCCGGCTATGGTTCGTCTTGGTTGCGTCAAAATTATAATTCGGCTTTTTTGAGATGGCTTGTAATCAGATAGGCCAGCTGGCTCAAGACAACGGTTTCCATCGACGCTCCAACTTTCCCGCGAAATACCGATTCGACACTTGTCCTTGACAAAAAGCGCGTTCGCGTCATACATCAAATGCGGTTTTATTGCGACCGGTTTGAGCGACCCGCGACGGCCGATCGGGCTGATCGCGGAACGTGCCGAAAGGATGGAAAAAATGACGTTGGAAAACAAGAAAACGAGCGCGGCCGCTTTCATGAAAGCTCTGGAACGAAAATGCGAGGAGCTTTCCAAGCGGCAATTGATCGACGCCATCATGGAAATGGCCGCCGATGTTCCGGTTCGGGAGAGGGACGACTTTTTGGAGCGGTTTTCTTCGGCGGAGTCCGACTTCGACGACGGCGAAGCCTCTCCGGCGGCCGAAACCGAAGAACCCGAAGATTCCGAAGCTTCGGACGCGGAGGAGATTCTTTCCCGCATCGAGGCGTTGAAGGAGGAGATCGAGGAGCGGATCGAGGCGATCGAGAACGGAGAGAACCCCGACGACCCGGAGGATTACGACTATGACGACGAAGATCCGGACTTTGTCGGGGAAGACCAGGCGGAGGAGCTGGAGGATTTCTTTTTGATCGCGGAGGATTTCTTCCTGTCGGAGAATTTCGAGGACGCGAGGAGGATATACGGAGCGCTTTTCGAACTTCTGGACGGCCTGGATTTCTATCGCGTCACGTTGAGCCGCATCGACCTCAAGGAAGCGAGGGGATGCCATGTCCGGTCCGTGTACGAGACGACCCGTCCCGAGGAAAGAGTCGAGGCCGTGGCCGAAAGCATGGTTCTCGGAAAAAACCCGAACCCGTACTCGAGAACCGGCGACTTCGCCGAGCTTCCCATGTTTCGCGACGTGGAGGGGACGCTGCCGGACGAGCCGAAGGACCGGGAACGGTTTCTGGAAGAGTGGATCGGCTATTTGTCCGAAAAGCCGGACGAGCGTTCCGTCCTGCTGCGCCTGGAGGCCTTGCTTTTGCTGAAAGGCGCGGAAGCCGTCGCGAAGGCTGTCCGCGAATACGGAGCGGCGCAGCCGAGAGGCTGGCTTTTCTGGATCGAAGCTTTAAAGGACGCGGAGGATTGGACGGGAACGATCCAGGCGTGCAAAAAGGCGCTCGGGGCGCTTCCGGCCGGCCGATTCCGCGAAACGGCCGCCCGGCATCTCGTTGAAGCCTGCGAAAAGACGAACGACGACGCGGGAATCCTGGAGGCCAGGCGCGAACAGTTTCTCTCTTCCGCCACCGAGACCAACCTGCTCGACTTCTTGACTGAGGCTTCCCGGCAGGACGTCCGGGACCGGGAACTGAACGACCTGCTGGCGTCGCATTCGAAAACCGGCGTGTTCGAGCGAGACAAGACCTTGCACGTCAAGGCTCTCCTGATGGCCGGTTCCGTCGGGGAGGCGCTGGAATTCCGCAAAGACCTGAAGCCGGTCGGATGGTCCTCTTCCCCGGCGGGGCTCTTGTTTTCCTCCGTTCTCCGCATACTGACTGATCGTTCCAAGGCGGCCGTCGCCGTCGGGGAAATGTTCCGGCTGTACGCGGGCCGTCCCGGAAGATATTCCTATTACTCCCAAAGCGACGAGCGTGACAAATACGACCAAATGGCCGTCGAGGAAGTGGAAAAGGGAATCGGCAATATAAAGCCGTCTGCGGAGGAAGCCTCCGATTGGCTGGAGTGGGCCGAGCACATCGGATGCGCCCGCATCGACCACATCGTTTCCAACCAGCACAGAGGGGCTTACGGGAGCGCCGCGCTGACCTTGGCCGCGCTGTGCGAGCATTACGTTCTCGCCTCGGACGTTCCGATGGCGCGAAACCTCATGCGCGGGTTCGCACGCGAAAAATATCCCCGGCACACGGCTTTCCGAAACGAGGTCAAGGACGCGATATCCCGTTCGGGGCCGCTGAAGCAAATCGGTGTTTTTTAATACAAGGAGTCGGGAAAAGGGAGGCGCGAAAATGAAGTGTCAGAAATGCGACGCGGAAATCGACGAGGCCGACGCCATGGAAATCTTCGGGCGGACCGTGTGCGAGGACTGCTACATAGACTTTGCCGCGAAACCGAAAGCCTGCGATCCGTGGGCCGTCTACAGCGCGAAAAACATGTCCTCTTCCGAATCGGCCCTGGCCGGACGGCAGCAGGATATCGTCGATTACCTGAAAAAAAGCGGTCCCGTTGCCCCTGATCGAATCGCGGCCGACTTGAATCTGGGCATGGACGAGTTCGAACGGGAAATGGTCACGCTGCGGCACATGGAAATAGTCCGGGCGCAATTGCAGGACGGTCGGAAGGTGGTCCGTCTGTGGTGAAGCCGCCTTGCAGGAAAGAGCAAAGAGAAACAACAACCAACGACGGCGGGGCGTCGGGCCCCGCGTAGACATGTACGAGGCAAGGAAGAAAAGCATGCAACCGGAAGCACCTGTATTCGAAAAGATCTACAAAGATTATCTTTCGCAAGTGGCGAAACTGGATTTGACGGGAAAATCCGAACTGCTGGGCGTCCGGGTGGACGGAAACGCGGTCGGGATTCCCTTTTTGAACAAAAACTACACGGTCGCGCCGGAAGGCATCGCGGACGAAAACGGCGACCGTCCGCAGCATTCGGTGAGCGTCATCCTCTGCAAGTATCTCCTGCTCTGCCCCGACGCGCCTAGCGACAGCCGGGAACTCGTAACGTACAAGGATTTCCGGGACGCCGCCCCGTATGTCCAAGGGTTTCGGAACACGGCCGAAAGCCCGGTTTTTCGGGTCTTTTCGGGCAAGATCGGCGCGCTCGAGGCGCACTGCCGGGAGCTGGGCGGCGAACCCCGCGACCTGGGCATTTCCTGCGACCTGTCCTATATGTTCCGGCCCCTGCCGAAGGTGCCGATCTACCTGGTTTTCAACGACGCGGACGAGGAGTTTCCCGCCGACTGCTCCATGCTGTTCGAAAAAAGCGCCGAGCACTACCTGGACATGGAATGCCTCGCCATTATCGGGATGGTCCTGGCTGAATGGCTCGCGAAAAAGGAACGGAAGGATATCGCCAGTCTGAAATAGTGACTTTTCAGGCCTATCGTTGTCTGCCCGCGTTTGATGCAAGAACGAATTGTTCTCTTTCACAGGTTTCAATGCGGGTTTGCGTTGGAAATGCGGCCCCTCGAAGATAACCAGACCATTCTGGTCTGACGCGTCAAGATTCGCAACAATGTTCAACCTCTTCGGCGTCGGACCAGAGCCGGAAGTTAAGGTTCCCTTCGAGGACTTTCGGCAGCTCGGACATTTTTTGGCTCGTGGTACGCCTGGAGCCAATCCGGCGCGCCCGACTCGCCCATTTTGACCAATGCCGTGAACAGATGGTAGAAGCACTTCTGCTTCGCCAGGGCTCCGACCATGTTGCAGGCGCGAGCACCAGTATCCGCAGACCGTGTGCTCGGTCGCCTCGGTCCGGACCGGCGGGATGTCCTCCGTATAGCGCTTGTGGCTTTTCACAGGGTCT
>CAZNTU010000164.1:0-5399 GCA_964575975.1 uncultured Desulfobacteraceae bacterium
ATCCGAGCGGAGAGCCCATTTTTTACGCACTACGAGATAATGGGTGCCGGTGTTATACCCGGTGCCGCGGACGTGGAAATGGCTAGAGCCGGGGGCACGCTGGCCGAGAATCGAAAAGTGATTCGAATCCGGGATCTGGTCTGGCTGAGCCCCGTGGGCCGCGAAAAGGGTTCATTGCTGTTGGAGTTGCATCCGATTAAAGAAAAGAATTGCGCGGCCTTTGAATTGACTACGAGAGAAGCAGGCTTGTCCGGGGAAAAGCGCGTGCGGGCGAGGGGAATATTGGATTTCGAATCCGGGGAGATCGAGCCGAGCGCGGCCGCCGCCGGTCCGGATGTGGAATTGATCGTGGCGAGATGCTCCCGGACCGTGTCGAGTAAGGATTGCTACCGGCATTTCCAAAATCTGGGATTTGCCTATGGACCGTCCTTTACATCCATCGAACAACTTCACACCGACGGTAGCCAGGCTGCGGCGTGCTTTCGCCTTCCCGAAAGCTGGAAGAAAGATTGCGATTTGTACCAACTGCATCCGGCTTTGCTGGATGCGGCCTTCCAAACCGCTCTTTATCTGCACACGGCAACGAATGGGCGTCGGGAAGCCTTCGTTCCTTTCAGCATGGAAACATTGGAAATTTGGGGTCCATTGGAGGAAAACGGCTATGTGCATGCGACCCCCGCAAGTTCTCGGGGCGATTTCGATCGAAAGACCGCCGGTTTCGATCTGTGCATCACCGACGACCGGTCAAGGGTGGCCGTGAAGATTCGCAATTTCATGATTCGCCCGTTGAAAAAGGGTGTCCCCGACGAGGTTTCCGGGCAGGAAGCGAAAGCCACATCGGCAAATTTCCTGGTACCAAAATGGACCCCGGCTCCCTTGAAATTCGGGGCGGGCGATTCGTATCCACTATCACCCTTTCGCGGTCCGGTGCTTGTGCTGTCCGGGGACGATAGCTTTAAGAAGTCAATGGAAAAACACATCGGTCGGGAAACCGATTCCCCCGTGATCCTTGCGAAAACCGGAACCGTATTCGAAAAGATCGGTCCCCGCGATTTTGTTGTCGATCCGTCAAATTTCGATCACATGGACCGCTTGCTCGGGGATCTCTCGGACCGGGAATTGTCCCCAAGGGTCATAATCGACGCCTTATCCGCCAATTGCTCTATGGAGTCGATCGCAAACTCGGCCAGGCCCCCGGCTCCCATTTATCCCCTCTTGAATCTGTGCAAGTGTCTTGCTCGAAGAAGATCCCGTCGGGAAACGACTGTGCTCTACAGCTTCATGGAGAGGCAAGCCCTGCGTGATTCATGGCATTGGGCGGTGAGCGGGTTTGCCAGAACCCTGCGGCTGGAAAATGAGAATATCGTTATAAAATCGGTTGGCATTGCCGATCGCTCGCTTGAGCCCAAGCCGGGGGCCGACGCGTTGTCGCGGATCATTCTTGGCGAAGCCGCGGCCGCCAGCGGGGAGCATTTTGAAATTCGCTACAAGGGAAGCGAAAGACATATCCGCGAGTATGTCGAACTAGAGTTCGAGCGCAGCAAAAAGCAAAAAGAGGTTCTCAAGGCATCCTCGGTCTATTTAATAACCGGCGGGACCGGAGTGCTGGGCGCGCTGTTTGCAAAATACCTGGCGGAAAAAATCGGTGCAATACCCATTGTCGTCGGCCGCAAGCCCGCTTCCAATCCGGAAGCAGCCAAAATTTTAGACAGGCTGGACGGCAAGGTGGTCCACATGCTGGCCGACGTCTCCGATTATGAACAGGTGCGTTCCCTTGCCGAAACCGTCAGAAAGCAGTTTGGCGCAATCAACGGCGTATTTCATCTCGCGGGCTTGTTGCGCGACGGCCTGATTTACCACAAGAAGGCAAGTGACGTGCAACAAGTACTGGCTCCGAAAATCGCGGGCGCGTTGAATCTCGACCGGGTCACGCAAAGCGACCCTCTGGATATTTTCGTCCTGTTTTCATCCGTGGCCGCGGTGATGGGCAATCCAGGACAATGCGACTACACCTACGCCAACAGCTTCATGGATGCATTCGCCCGCCAGCGCGAAAAGATGCGGCTTTCGGGACAAAGACGCGGTGTAAGCCTTGCCGTCAATTGGCCGATTTGGGAGGACGGCGGCATGCGGGTGGATGAAACCACCGCGAAAGTAATTGAAAAACGAACAGGTATGCGGCCGATGAATACCCGCACCGGCCTTGCCGCTTTCGAAACGGCGGTAAATTCGGGAGCGCCCCAGGTAGTGGTGGCGGTCGGTGAAAAGGAGAAATTGATGAAATCGCTCAATCCGCTTTCCGCGGCAAGTGGAACGTTTGAAAATGCATCCGAGAGTCCGCTCCCCTCCGGCCGGAGCGAGCGGCGGCAGCAAGTGGAGGAGGCGCTCGTAACCATTTGCGCCGATATGTTGAAGGTGGATCGGGCGGAAATCGATCCGGACGCGGACCTGGAAGACTACGGAGTAGACTCGATTTTGCTCATGGACTTGCTGAACCGTGTTGAAGCGCATTGGGGAAAATCCATGGCGCCGAACACGGTTATAGAAAATTCGACTGTTCGGAGCCTATGCGATTACATGGTCGAGCACGATCTGGTGGATTCGTTAAATGTGGATTCGTTAAATCAGGAACCCGCCCAAAAAATTTCCGCCGAGGAAGCCGATGAACGAAGCGCCTCCGCCATGCCGGAATCGTCCGCGCCGGAGCCTGCTTTCGAGATCCGAAACGGGCCTATAAAATCGAAATCGGCAACACCGGTTCGAAACAGGGAGGTTGCCTCCGGCGATCGCATTGCCGTAATTGCCCGCGTCTGCCGATTTCCGGGAGCAAAAACTCCCGAGGCCTTTCACGAAAACCTGGTGGGGGGGAAAAACTCGATTTCAGAGCCACCTCTCGAGCGCACGCTTCTTTGGGGTGCCTATGACGCCGATCCTCGCGGACGCCACGATAAAACATACTCGATTTCCGGCGGTTACCTGGACAATATCAGTGGTTTCGATCCCGAACACTTCGGCATTTCCAAGCGGGAAGCGATTTTGATGGACCCGCAGCACAGGATTTTGCTGGAGCTTACCCAGCACCTGCTGGATAGCGCGGGGTACTCGAGGCAGGAGTTGGATGGCAGCCTTACCGGCGTGTTCCTGGGAGGCGGAGAGAGTAGTTACGTAAAAAAGTACATGCATCGGATCGCAAGGCAGGATCTCAAACATATGCTGGTCAATTCCCTGCAGAACATGATGGCCGGCAGGATTTCAAATACTTTCAATTTCAAGGGGCCTTCCGAAACCATGGATACCGCCTGCTCCTCTTCATTGGTGGCTGTTCACAAAGCCTGCGCATCCCTGCGAATCCAGGAGTGCCAAATGGCGGTGGCGGGAGGGATCGAACTGCTTTTCGACCCGTTTCTGCATCTCGGTTTCAGCCATTCCGGAGTGTTGTCCGCCAGCGGCAGGGCTTCCGTGTTCGATCAAAATGCCGACGGTATCGTACTGGGCGAGGGCGCGGGCCTTGTTTTGCTAAAACGGCTGGATGCGGCCATAGAGGACGGGGACCGGATCGTGGCGGTAATTTGCGGCTCCGCCATAAACAACGACGGACGCACCATGGGCGTGACTGTCCCTAGTCTCGATGGGCAAAAGGCGGTCATCGAGAAGGCGCTTTGGGCAAGTAAAATCGAGGTGGAGCAAATCGGTTTTCTCGAAGCTCACGGGACCGGAACGCTTTTAGGCGATCCGATCGAAATCAAGGCGGCCACGGAAGTATTCGGAAAATATACCTCGAGAACCGGATTTTGCGCAGTGGGCAGCGTGAAGTCCAATATCGGGCACCTGTTGCGAGCGGCCGGAATAGCCGGTTTGATAAAGACGATTTCGGCCCTGCGGTATAAGGAGATTCCCCCCACCCTTAACTGCAATTCCCCCCACCCCAGGTTCGAATTCGAAAGGTCTCCCTTTTTTCCCGCCACCCGCGCGGTAAAGTGGCAAGCGAACGGCTATCCGAGGACGGCGGCGGTATCGTCCTTTGGTTTCGGAGGGACCAATTGCCACATGATTCTCCAGGAAAGCCCGCTTCAAGACGAAGAGGAAACCGCGGTAAAACGACAACCTCTTCCCGCGACAATTTTCCGGCATAAACAATTTTGGTTGGGCGAGGACGAAGTCCACCCCGGGGAGGGAAACGCAGAAGCCGACCTCTCCTCTTTTTCGACGATGGAACCTGTTCGTCGAAAGAGGAGCCGGTCGGAGGAGATTAATGTGCATTCCCGGGAGTTTTTCGCCCAGGAGCCGCTGCTCGGCGACCATACGGTTTTCGGAAAGCCCACGCTCCTGGGCGCGGCGCATTTGAGCCTGGCCGTGGAGGCGGCGGCGGGCGTCCAGCCTCGAAATTTGCTGTCGGGCATTCGCAACCTGATGTTCCATACGCCCGTCGCGTTGGAACCTCGAACCTCCGTAAACGTCTCTGTGGCGACCCGTGAAGACGCGAAAGGCCCTTTTTTCGAGAACCGTTTTAAAGAACCGGGCAGCGAAGCCTGGACCCAGGCGGCAACGGGATTTTACCTGTTTCACGAAACGCAACCGGCAAATACAACAAGGAACCGGACAGCGTTCGAACTACCCGTCAACTTTACTTCCGTCGATTTCGTATACGACAGGCTGGCGAAGCTGGGTGTCGTTCATGGCCCGTCGCTGAAAACCGCAAGGGCCGTTTCGGTTCTGCAAGGATCGGCCTGGGGGCGCTTGGAACTGTCGGAAGAAATGAAAACGGAGTTTTATGATTTTTTCGTTCATCCGGCTCTAATCGACGGGGCGGTCGTTACCGGGCTCGCTTGCATTGCGGATGATCTGTCCGATCCGCTTCTGCCCTTGTCGGTGCAAAAGCTGCGAATATTCGACCGGACCCCGTCCAGGTGCCTTGCCTTCGCCAAGACCTTGAAATTCACGGGCGAGATTTGGCTTGCCGATATCCACGTCTATTCCGAGCAGGGGGATGAAATATTGTCCATGGACGGCTTCTGCGCAAAGCGGGTTCCCCGTCGGAAGCAATTCAAGTTATCGGCAACGCATGGTGCTGAAATTCCGGAGGTGGCGGAAAAAGAAATCCGGACGGCCGAAGCTGTTCCCCGCAAGGAAAATCCAATGGCCTTGCCCGAACGTCTCAAGCGTTATATCGCTGAAAATTTGCCCCTCCCCTCGGGTGACGACACCGCCTTCGGACACCCGGAACGAAATTTCATGGACTTGGGAATCGATTCCAGTCAGCTGTTGGCCCTGGTTGCCAAAATCGAGGCCGACGTCAAAATCGAACTGTATCCCACGGTATTTTTCGAATATCAGAATATCAACGAGTTGGCCGAGTATTTTGCTTCGGAATTTACCGATGCGTTCATGCGAAAGCTCGG
>CAZNTU010000164.1:5499-11034 GCA_964575975.1 uncultured Desulfobacteraceae bacterium
CGATGCCGATATCGCTATTATCGGGATGGCCGGCCGCTTTGGCGGCAGCGACGATATAGTTCAATTCTGGGAAAATCTTTTAAACGGCGAGGATCTGATTCGCGAAATACCGGCCGATCGGTTCGATCTCGGGAAGTACTTCGATCCCGACCCGAAAGCATCGGACCGGATTTACTGTAAATGGGGAAGCTTCATCGACGACGCGTTCCGTTTCGAGTCGGATTTTTTCAATATCTCCCCCCGGGAGGCGACGGCCATGGATCCGCAGCTAAGATGGCTGCTGCAGGTATTGTATCACGCGGCGGAGGATGCCGGATATGGAGGCAAAATTTCCGGAACGCACACGGGAATGTATGTCGGTGCGTGTTTCCACGATTATTTGCAGGAGATGGAGCGTTGCCGATTGCCGGTCCAGGCGCATCACTGCACGGGCAACTCGCCGTCCATGCTTGCCAACCGGCCCTCCTTCTTTTTCAACCTGACAGGCCCCAGTTTCGTGGTGGATACCGCCTGTTCCTCGTCCCTGGTTGCGCTTCACCTGGCCCGAGAGGGCCTGCGTCGGGGCGATTGCGACATGGCGTTCGTCGCGGGGGTGAATCTGATTCTGAGCCCATGGCATTACAAGGCATTTTGCGCCCTAGGGGCTTTGTCCGCCACTGGACGCTGCCACAGTTTCGATGCCTCCGCCGATGGCTACGTGCCGGGGGAAGGCGTGGCCGCGATCCTTTTGAAGCCCCTGAGTCGCGCCCTTCGGGATGGAGACCGGATCGACGCGGTAATCAAGGGAACGGCGGTAAACCATGGAGGCTATACGCCTTCCGTAACCGCGCCCAGCACCCGACGCCAAGCCAAGGTGATCCTGGACGCCTGGGAAGACGCCCGAATCGATCCGGAAACCATCGGCTATATCGAGGCCCACGGAACCGGGACAAAACTCGGAGACCCGGTCGAGATCGACGGTTTGAGGATGGCTTTTGAAAAGCATACCGATAAACGGGATTTTTGCGCGGTGGGTTCCGCAAAGGCTCATATCGGGCATACGGAGGGGGCCGCCGGGGTGGCGGGAATCATAAAGACCGTGCTATCCTTCAAGCATCGCAAGATTCCCGCAATGCCCCTGTTCAATGAGATCAATCCCTACATCCGGTTTGAGGAAGGCCCGCTTTACATTAACCGGGAAGCAGTGGAATGGAACACGCCCGGCGGCGGGCCTCTTCGGGCCGGGGTAAGTTCCTTCGGATTCGGCGGCGCCTATGCGCATGTGCTGATGGAATCTTTTGCGCCGCCGGATTCGTCCGATCCCGCAAAGGAGGAAAAAGGGCCGTGGGTGTTCGCCTTGTCCGCCAGGGACGATGACCACCTTCGAGCCCATGCGGGAAATCTTGCAAAGCGTTTGGCCGGCACTCCGGGAAACGGACCGCTACTGTCCGCCTTGGCGCGCACATTGCTGTCGGGTCGGGAACCGATGCCCAGTCGATTGGCTATTGTAACCTCCGATGCGGAAAATTTGCGTCGGCAACTGACGGCCTTTTCGCGCGGGCGAACACTTTCGGAGACCGGTTGCTTCACCAGCGAGGCATTGACGAAAAAGGCACACGATGAAACCGAGGACTACAGTAATTCGCCCTCGCGAGTTTTGCCCGTTCCCGGCATCGACGAATTATCCGGCCTTGCCAGGCAGTGGGTATCGGGAAAAGAGGTCCCGTGGGAAAAACTCCTCGCGGGTTTGTCTCCCGCTCCCCTTTCCCTTCCGGGTTATCCTTTCAAAGGAGAGGTTTATAAAATTGATTTCCAGGAACCCAAGGGAAATTTTGAAATGGCTCCCTCTTCAAAATCTACCCACCCCCTGTTCGATTCCCTCGAGCCGGTACGCGAGGTCGGACAAGGTTCGAGTTTTACACTTCGTCTCAGCGATGCCGCGCCGATAATCCGGGATCATCGGTTGTCGGGTGAAATGGTGCTTCCCGCCGTCGCCTATATTGAAATCGCCCTTGCCGCCGGAAAAATAGTCTCCAAGGAAAAACCCTTGTACGCGGCAAACCTGAAATGGCTGAGGCCCTTCACTTTGGAAAAGTCCGGCGATCGACTGGACGTTCACATCGGGCCGGGCAGCCGGGGATACGAATTTTCCATGACGACCGGAGACTCGCCGGAAGCGGTAATTCACGCCAAGGGCGAACTGCGGATATGGGAGAGTGCCGAATCGACTCAAGAGGATTCCGAATGGATGACAAAATTTCCGGAAAGCGCCGAGCGCCGGTTTGCCAGGAAGGAATTCTATGAAAAAATGGAGCGATTCGGCTATGCCTACGGCGAATATTTTCGGACGGTGGATCAAGTCTGGATGTCTGGCAACCGGGTTATGGGGCGGCTGCGGCCCTCGCCGGAATTTGAAAAAAACGGAGAGCAATATTTGATAGGTCCCCATTTGGCCGATGGCGCGCTGCAACTGGCAGCCTGCCTTTGGTCGGACGCCGGACCCGCCCTTCCCTTCGAGGCGGAATCGGTGCGGGTTTTCAAGCCGATTCCTTCCGAGGCTTTCGCGCGCCTGGATGAAACCGGTGAAAATGAATACCGGGTGCTCATTGTCGATCCTCGGGGAGAGACCTGCGCCGTATTCAACGGATTGATTTTTCGGGGCAGGACGCAATCTGCGGAGAAGCGTGCTCCGTCCGTCCCCAAAAAGGACTCCGATCCCGCCGAACGGGATAATGAGGGTAACGAGGCTTCCTTGAAGCGGGTTCGCCAGAGGATAACCGAAACCATCCGGGAGGTGCTGCGCATGGATGGTCCCGATTCCTCGCCCAAGCCGTTGGACATGAATCGTCCCTTCAATAATTTGGGGATCGACAGCGTGCTGTCCGTTGAAATCATCGATCGGCTCAATCGCGAATTGAATATCGAGCTTCGAGGCACGGACATGTTCAACTACGCGACAGTGAAGGAATTGGCCGGATATATTCATCGGACATTCTCGGCAAGGATCGCGCGGCATGCGACGGATAAAAAGGAAACTGTTTCGGTTGACACGGTGGAACCCGGAAGCCAGTCTGCGGCTGCGGATACGCGGGAATCCGAAAGCCTGTCCATGGCGGGAGACAATGCCCAAACGCCCGGTGAAAAAACATCAGATGTCGCAGCGGCGAATCGGAAAGAGGAAAAGCCAACCTTCGGCCATAGCGGAAACCCGAGACGAAACGGGGATGAGGATGTCGCCATAATCGGCATATCGGGACGGTTCCCAGGCGCCCCTGATGTGGAAACGTTCTGGCAAAATATTTCCGGGGGAAAAGATTCGATTCGACAGGTGCCGGGAGAGCGCTGGAATATGGAAGCCTTTTATGACGCGGACCAGTTGGCGCCGGGGAAAACCTATTGCCGTTACGGCGGTTTTCTCGAGGATCACGATAAATTCGATCCGGAATTTTTCAACATATCCATGGCCGAGGCGGAACAGACCGACCCCCAGCACAGGCTGTTTTTGCAAGAAGCCTGGCGAGCCCTGGAAGACGCGGGCTATTCGAATTCCGATCTGAGCAACTGCAAATGCGGGGTTTACGTGGGATGTACTTCCGGCGATTACAAGCTAAAGCTCGAAAAGGCCGGAGTGCTTCCGGAGGCGCATACCTTCACTGGAAACTCCAGCGCGATACTATCCGCGCGGATTGCTTATTTTTTGAATCTGAAAGGGCCAAGCGTGCCGATCGACACGGCCTGTTCTTCCTCCCTGGTTGCGGCGCATCTTGCTTGCGACGGCTTGCGGTCCGGAGTACTGGACATGGCTATCGCCGGAGGAGCGGCGGTGATGAACACTCCGGATTTTCATATTATGGCGTCGAAGGCCGCCATGCTTTCCAAGGACGGCGAATGCCGGGCTTTCGACGATACCGCCAATGGTTTCGTGCCGGCCGAGGCCGTGGTTGCCATTGTATTGAAACCCCTCTCCCGGGCACTGGCGGACAACGACTCCATTTACGGGGTAATCGTCGGTTCCGGCATAAACCAGGATGGCTCCACCAATGGAATTACGGCACCCAGCGCCGGAAGCCAGCACGAATTGCAGCGCGACATTTACTCCAGGTTCGATATCGATCCAGGGAAAATCACTTATATCGAAACCCATGGCACCGGGACCCGTCTAGGCGATCCCATCGAAATCGAGGCATTGACAAAGACGTTTGAAAAAAGCGCGCCGGAAAAGGGCTTTTGCGCCGTCGGGTCGGTCAAGACCAACATCGGACATACGCTAACGGCCGCCGGTTTGGCCGGGGTGGTCAAGGTGCTTTTATGCATGCGCCACCGAACCCTGGTACCCTCGCTTCATTTTTCGAAGCCCAATGCCCATATCGATTTTAACGACACCCCGTTTTATGTCAACACGCAAACCATACCTTGGCGGCCGCCCGAAGGCATCCCGATGCAGGCCGCCGTAAGCAGCTACGGCTTTAGCGGAACCAATGCCCACCTGGTTATTCGGGAGGCCCCGGTCCGTGCCGGAAATGACAAAGGAGTCGAGGCGCCCGCCTATCCGATCGCCTTGTCCGCCCGTTCGGCGGATGCGCTGAGGGCCAGGCTGGTTCAGCTCGAACGCTGGCTGGAAGCAAACCGGGAGGGCTGTCAAATTGCCGACGTGTCCCATACCTTGCTCGTGGGAAGAAGTCATTTTTCCCACAGGGCGGCTTTTGCGACAACGGGCATCGATCATCTGCTGGGACAAATCCGATCCGTGTTGGATTCGGGAAGAGCCGAAGACTACTTCCACCAGGACCTGGAAAAGACCCCCTTCAACGATGAACCGACGCTCGAGGCGCTGGGGAATCAGGCCCTTGACAATCTGCGCAAGGCGGAGGATCTCTCCGATGAAAAATACTTGAAACATATCCGTCTGCTGGCCGATCTTTATGTGAAGGGCTACCCTCTGCTCTGGAAATCTTTGTTTTCGGGTCGCAATACCTACAGAATTTCCTTGCCGGCCTATCCTTTCGAAAAAGTTGCCATCGACATGCCCGCGCCCGACATACCTTCGTGCATGCCCCCGAAAGAGCCCACGGACAACCGGCGCCTGCACCCATTGGTTCACCGGGACAACTCCACCCCGGACCGGATTCGTTACGCAACCTCGCTGGCGGCGGAGGAGTTTCGATATAACGATCATATTATCCATGGGCAGGCTTTGCTTCCGGCAACGGTTAGCATCGAAATGGCGCGAGCCGCAGGTCTGCTGGCCAGGAAAAAGCCGGTAACCGAGATTTCCGGGCTGACTTGGCACTCCCCTGTTTTTTTGGACAGCAAGGAAGTTTCCCTCGCGATTTCCATTGCGGACGGTATCGGGCGGATGGCTTTTTCGTTGAGCGCTCGCAATGGAAGTCAAGATCGCTCTTTTGCGGAGGGCAGCTTGATATTCGAAGCTTCGGGAACCGAACCCACGGAGAGTTCGAAACTCGAGGTGGACGAAATATTGGCCAGGTGTCCCCGGCGGATAGACGGCCGGGAATGCTACTCCCGTTTCCGAAGCCGCGGTTTTCAGTACGGTCC
>CAZNTU010000164.1:11134-12599 GCA_964575975.1 uncultured Desulfobacteraceae bacterium
GCAACGGAAAGGGCTCGGGAGATTTGCAGTTGTTTGACATCCGGATGGCCGACACTGCCGGAAATATCGTCATGGAAATGCATCGCCTGGCGGGAAAATCCAGGAAAACCGAAAACACGGAGAAAAACGGGGAGCAATCCTTTCTGGAGGTTGAAGACCGATCGAAACCGGTCTACCTGGAGTACTTTTGGAAAACATTGCCTTCTGGCACCGCGTCCCCGGATGAACCCCTCTCGACAACAGGCGCGATCGTTTTCGATCCACCGCCGCCACAAACGGCGTATCTTGACCGGATCAACGAAAAAACCGCGGACAAGGACCGCCGGGTTTCCATGGTTTTTCCCGACACCTCCTTCCAGCAGATCGGGCCTGGCTCCTACCGTCTCGATCCGGAGTCCGGACCCCAATGGCTCCGGCTGTTCCGAGAGCTGAAAAGTAAAAATTTCATGCCGTCCGTGTTAGTTTCCTTTCAGGGATGGAAGCTGCCCAGGGATGTAAAACATGGTGGGTTGGAACCTGTCGACCGGGCTTCCGATTCGTCGACGGAATCGTACCCTGTCAAAACGCTGGCGGTTATGTTGAAAGCCTTTTTGGAGGTGTTTCCCGACAATGCCTTCCGAGTGGCCCATGTCTATTCCAACCCGGAGCGGCTTGCCATGCCGCCCCATGAAGCTCTGCACGGGTTTTTCAGTTCCATTTTCAAGGAAACCGGAACCGTTTCCGGCTCTATCGTGGAAATCGCGGACTCCGATCCTGCTCCCGAAAGCCTGTTCGATCGGATTGTCGGCCTGTTTTCGGCCTGCGGAGCTGTCAGCGGCCATTTTCGCCTCCAGGGAGATTCGGTTAAGATACGAAGCCCGAGACGAATCGACGACCGCAGCTTTACCCTCGCCAGTCGAAAAAAAGCCTGGAAACGAATTGCCAAGACCAAGGACGTGTGTTTGATAACTGGCGGCGCGGGCGGTCTCGGAGCCATCCTCTCGCGTTATTTGGCGGCGAAACATAAACTGCGCCTGGCGCTGACCGGCCGATCCGAGAGGACAAAGACTGTCGAGGCGCTGCTGGAGGAATTGCGGTCCCTGGGAGCGGAGGCGGATTACTACCGCGCGGACGTTACCGACAGGAACGCCATGGCCGATGCGATTTCATCCATTAAAGCTTCGTTTGGCCGGATCGACGGCGTTATCCATTGCGCGGGCCGAATCGGGGATAGTCTTTTTGTCAACAAATCGTGGAAGGACTTCGAAGCGGTAACGGCTCCGAAAGTCGATGGCGTTACAGTACTGGACACCGTCACGCAAGATGAGGATCTTAAATTTTTCGTGGCCTTTTCTTCCGTCGTTGCGGTTCTAGGAAACGTGGGGCAGTGCGATTACGCATATGCGAACGCGTTTCTGGACGCCTTCTGCCGCGAACGGGAAGCCCTTCGCAATAAAAAAATGCGTTCCGGGCAAAGCATTTCCAT
>CAZNTU010000165.1:0-12581 GCA_964575975.1 uncultured Desulfobacteraceae bacterium
CGCCGATCTATTGGTTCAGCTATACCGCCCAGATCAAGATGTTCGTCGATCGGATGTATTCCTTGATCAAATTCGCGGAATCGGGAGAAATCGGCTCGCCTCTTGCCGGAAAAACTTTCGGCTTGCTTGCCACCGGCGGCGGTCCCGTCGAGGGCAATCTGGAAGTCCTGGAGCGCCAGTGGAAGATCCCGGCGGAAATGATGGGAAACGCTTTTCTTTCCTGCCTCTTTCCGAACGCCCCGCCGAGGGCCGGAGCGTTGCTGGAAGATCCGTCGGCGGTCGAAAAGGCGAGGGGGTTCGGCTTGTCCCTGGCGTGATTCCAATCCCGAGCTGTTCCGCAGGTTGACAAAAACACCATTGTAAATATTATACCCGCTGTTCGACAGTGTTGTTTCGCGCAACTCGAACAGATGGACGGAGGCTGTTCGTCGTTGTTTTTTTCGAACCCGGCGCGAGTTTCAGTTTCGAGGTTTTCTATAGCATGATCAAGAACATCGGTTTTGTTTCGACCCGCTTTTCCGGCACCGACGGAGTATCCATGGAAACCAGCAAGTGGGTCGCGGTTTTGGAGAAGAACGGTTACGTTTGTTTCTGGTTCGCGGGAGAGCTGGATCGGGACGAGGAACGCAGCTATATCGTTCCCGAGGCTTTCTTCCAGCACGAGGCCATCGCGGAAATCAACCGCAAAGTGATCGGCCGCGCCTACCGCGACCCGTCGATTACCGAAAAAATCCACGAATTGAGAAGTCTTCTGAAACACGAACTCTACGGTTTCGTCCGCAAGTTCGACATTCACATGCTGATCGTGGAAAACGCGTCCACCATTCCCATGAACATTCCCCTCGGCCTCGCCGTTTCCGAATTCGTGGCGGAGAAGGGAATTCCGGTCATCGCCCATCATCACGACTTTTACTGGGAGCGGGACCGGTTCGCGGTCAACGCCGTGGGCGACTACATCCGCATGGCCTTTCCACCCAATCTTCCCACCATGAGGCACGTGGTGATCAATTCGGCCGCGCGGGAGGAGCTGGCTCTTCGCACGGGCATCGCCTCCAGCATCATCCCCAACGTGATCGATTTCGAAAATCCTCCCGCGACCGACGAGAATCGATGTCGGAAACTGAGAGAGGCGATAGGGCTTGCCCCGGACGACGTCATGATCTTGCAGCCGACCCGGATCGTGCAGAGGAAGGGAATCGAGCACGCCGTGGAGTTGATCGGGGAATTGAACGATCCTCGATACAAGCTGGTCATTTCCCACGAGGCGGGCGACGAGGGGTTCGAGTACATGGAATGGCTGATGGAGCACGCCTACAAGCACAAGGTCGATTTGAGGGTTTTGAAGACGAAAATGGGGGACCCTCTCAACGGCAGCAGGAACGGCGGCAAGGAATACTCGCTCTGGGACATCTATCCCCTCGCGGACTTCATCACGTACCCAAGCCTGTACGAGGGGTTCGGAAACGCCTTTCTGGAGGCCGTCTATTTCCGCAAGCCGATTCTGATCAACCGCTACTCCATTTTCGCCAGGGACATCGAACCCAAGGGATTCGACCTGATCGCCATGGACGGCTACCTGACCAGGGGAAACGTCGCCAAGGTCAGGGAGGTCCTGGAAAACGAGGAGCGCCGCAGGCAAATGGTCGAGAAGAACTACGCCGTCGCATCCCGCTTTTATTCCTACGCCGTTCTGAAAAGCCGCCTGCAGGCGCTCATCGCTCAGTTTTTCGGCGAGGACGCCTCTATTGACGACACCTCCCCGGTCTTTTCCTGATATTCCGGGACGGTCGCCATGGGCGGCCTTTCCAGGGTCGCGACCTTGAACGCGTCGAGCAAAGGTTCGTTGTCCGCCAGCTTGTGCTGGATCATCTCCTCGTACAGGGGCTGCTTGATGTCGATGCGTCCCAGTTTCTCGATGCGATCCATGAAGGTTTTGACGATGGCGAACGACATGACCCCCAAGGCCTTGGTGTCCTGGTTCTTGTGGACGCGGCGGTCCAGATCGACCTGGGCCATGACGTCGAGTCCCCACCTGTGGTAAATGTCTAGAAGCATTCCGGTCTCGACCCCGTATCCGACCGGGAACGGAATTTTTTCGAACACGTCCCGGAACCCCGCGTATTCTCCCGAAAGCGGCTGGATAATCTGGGTCAGTTCCGGAAAGAACAGGGAAAAAAGGGGGCGCACGACCAGCTCTGTGACTCTTCCTCCCCCCGTGGCGCGCAACGTGCCCTTTTCCTCGAAAATGGGCCGGTCGTAGAACGCCTTGGAAAACCTGATCCGGTCGGAATAGAGCAGCGGCCCCAAAAGGCCGTAGACGAACCGGTGGTGGATGTTGTTGATGTCGGCGTCGATGTAGACGATGATATCGCCTTTGGCGATGAACAGGGCTTTCCAGAGATTTTCCCCCTTGCCCCTCACCTTGCCCAGTTCCGGAAGAATGTCGTCGGCGAGGTACACGTCGACGCCGTACGACGCCGCGATTTCCCTCGTGCGGTCCTCCGAGCCGGAATCGATCACCACGATTTCGTCGAGCAAGGGATAGCGGGTCATCAGTTCGGATTTCATCACCAGGATTTCCTTGGCGATGGTCTTCTCCTCGTTCAATGTCGGAAAACAAAGGGAAATCTTCAGGTTCTTCTTTTCCTTCTGCTTCGTCAGCTCCTTCAAGTCCTTGAACTGGGAATGATGGAACGTGTTTTCCTTCAACCATTTATTGTTCATCGCACACTCCCTTGTCTATTGCCGAGAGCACGCCTATCACTTGGGCGACGCCTTTCGCGACAGGGCCGATTTCGATCGTCGCGTTCTCCTGCTGATAGTTTCTTCCGTTCGTGATTCCAAGGGTCACCGCCGGGATCTTCCTGGAAAGGAACACGGACAGCTCCGAGGAGCTGGGTCCGCCCACGTGATTGATTCCCAACGCCTCCATGATTCGCGTCGCGTTCTTGATCAAGGGATGGGAATATTTCAGTCGCGACGCCTTTTGGCTGCTGATGGTCCTCATGGCAAGCTCCACCACGTATTCGTGGCTGATTTCGCTGACGATGTCCTCGATATTGTCGAAAATTTCACGCGCCATTTCGTCGTTCGCGCTTTGAATCTCCAGTCCCAGGGAAGCTTCCACCGCAATCGTGCCGTGCTTGATCCCTCCTGCGATCTTGCCGATAATGACCTTCGACCGGGGTCTTTGCGGAAGCCTGATGGCCATGATTTCGTTGACGATCTCGTTGAGCACGAGGATAGCGTTGGGTTGGAATCTGAATTCCCACCCTTCCTTCAAGGGAACGACGCAATCGATTTCGACCCGGATCATGCTGTGGGAATAGTAGTTCAGGCGGCCCAATCCGTCGCTTTCCAGGCATATGGCTCCTCTCACCGGCGTCCTCAAATGATCGACCAGGGCGCGGACCCCGCCCAGGTTTCCCTCGCCGATGGATTCCACGACGCCGGCCAGCACGATGTCCGAATCGAAGGAGAGGCCGAGTCTCCGGACGATCTCGGGCATGGAGGCGAGCAGACCTACCCCGGCGGAGTTGTCCAAAATGCCGGGACCCGTGACGGCGTTTTCCTTGATGGAAAAATTGTGGTTCACGTCCTCGTCGAACACGGTGTCCAAGTGGGCCACCAGCAGAATGGGAGGTTTCGAGGGGGAATTTCCCCGAATGACCCCGATCGGATTTCCGAACTCGTCCGCCTTGCAATCGACCGCACCCAGTTCCTCCATTCGTTCCAGCACCATGTCGGCCCTGCGCTTCTCCTTGAACGTGGGCGCCGGTATCTGTCCGATCAGGACGATGTTCGTGACGATGATTTCCTTGAAATCCTCGATGGCCTCCTCGTATTTTCCCAAATTTTCGACGATCGATTTCATATGGCTTCTCCGTTCTTAAGTGCGACATGCTCGACGACCTGCATCAGGTTCGCGACCGTGATGTCGGGACGCAAACCCGCGACGTCCGGATGGCCTTCCCGCGTGCGAAGCGAACGTTGATCCCCCGCGAACAGGACCGTTTGAAAACCTCGGGCGGCGGCCGGCGCCATGTCGTTCAGCATGTCGTTACCGACGTACAGAACGTTTCCTCTGGAAATTCCCGATTTTTCCAGTTCCGCGGCGGCCATTTCGAACATTCGAGAGGACGGTTTCGCATGGCCGCATCCATAGGAAAAGAATACCAGTCGCGGATCGAACCCGGCGTTTTCCAGTCCGCTATTTAGGAAATATTCCAGAATCAAGGGCGTGTAGAACTGGGCGTTGGAGATCAGGCCCAGCCTTACGGACCGTTTGCGGCACTCTTCCACGAACCGACGGAAATCGGGCATGGGGTAGACCGGGTTGACCGTCAATTCGTACTCCAGCGCGAAAGCCATCGTCCCTTCCGGATCGTTTTTTTTCAAGACCTTTTCCCAGATTTTAACGATATCGACTTCAGGATAATCGACGCCCTCGTTTCGCGACCGCTCGTGCTCTATGCGAATCTCGGCGGCAAGATTTTCCTTCAGTTCTTCGGGAGAGCCCGCGACGCCGTATTCCCGCATCAGCGACTCCACTTTGTTCCGGTCGAAATCCGCGCCGGATACTCCGATATCGCCCGCCGCGCTGACAATCAGGGTTCCGTAGACGTCCAAAAGCACGCATCGAACCGGAGCGTCGAGCTTTCCACCGGGGACCGCACCGGCGGGAACGGGCGCCAGCGGTCGGACATGCTTCGCGATCAGCTCCCTGCAACCGAGGCTTTCCGTCGCCGAATCCTCGGGGCGGAGGGTATTGTCATTCGTGTCCTTGTCTTTCATACGGAACCCATTTCAAGAGGGAAAATCGAGCCGGAACTAGAAAATTTCTTAGAAGGACATGCTTGTCGATTCGATGTCCTACTCGTATTTCGCAGACCTTGGCGTAAACGTCAAGAAGCAACTTTCTGCAATTGTCTCGATTGTAGTTTTCCAGTATGGCCTTTTTGTTTTCGACGATTGTGTTTCCGTTTGCGAAGTCGCGTCCGAATTCCTCTAGGAACGGGTTGATTCTCCGAAGCTCTTGCAAGCTCTTTCGATCCTCGATCAGCCTGGCGAGCACCGATCTTTGCATGTGTTCGTCCAACAGGCCGAAATCGGCCAGCCCGTTCCCGTTTTCATCCAATGCCACGGGCGGGGCCGGGTTCGGATCGAGGTCGAAACGGCGGCGGACATCCTGGAAAGCCCTCGTCCATTTGGATACGAAGGACTCTGTCGCATTCCGATCCAGGGGGACCGGGAGTTTCGGGTAGAGGCGATCCAATCTCACGCCGTTTTTCATGAAGTCCGCGCATATGTCGGGAAGCGACCGTCCCCGAAGTCCTTTGCCGTAAAGCCACGGCTCCAGGAACGAAAACCCGAACCCTTCGGTGATGCTCGTGTTCACGATATGGCGGGCGGAACCCATGAGATCGCCAAAATCGGCATGCAGGCCGGCTTCGAAGACGACCGCGAGTCCCGCTGTTTTGCAGAACGCCTTCCAGTCCTCGTAACTTTCCATGTCCGCAGGGCTGTCTGGAGGACGCGTAATCGCCAGCTTTTCGCCTTTTCGAAAAAACAGGGACAGAAGAACGGCTTCCCCGATGTTCTTGCGCCGAATCGCCCTTACCGGATACAGCACGTTGTCGGAAAGGGGGACGGGTCGGAGTTCGGGCGGCGAGTCCACCATGTTGGGAACGAGGTGCAGTCCTTCCGGTTCCAGTCCCGCTTCGGCCAGGAACCCGAAGTCTCTCGAATTGATGGCGGCGTAATGGCAGTCGCGAGGATAGGGTTCCCTGGAGAATGCCGCCGGCCTGCCGTCCTCGGCGAAGTCGTGGATCTGAACGAGAAGACGAATCCCGCGTTCTTGAAGAATTTTCAGGACCCTGAGCAACGTATTGTTTTTCGCGAGAGTGGCGTTGTGCGCGTGAAGAACGTCGCAACCGTCTTTCCACCGGTCGAAAATCGCGTCGAGCACCGCATGGGCGGTCTTCTCCGGAGGTTCGGGCGGACGGTCCTCCGATTCGTATCCCAAGCCGGGTATCTCGACCGTCGGAAAAGGATAGTCGTCTTCTGGAACCTCCCCCGCCAGAATCAGACCGTCGCAATGGTCTTTCAGCGCCTCGGCCTGTTGTCTAATGACAGTGGCGACTCCGCCGGTTTTAAGATGGTAATGGAGAAAGACGATTTTCATGCCGAAGCCCCCGTAAAGGAGTTTCAATGGAATTCGTCGCTCAGCCACACGAACTGGCAAGGCTCGAGTTCCAGGTTTTTTAAAGCCGTTTCCCTGTTCGTGAACAGATCGACCATTTTATCGTTCTCCCCGACGCCGGACAGGCGAACCTCGACTCTTTCGGAGGAAACATTGGCTATTGCCAAAAGTGTCTGGGATCCGCCCTTTCGCTCGAAGGCGAAAACCCTCGGGTCCGCGTCCAGCACTCGAAAATCCGCGTTCGGATGAAACGCGGGCTGTCTTCGTCGAACGCCGATCATTTCCAGGTACGGGTGGAATACGCGGGAACGAAAGCCGTCCGGGTTTTCCAATTCCTTTTCGACCTTTTCGGCATCGAGCTTTTCCCGATTGACGCTGCGGGGCATGCCGGTCTTTTCGACCCCTGCGGTCCAGTTGCGGGACCCCAGAACGCTGTGGACGTATGTCGCGGGAACTCCCGGAAGCGCGTACTGCACCGCCTGGGACGCCAAGAACCTTCGAACGTCCAAGGCTCGATCCGCGTCGGTACCGTCGGGCGTTCGAAGGGCGTCGAAATAGACGATATTAAGCTCGTATGGACTCCGGGAGCCGTCGGGGTTCGTCTTGTAAGAGACCATGCCTCCGTTTTTCTCGACCCTGTCGCACAGCCGGGCGATTTCAGAAGCGGATACGATTCCCTCCAACGGTCGGACTCCGATCCCGTCGTGGGAGGCGGTGAAGTTGAAAAAGGCGCAGTTTTCCGAAGGGGTTCGAAGTCCGGCCGCCCATTCGGACAGCAGCCGCGCGTCACCGTTTACAAAGGCATGGAGCAAAAGGGGAGGGAGGGTGAAATTGTAGACCATGTGGGCCTCGTCGGTTCCGTCTCCGAAATAGCTTGTGTTTTCGTCGTGGGGCACGTTGGTCTCGGTCAGGATCGCGGTCCCTGGAGCGACCTTTTCTATGATCGCCCTGAACAGCCGGACCGCGTCGTGGGTTTGCTCCAAATGGATGCACGAGGTTCCCGGCTCTTTCCAGAGATAGGCAACGGCGTCCATTCTCAGCGCGGACGCCCCCTGTTTCAAATAGAACAGCAGGACCGAGAGCATTTTTCCAAGCACTTCCGGGCTCTTGTAGTTCAAATCGATTTGATCGGCGCCGAACGTGGTCCAAACATGAGCCTTTTCCCCCGACTTTTTCTCGAACTCCGTCAGCAATGGCAGCGCCCTCGGACGGGCGACCATGGAAAGATCCATGGCCGGATCGACCTCGATCGCCAAATCCCGGAAGCCTTCCTTTTCGGCCAGGTACTTTCGAAACCAGTCGCCGCGGGCGGACACGTGATTGAGGACAAAGTCGAACGCGAGTTTGAAATCCCGCCCGATTTCGTCGATGTCGGACCACTCCCCCAGATCGGGATTCACCGCCGTGAAATCCATCACCGAAAAGCCGTCGTCCGAGGAATACGGAAAAAAAGGCAGGATGTGGATGGTATCGAAGTATCCCTTGAAACGACGCAAGGCGAATTCGCGAAGCGTTTCCAGAGGCCGCCGGTCTTCGCGGAGCAGCGAGTCTCCGTAGGTTATCAGGAACGCGTCGGTCTGGTCGAACATCTCCCTTCTCTTCTTTTCGAGAGGGGAGAACGATTCGATCAACGGGGAGACAAGGCGACGAGCCTCGTCTCCCTTTTTTTCTCCGTAGATTTTTTTCAACAAATTCGAAATCGATGCCATAGCCGTATCCCTCCTTTAATGCCTTCCCGTACCTCTTTCTCCCGCTTGCCAAATCCAAGAGTGCCGAGGTATATTAGACCACCCTGTTGAACTGTGTCAAAGCCAAAGAGGAGGTACGTATGGATGCTCTGTTCGAATGCGCCAAAAACGTCGGTTTCGTCTCCACCCGCTTTTTCGGCACGGACGGCGTTTCCCTGGAAACGGAAAAATGGGCCAATGTTCTGAAATACCTGGGTTGGCGGTCTTTCTATTTCGCCGGGGAGCTGGATCGTCCTCCGCAATCCTCGTATTTGCTTCCGGAGGCGCATTTCAAGCACCCGGAAATTCGCCGCTGTTTTCACAGCTGTTTCGGAGTCGATGTACGCCCGCAGCAAACGACTGCGCTGATCCACAAATTGGCGCAACATATCAAAAAGCACCTCTACAGGTTCGTCGGGCAGTTTCAAATCGATCTGATCGTAGCGGAAAACGCGCTGACGATTCCCTTGAACATTCCGTTGGGGATCGCGCTCTCGGAACTCGTCATGGAGACCGGCATCCGGACCATCGCCCACCATCACGATTTCTTCTGGGAAAGGCAGCAGTTTCTGACCAACGCCGCCTGGGACTACCTGAACATGGCGTTTCCTCCGCATCTGCCGCACATAAAGCACGTGGTCATCAATTCTTCGGCCGACAATCAACTAAGTCTTCGCACGGGAATTTCCCCGGTGGTCATTCCGAACGTCATGGATTTCGAAAATCCACCCCCGCCTCCGGGCGAGTACGCGTCGGACGTCCGGAACGCGCTGGGCGTCGAGGACGACGAATACCTGATTCTCCAGCCCACACGGGTGGTAAAGCGAAAAGGGATCGAGCACGCCATCGAACTTGCCAGCCTGTTGGGGGCGAAGACCAAGCTCGTGATCTCCCACGCGTCCGGCGACGAGGGCTACGACTACGAGCGGCGCGTCCGGGAATATTCGAAAAGGATGAACGTCAAAACCGTGTTCGTTTCCGAAATCATCAATCACACGCGGGGATACACCAAGGACGGCCGGAAAATCTACACGTTGTACGACATTTATCCCCACGCCGACCTGGTCACCTATCCGTCGACCATAGAAGGCTTCGGAAACGCCTTTCTGGAAACCGTCTATTTCCGCAAGCCCATCATGATCAACCTCTACTCGATCTACGCCTGGGACATCAAGCCCAAGGGATTCAAGGCCATCGAAATCGACGGGTACGTCAATGGAAAGACAGTGCGTCAAACCAGGGAAATACTGGAAAACCCCGAACTGAGAAGGGAAATGACGGAAACGAACTACGAGGTCGCCTCTCGGCACTATTCCTACAGGGTGTTGCGGAGAAAACTGATGAATCTTCTTTTGGATTGACAATGGACGGGTTCCGGCGACCGTATTTTCATTCCAACCATAAGTCCGAACGATCGATTTCGGTTTCCTGGAAAGGTTCGGCCCTTGCCGTGTCGATTTCCGCATACGAATTCGGCGGGAGCCAGCCGCCCGATGCCGGCTTGGGTCCTGGAGCTGATCGGGGCGGACGCCGCTACGCCGTTCGAGATTTCCACCGACGGACGGGTCCTCGTTCTCGGCCCGGTGAACGAACAGTTCAGCGGTCGCCGCAGGACGGAGCGACTGCGGATCCTGCGGCGTCCGTTCCAGCGGCGGGTTGGGCGTCTTTAAGGATTTTGGCGTCGGCTATTTTTATCAAAAGCCTTAATGCTTCATTGACTGCCTCTCCATCTCGAAATACTTCGGCCACATCGGGTTCCAAGAGAATCAAATTGGTTCCTTCCCTATATTTCGATGCATATTTACCCCTGGTTGCATTTTTTAATTTAGACAAATCATATTCGGGTCGCAATTCGTCTTCCATTTCGTTATATGAATCCTTTTTCATATTGTTTTCTTTCCTTTCGTGTCAATTTTCTGGCACTTATGATTCTTATTCTGTCGTTTCGAGACGTATGAGATACCATTATCAAAATTCCGGAAGATGTCATGCCGATTGTTATAAATCGATCCTCTTCATCCGAATGATCGGGATCGTCGTACGTCACCGATAAAGAGTCGGAAAATGCCGTCGCGGCTTCATCGAACGATACGCCGTGCTTTGCCATATTCCTTTTGGCCTTATTCGGATTCCACTCGAATTTAAGTGACATAATGCAAGGTTGTTTTGATTTATCAACTCGCTCCACAATAATCGTAATTTCGCCAAGATCAACAACATTTTACTGGAAAAACCCGAACTTGCAAGGGAAATGACGGAGACGAACTACAAGATCGCCTCGCGGCACTATTCCTACAGGGTGTTGCGGAGAAAGCTGATGAACCTGCTTCTGGATTGACGGTCGGCGGGTTCCGGGGAACGATTCTTCATTCCAACCATAAATCCGAAAGATCGATTTCGGTTTCCTGGAAAGGTTCGGCCCTTGCCTTGTCGTTTTCCGCGTAGGAATTCAGCAAGAGCCAACCGCCCGAAGCCAGTTTGAACACGTCAAGCGTTTTGTCTATGGGATTGAGCAGCCAAATGTGCTTGACGTTATGGGTCGCGTAAATCGGCATCTTTTTTGTCTTGTCCAAACGCATGGTATTCGGGGATAGAACCTCGCAAACCCAATCGGGAGCGACACCGATCCAGTTGGTTTTAATCGACGAGGGAAAACGTTCCTTTTTCCACCCCGCGAGATCGGGAACCAGAGTATGTTCCCCCAGTCGGATTTCCGGTTCGTCCAAAATGATCCATCCTCCGGGTCCCCCGCGACCGAACCTGTAAGGGTAGACCAACGTCGCCCCCAAATCCGATGCGGCCTTCGCGTGCCTTGGCGACGGTCTGGGAAGGGCGTGCAATTCGTCATCTACGATTTCGCCGATCATGTTTTCGGGCAGGTCGTAGAGATCCTCGTACCTGACTTTTCTTTTTGCGGATTCGGCCATCTTCCTTCCTCGGGAATTCGTCGGCAATTCGTCGCTCGACTGACTTCATTATATCCCAAAGTTACCGTCGTCGCAACTTGCGACCGTGGTTTCGGATAAATTTCCCGTTTGATTTCCATTCCAGCTTAAGGAGCCCAAAGAAATTCTGAAACATTTCTCGTTTATCCTGTTGATTGTTGCCTAAAATTCGGATAATGGCATCCCGTTTATTTTCAGGTCGCGCCTCGATTTTTTCGGCGACTTTTTTTCAACCCGTTTTTCGATTATTGCAAGGAGAAGGATCTCATGTTGTCCATTGAAACCGTTTTGGCGTTCAGTGCGGCGTCGGCGCTGCTGGCCGCCGCGCCCGGGCCCGACAACATATTCGTGACGACCCAGTCCGCGTTGCGCGGCAAAAGCGCGGGGTTGACCGTGATGCTCGGATTATGTACGGGGCTTGTGGTTCACAGCACGGCCGTGGCTTTGGGGGTCGCGGCGGTTTTCCAGACCTCGGCCGTCGCGTTTGCGGTCCTGAAATTCGTCGGCGCGGGCTATCTTGCCTGGCTCGCCTTCCAGGCCTTCCGGGCGCCCGACTCCGAGATTCGATCCGAGGCGGGCGGGGAGACGGGGCTTTGGAAACTCTACCGTCGAGGAATCGTCATGAACGTCACGAATCCAAAGGTCTCCATTTTCTTCCTCGCGTTCCTCCCGCAGTTCGCCGACCCGAAGAGCGGTCCCGTGTGGGCGCAGATCTTCATGCTCGGAGGCTTGTTCATCGTCGCGACCATCCTCGTTTTCGGGGCGATCGCCCTGCTGGCCGGCACCCTGGGGGAATGGCTCAATAGGTCCGCCCGCGTCCGCAAGGTCATGAACAAGCTTGCCGGGACCGTGTTCATGGCTCTCGCGATCAAACTGGCCATATCGGAACGATAGAAAGATCGAAAGACGGCAAACAATATGACATCCTTGACGATTTTCTGCCTCGCGTACGCGGGGATCGCGATGGGGAAAATACCCGGACTCGCCATCGACCGGGTGGGCGTCGCCCTGCTGGGGGCGATCGCCATGGCCGTGTTCGGCGTCGTGACCACCGAAAGCGCGGTCGCCTCCATCGACCTTCCGACCATCCTGCTTCTCTATTCCCTGATGATCGTATCCGCCCAGTTGCGGCTGGGCGGGTTCTACACCTGGTTCGCCTTCAAGATCACGTCCTTTTTAGAAAGGCCGAAGCTGTTTTTGCTTGCCAGCATGGTCGTGAGCGCGTTCCTCTCCGCGCTTCTGGCCAACGACATCGTGTGCTTCGCCTTCACGCCCGTGCTGACCATATCGCTCATCAAGGCGAGATTGAACCCCATTCCTTTCCTGCTGGGACTGGCGATTTCGAGCAACATCGGTTCGGCGGCCACGATAATCGGAAACCCCCAGAACATGCTGATAGGGCAGGTGGGGCGTCTGGACTTCGCGGACTTTTTCCTCTGGTGCGCCCCCCCTTCGCTGCTGTCCCTGCTGGCGGGGTATCTGGTCTTGTTGCGGATGTACCGGGGCAAACTGCGCGAAACGGAACGGATCGAGTTCGTCGAGGAGGAAATCGGCCTGCCCGACTTCAATCCGTGGCAGTCCTCCAAAGGGATCGCCGCCATCGTCGTTCTCGTCGGCCTGTTTTTCACCTCGGTGCCGAGGGAGATTTCGGCCATATGCGTCGCCGGACTGCTGCTTTGCAGCCGCAAGATGAAATCGGCGGACATC
>CAZNTU010000166.1:0-12475 GCA_964575975.1 uncultured Desulfobacteraceae bacterium
CGGTTCCTGGCCGACTACGAGAAAGGCCGGGGCGAGTATTACATCCCCGAAGCCAAAGCCGAGAAACGTGCCGAGAAAGTCGCGGTCGTCGGTTCCGGCCCCGCCGGACTCACCGCCGCCTACTACCTGATCCTGCAGGGATACGGGGTCACGATCTTCGAGAAACTCCCGGAACCCGGCGGCATGATGCGCGTGGGAATTCCCGAGTACCGCCTCCCCAGGGACATATTGGCCAACGAAATCAAGGTCGTCCAGGAGATGGGCGCCGAAATCAAGTGCAACGTCACGTTCGGCAAGGACATCACCCTGGACAGCCTCAAGGTCGACGGATATTCCGCCGTGTTCATGGGCATCGGTCTCCATGGCGGAAGAAGACTCGGCGTCGAGAACGAGGATGTCGAAGGCGTTCTCCAGGGCGTCGATTTCCTCAGGGACGCGGCCATGGGCAAAAAGCCCGAGATCGGCAAGGACGTCATCGTCGTGGGCGGCGGAAACGTGGCCATCGACGTGGCTCTGACCGCCAAGCGGCTGGGCGCGGAAAACGTCACCCTGATCTGTCTGGAAAAGCGCGAGGAAATGCCCGCTTGGGAGCACGAAATCCGGGAAGCCCTCGAGGGCGACATCAAGATCGTCAACAGCTTCGGTCCCAAGGCGTTCTTCATCGACAAGAATAAAAAGGTGTCCGGGATCGAGTTCAAGACCTGCACGGCCGTGTTCGACGAAAACAGGCGGTTCAATCCCCAGTACGACGACAGCGCCTGCCAGCCGTTCTTCGGCGACACCGTCATCATCTCCATCGGCCAGAGCACCGACCTGACCGGAATCAGGGAACAGGGAATCGCCATTTCCCGTCCCGGCGGATTGGAAGCCGACCCCGTCACCCTCCAGACCCCAATCGAGTGGGTCTTCGCCGGAGGCGACGCGTTCTACGGCCCCAAATCGGTGGTAGACGCGGTCTCCTGCGGAAAGAGAGCCGCGGAAAGCATCCACCGCTACATCAACAAGATGGACCTGAAGGAAGGCCGCGAAGAGAATTGGGAGTTCGTCAAGCCCGATACGTTCGACGAGGTCAAGAAGGACCGCGTCGAGGTACGTTGCCTCGACCCGCAGGCCCGCGAGTGCAATTTCCTCGAGGTTTCCTTCGGATACGACGAGGAAGAGGCCAAGCTGGAAGCCGAGCGCTGCCTCAAGTGCGGCATCTGCTCCGAGTGCTACCAGTGCGTGGACGCCTGTCTCGCCGGTGCCGTGGATCACACCCAGAAGGACGAGGTCAAGGAGATCAGCGTTGGTTCCGTGGTTCTCTCGTCGGGCGCCAAGCCCTACGATCCCGAGCCGCTGACCAACCTTTACCTGTACAAGAAGAACCCGAACGTCATGACCAGCCTGGAGTTCGAAAGAATTCTAAGCGCGTCCGGCCCCACCATGGGCCACCTGGTCCGCCCGTCCGACCACAAGGAGCCCAAGAAAGTCGCGTGGCTCCAGTGCATCGGCTCCAGGGACAACAACAAGTGCGGCAACACCTATTGTTCGTCCGTCTGCTGCATGTACGCCATCAAGGACGCCATGATCGCCAAGGAGCATTCCGGCGGCGATCTCGACGCGGCGATCTTCTACATGGACATTCGCTCCTACGGCAAGGATTACGAGCTGTACTACAACCGGGCCAAGGAACGCGAGGGAATCCGGTTCATGAAGTCCAGGGTGCATTCGGTCACGGAAAATCCCGAGACCAAGGACTTGGTTCTCCGGTTCGCTGACGAGCAGGGCCAGATCCTGGAAGAGGAATTCGACATGCTGGTCCTCTCCGTGGGTCTCGAAGTTCCCGACAGCTCGCTGGAACTGGCGAAGCGCCTGGGAGTCAATGTTAACAAGCACAAGTTCGTGGAAACCGATCCTTTCGCCCCCGTGGCCTCCTCGCGTCCCGGCGTGTACACTTGCGGCATCTTCCAAGGCCCCAAGGACATTCCCGCTTCGGTTACCGAGGCGTCCGCCGCCGCAGGCCAAGCCGGGTGCGACGTAGCCGGAGCCAGAGGGACCGACACCAAAACGGTCGTCGTTCCGGAAGAGATCGACATCACGGGCCAGGAGCCTAGGATCGGCGTGTTCGTATGCAACTGCGGCATCAACATCGCGGGCGTCGTGGACGTCCCGGCGGTCCAGGAATACGCGGGCACGCTTCCGGGAGTCGTCTTCACCGACAACAACCTGTTCACCTGCAGCCAGGACACCCAGGACAAGATCAAGGAGAAGATCAAGGAGCAGGGGTTGAACCGGGTAGTCGTGGCCTCGTGCAGCCCGAAGACCCACGCGCCCATGTTCATGGAGACGCTGGAGGCCTGCGGTCTCAACAGGTACCTGTTCGAGATGGCCAACATCCGGAACCAGGATTCCTGGGTGCATGCGAACAACCACGAGCTTGCGACGGAAAAAGCCAAGGATTTGGTCCGTATGGCCGTAGCGCGCGCCGGCAATTTGAAGCCGCTGGCGGGCAAGGTCATTCCGGTAAACAAGCGGGCGCTTGTGCTGGGCGGCGGCGTCGCCGGCATGAACGCGGCCTTGGATTTGGCCAAGCAGGGCTTCGAGTCCACCATCGTGGAAAAACAGAGCCGGCTCGGCGGCATGGCGCTGAAACTGCACCATACCATCGAGGGCGGGGACATCAGAGCCTACGTGGAAAGCCTGGTGGGCAAAGTCGACGCCGAAAGCAAGATTACGGTGCTGACCGACGCCAACGTAGTCGAAGCCGAGGGTTTCCAGGGCAACTTCCTGACCAAGGTGAGCGCCAACGGCGGCGAGGTCCACGAAATCGCCCACGGCGTCATCATCGTGGCGACCGGCGCCAAGGAATACAAGCCCAAGGAGTTCTTGTACGGCGAGGACGACCGTGTGGTCACGCAGGTTCAACTCGGCGACCGCCTTGCGGAAAAGGGCGCGGACGGGTTGGATTCGGTGGTCATGATCCAGTGTGTGGGTTCCCGCAACGAAGAAAGGCCCAACTGCTCGAAGATCTGCTGCCAAGCGGCCGTCAAGAACGCCATCGACATCAAGAAGAAAAACCCCGACGCGCAGGTCTTCATATTGAACAGGGACATCCGGACCTACGGTCTCATGGAAGACTACTACACCGAAGCCAGAAAGCTCGGCGTCGTCTTCATCCGATTCACCCCGGACAACCCGCCGGTCGCGAAGGCATCCGACGAGGGCATCCTGGTGACGGTCAAGGATCACGTCCTGCAGAGAAACATCGAGATTCGCGCGGATCTTTTGACCTTGAGCGCGGGCGTGTTCCCCAACGACACGGACGAGATGGCCCGGATCATGAAGCTCAACAAGAATCCGGAAGGGTACTTCATCGAGGCCCACGTCAAGTTGCGTCCGGTGGACATGGGGTCGGAAGGCGTGTTCCTGTGCGGAACGGCTCATGGTCCCAAGCTGATCAGCGAGACCATCGCTCAAGCGAACGCGGCGGCCTCACGGGCCGTGACGTTCCTGTCCAAGGATGAAATCAAGCTGTCGGCCATCAAGGCCCAGGTGGATACGGATCACTGCGTGAAATGTCTGACCTGCGTACGATCTTGCCCCTTCGAGGTCCCCGTGTTCAACGAGGAATTGGGCGAGATCCAGATCGACCCGGCCTTGTGTCAAGGGTGCGGCGTTTGCGCGTGCGTGTGTCCGCGCCAGACGATCCAGCTTAACTATTACGAAGACGACCAGATAACTTGCAAGATAGACGCCTTGCTTGCGGGAGGAATGTAACAATGGCTGATTTCGAACCGACGATCATAGCTTTTTGCTGTGACTACTGAGGGTATTCGGCGGCGGACCTGGCAGGTTCCATGCGGCTGAGCTACCCCACCAACGTCAAGATCATTCGGGTGCCCTGCACCGGGAAAGTGGACGTCATGCATATGTTGAGATGTTTCCAGAAAGGGGCCGACGGCGTTTATTGCGTAGGCTGCCTGGAGGGGACTTGTCACTATAAGCAAGGGAATTTCCGGGCTCGGGAACGAGTCGGGCATGTCCGGAGTCTTTTGGAGGAGATCGGAATCGAGGGCGACCGATGCAGAATGTACAACCTGTCGTCCGGCGAGGGCCCCACTTTCGCGGCCTACGCCAAGGAAATGACGGAGCACATCAAGTCTCTCGGACCGAGTCCTTTGAAGGAAAAGTTGAAGAAGGCCGCATGCGCCGAGGAAAAGGCCGCATGCGTTCAAGAAAAGGCCGCATGCGCCTAAGAAGAGGAGCGAATTGAATTATGTCTGACGAAGCAATCAAGATAGGCGGAAAAAAGAAAGGCAAGTTCATGGACAAGGTCAAGGAGATTCTGCCCGAAGGCGGAAATCTGGACCTGTGCCTGACTTGCGGTGCGTGCTCTTCCGGCTGCCCGGCCACGGGGCTGGAGGACTTGGATCCCAGAAAATTCTTGAGAATGGCCGCTCTGGGAATGGACGAGGAGCTGCTGTCGACCGACTGGGCCTGGATGTGTACCATGTGCCAGCGCTGCATCTACGTGTGCCCCATGAAGATCGACATTCCCCAGCTGGTGTTCAACGTGCGCAAATCGAGACCTCGCGAGGATCGTCCCAAGGGTATCCTGGGCTCCTGCGACATGGCCTTGAGGCACGACACTTGCTCCGCCATGGGCGCCTCCGAGGAAGACTGGCGTTTCGTGGTCGAGGACGTGGCCGAGGAAGTCCGTGAAAACCAGCCTGGTTTCGAGGAACTTCAGGCCCCAATGGACAAGGTCGGCGCCGAGTTCTTCCTGAACCAGAACTCCAGGGAGCCCGTGACCGAGCCCGACGAGATGATTCCGCTCTGGAAGATTCTCCATATCGTCGGAGCGGACTGGACCTACGGTTCCAAGGGATGGGCGGCGGAGAACTACTGCATGTTCCTGGCCGACGACGAAGCCTGGGAGCACATTATTCGCACCAAGGTGAAAGCCGTGGAGGATTTGGGCTGCAAGGTCTGGCTCAATACGGAGTGAGGGCACGAATTATTCGCAGTCCGGGCCGGACTGAAAAAATTCAACATTCCCTACAACTTCGAAATCGCCAGCATTATCCAGTACTACGCCAAATGGGTGCGCGAGGGCAAATTGAAGGTCAACTCGGATTGGAACAAGGATCTGAAGATCAAGTTCACGGTCCAGGATCCCTGCCAGTTAGTCAGAAAGAGTTTCGGCGACCCTGTTGCCGAGGACCTTCGTTACGTGGTCAAAAAGGTCGTGGGCGAGGAGAATTTCGTCGATATGACCCCGAACCGCTCCAACAACTACTGTTGCGGCGGCGGAGGCGGGTTCCTGCAGTCGGGCCTGCCCGACGCGCGTCGCGCCTACGGCAAGCTGAAGGCGGAGCAGATCATCAAGACGGGCGCTTCGTACGCCATCACCCCCTGCCATAACTGCCACGCGCAGGTCCACGACCTGAGCGAGCATTACGAGGGCGGATGGCACACCGTTCACCTGTGGACCCTGATCGCCCTCTCCCTCGGCGTACTCGGCGAAAACGAAAGAGAATACCTCGGAGACGACTTGAAGGAAGTCGGACTTTAGAATCCGCGAGGGCCGGGCGGATGCCCGTCCGGCCCCATTTAGGAGGAAATATGATAGTTGCCAAAAGAAAACCCTTTGAAGAAATCAAAGAGATGTTGAAGGGGTACAACAAGGTCCTGAACGTGGGATGCGGCACCTGCGTGTCCGTGTGCCTGGCCGGCGGAGAAAAGGAAGTCAGTATCCTGAACGCGGAGCTTGACATGGCCAGGAGACTGGAAGACAATCCCATCGAGATCGAGGGCCGCACCATCGAGCGCCAATGCGACCGCGAGTACTTGGCGGAGCTTGACGACCAGATCAAGAACGGCAAGTACGACGCTTTAATGTCCATGGCCTGCGGCGTGGGCATCCAGTTTCTGGCCGAAAGATACCCGGACATCCCCACCTTCCCCGGCGTGGACACCACCGGAATCGCCGTCAACCAGGCCGTGGGCTGGTACGAGGAGCGTTGCCGCTCGTGCAGCCAGTGCGTGCTCGGAATTACCGGCGGCATCTGCCCTGTTACCATGTGCGCCAAGGGCCTTTTCAACGGCCCCTGCGGCGGAACCAATAAAGGAAAGTGCGAAATCAGCTCGGAGCAGGACTGCGCCTGGTTCAAAATCCATGAACGTCTCAAAGCGCAAGGTCGATTGGATAGCATCAAGAAACTCAATACCGCCAGAGGTTGGAAAGACCAGATTCCCAGGAACCTGATCCAGCCGGGGTACAAGAAGGTCGAAAAGGCCTAACTCGGGCCGCTTCCTTTTTGTTTCTTGTTGTTTCGTGCAAATCCGTCAAATCATAATCGAGCACCCTTTATAAGGCAGGGGATTTAAATATGAGCACAGATAATGGTTTTAAAGCAGGAAGTAACTTGGAGAAGGTTCTCAGGTCGGGCCAGTTTGCTTTTACCGGCGAGTTGGGCCCTCCGAGGGGAACCGACGTCCAGGAAGTCAAGGAAAAGGCCCAATTCCTGAAAGGCAACGTCGACTCGGTCAACATCACCGACAACCAGACCGCCGTGGTCCGCATGTCGAGCTGGGCGGCCTCTATTATCCTGATCCAGGAAGGCCTCGAGCCCAATTTCCAGATGGTCTGCCGCGACAGGAACCGGCTTGCCATGCAGTCCGACATTCTGGGCGGCTACGCCCACGGCATCCGGAACATGCTTTGCCTTTCCGGCGACCACGCCCAATTCGGAGACCATCCGGACGCCAGAAACGTTTTCGACATCGATTCCATGCAGTTGATCGCCATGGTCAAGCAGATGCGCGACGAGGGAAAATTCCTGGGCGGCGCGGAAATCCACCATCCGCCGAAAATCTTCATCGGCGCTGCCAGCAACCCGTTCGCCGACCCGTTCGAATGGCGAGTATCCCGTTTGGCCAAAAAAATCGAGGCGGGCGTCGATTTCATCCAGACCCAATGCATCTACAACATGGCGAAGTTCCGCGAGTTCATCCGCATCGCCAACGAGGAGGGCCTCACGGATAAAGTCTTCATTCTGGCCGGCGTAACCCCCATGAAGAGCATCGGCATGGCCAAGTACATGAAGAACAAGGTGCCCGGAATGGACGTGCCCGACGAGATCATCAAGCGCCTCCAGGGCGTAGAAAAGACCAAGGTCGCCCAGGAAGGCATCAACATCGCCTGCGAGCAAATCGAGGAGTTCAAGACGATGAAGGGCGTCCACGGCGTCCATCTGATGGCGATCGAGTGGGAGCACATGGTTCCCGAGATTGCCAAACAGGCAAAGGTCCTTCCGAGACCCACCTTCGATTAATCAAGCTCCCAATTGCATCCGAATCACCGCCGTTTTTCTCTCGACTAAACGGCGGTGATTTTTTCCCGACGCGTCCGACTCGTTTCGAGATGCTTTCGAATTGCGCATCTAAATTTACCGTTTTCCGTATTTTTCGATCGGGCGATCCGATTTTCGGAGACAAAAACGAATAATACCGATCCAACTTTTTCATCGAAAGAGGTTTTGCATGTTTAAAGTCATGATCAGGGACGGCATGTCCCCCATTGCGAAGGAAATCCTGGAGGCGACCGGGGAAATCGAGGTTGTCGTGGACAACGAGAAGGCGAACGCCGAGCCGGCCGTTCTGGCGGAACTGATACGCGAGTACGACGGCTTGGCGATCAGGAGCGGCACCAAGGTGCCGGAGTCGGTGCTGGAGACCCCGGGAAAGCTGAAGGTGATCGGAAGGGCCGGTGTCGGAGTGGACAACATCGACGCCAAGGCGGCCACGCGGCACGGTATCGTGGTGATGAACGCACCCGGCGGAAACACGGTCACAACCGCCGAGCACGCCATTTCTCTCATTCTTTCCCTCGCGCGGAACATACCGCAGGCTACGGCCTCCCTTCGCGGCGGAAAATGGGAAAAGAAAAAACTCATGGGCGTGGAACTGACCGGAAAGACGCTGGGAATCGTGGGATTGGGCCATATCGGCCGGGTAGTGGCCGACAGGGCGCGGGGCCTGAAAATGAGGGTGATCGCGGCCGATCCCTACGTGAGCGAGGACGCCGCCAAAAACCTTCACGTGGAACTGGTCTCCATGGACGACCTGGTCGCCCAGTCCGATTTCATCACCCTTCACGTGCCCAAGCTCGCGGAAACCGCCAACATGGTCGACGCGGCCATGATCGCGAAGATGAAGCCGGGCGTGAGAATCGTCAACGCCTCGCGCGGCGAGGTGGTCAACCTGGACGACCTCTACGAGGCGCTAAAAAGCGGGCACGTGGCCGGGGCCGCCCTGGACGTTTTCCCGAAGGAGCCGCCGGACTATTCCCACCCGATCTTCGAACACCCGGCCGTCATTTTCACTCCCCACCTGGGGGCCAGCACCGGCGAAGCCCAGGACAAGGTGGCCGAGATGATCGCCAACCAAATGGCCGCCTATCTTTTGAACGGGGAGATAATCAACGCGGTCAACTTTCCGTCGCTTCCGAAGGAAACCCTCAAAAAGTTGGGACCCTATCTGGAACTGGCGGAAAACATGGGTTCCCTGATGGGGCAGATGGTCAGGCAAATTCACGACGTCACCATCAACTACTGCGGGAACGTCGCGCAATTGGACACGCGCCCCCTGACCCACGCAGCGCTTAAGGGAATTTTGAGCGCCTACACCCACAATCCGGTCAACTACGTGAGCGCCCCGGCAATCGCGAAGGACAAGGGAATCGACGTCCACGAAGTGATCGTCGAGGGCAAGGACGATTTCGCCGGTTCGATCCGGATCAAGTTCGAAGAACACCAGGAAGGACCGAACCAGATTTGGGGAACCATTTTCGGAAACAAGCACCCGAGGATCGTGAGACTCGGAGAGATTTACATGGACGCCATCCCCGAAGGCTACATGATCATCGTCCAGAACATCGACAAGCCTGGCGTGATCGGCAATCTCGGCACCACCCTGGGCAAGCACGGAATCAATATCGGTCGGTTCCAGCTTGGAAGGCGCGACGACCGCGCCCTATGCATGATCAACATCGACACGCCCGCCGATGCTTCCGTCCTGGAGGAAATCATGGGATTGCCGAACATTCTTTCGGCTGTGCAAGTGCATTTGGATTGAACGACATCGGAAATGGAATGCTATTCGGATTTTGAAAACCTTGAGAGGCACGAGTTCCGGGACGCGGACTACCGTATTCTCTGGCGCATTGGAACTTCGGGCATCGCGGTTTTTTGCATTCACGGAGGCGAGATCGAGCCGGGAACAACCCGTATCGCCAACGCCATTGCAGGGTGGGAACATTCCTTTTACGCCTTCGAAGGGACCAAGAAATCCGGGAACCTGGCCTTGCATATCACCAGCACCAGATTTGACGAACCGAAAGCGTTGGAGATCGTCTGCCAGTCGGAGATTATCGTTTCCATTCACGGGAGCGCGAAGATGGAACCGATAGCAGAGTTGGGGGGACTGGACGAAGAGTTGAAGCATCGTATTCTGGAAGAACTTCGCGAATCGGGTTTTCAAGCCGAGATACGCGATCGTCCGCCATTCTGCGCCACGAACCGGACGAATATTTGCAATTTGTGCGGTCGAGGAATGGGCGTTCAAATGGAAATCAGCCGCGGATTGCGAGCCAAGATGTTCCGAGACCTCACGCCTGCCGGCAGAAGGCATCACACAGCGGTGTTCGTCCGCTTCACGGAGTCGGTTCGCAAGGGGATCGCGCCGTTTGCGGCTATTCACGCCGAAACCCGATCTTTGCTCAATACGGATTGAAAGGAAGTTCCAGAGAAGAGGCTTCCAAATTCCAACACCGCGTCGATAGGAACAACCAAGACCGCCGCCGAGGAAAAGGCGGAAAGCGAAAAATCGCCGGGCAGAGGTTCAACCGCAATGCGGGGTCTTCGGACCGCCTGCATGCCGGGCGATGTATGCCATTATCGGTTACAGGAAAGCGTGTAAAGCGGCGGCCAACCGCATTGGTTGCTCGACATGCGGCAGATGGCCGCAGTCCGGAATGATTTCAAGGCGACCCGACGGCAGGCGTTGGATCGCCTGCCGCGCGTGGGCGATCGATAAACCTGAAAGTACGATATGCAATACCGTAGTCCGACGTTGCGGAATGTTTTCATTCGGATTATTTCTCCGCGAATCGATTCGGATATCCGGAATCCATTCCAAAAAGAGGGGTAGCCAAGAGTAACGCCATGCGGTTACGGGGAAATATTAGGATTTAATCCCGAAGATTTGACGCCGTTGTTTTTTTCAGCGGTTCCTTTTGCAATCCCGGGCTGTTTGATCGACCGTCCTTCCATAAAATATTCCTCGTCGATACCGTCTTGGGGCCGCTCGCACGATACCGACGACGCTTCGGTATTTTTTACCACCAGATAATAGCCTATGCTCATGGACAAAACTACGGCGGCCGTCGCCCATATGTACTCCGTTCCGATCGTTTCGAAATCCAGGATGATCACTTTTCGGGCGATGGCCATCAGCGCCGTGGCCATGACGATTTTTACGTGAATGATATCGTCCCTTAAGTAAATGGTTATGTTGATAAATATTTCTATTGCGATCAAAACGCCCATAAACGCGCCGAAAGATGCAAGCATGTCGCTGATCGTAAGCATCATAAAAGGAGGAGTTATCAGCCTTCGGTAGATTACCCAGCCTACATCCACCACGCCCCACAAAATCACAAGCGTCATCAGGGCCGCCAGACAACGCACGGCCATACGGATGACCGTCCTGAATTTCTGTATTATCGGCTCCTTCGGAGTATAGAGATCGTCCATTATTTGCTCGCTGCGGCAATATAATTGTTTTTGATTCCGGGTTCTTTATCCCTAAACCCTATTGCAAAATCGGGCATTGTCAAACGAGCAGACTGTTAAAGAGCGGAACATCCGCTATTTCAATTTTCCTTTTACTCGACTCTCGAGCCATCCGAGCCACCCTTCGAATCCATCCTCCGTCTTGGCGGAAATTTCGAAAACCGGTATCCCGGGATGGATCCGCAGGATGTTTTTGACGGCGACATCCTTGTCGAAATCCAAGTACGGCAGGAGGTCCGTCTTATTCAGAAGGGCCGCGTCGCAGACCCTGAACATGACCGGATACTTGAGAGGCTTGTCCTCGCCCTCGGTGGTGCTTAGCACCACGACCTTGGCATCCTCTCCGATGTCGAACTCGGCCGGGCAGACCAGGTTGCCGACGTTTTCAACGATTAGCAAATCGATGTTCCCGAGGTCCAAATCCGAGGCCGCCGTCTCGACCACGTGGGCGGCCAAGTGGCAATCGCCCCCGAAGTCGTCCGTGCAAATTTGAACGACGGGAACGCCGGTCTTGGACAGGCGGTCGGCGTCGTTGGTCGTGCATACGTCGCCCACGATCACCGCGCTTCTGATGTCGGGCGAAAGCCTGACGAGCGTCTTTTCCAACGTGGCGGTCTTCCCCGACCCCGGCGAACTCATCATGTTCAACACAAACACCTTCTTGTCCGAAAAGAGCTTCCGGTTCCGTTGCGCCATCGTTTCGTTTACGCTCAACACCTTTTTCGCCACTTTGATTTCCATTGCGTTTCCTTTTAGAGAAATTTTACGTTCTTAATGAAAAAACCACGTTTCTTTTGCGTCACTCGCCTTCCTCCACCTCGATGGACACGATATCGAGTTCCCTTCCCGTAAGAAGTTCAACCGCTCCGCCGTCGCATTTTTCGCAAACGAAATTCGGTTGCTCGGCCGTCCAAGTTGTCTTGCAGTCGTTGCACCTGACGGTTACCGGAATTTCCTCTATTTCGAGTCGGGCGCCGTCCAGGGGGGTGTCCTTGGTCGCTATTTCGAAGCAGAATTTCAGGCTTTCCGGCACCACTGCGGCGAGCTTGCCGATTTGCAGGTTGATAGCTCTTACCCGGGGTTTTTTCAGATTGGCGGGTACCGAATCCTCGGCGATTCTGACGATTTCCATGGCGATTCCCATTTCGTGCATGTTTTCACCGCTTGCAAAAAATTCGAGTTTGCTTCGATTTCCGCCAGTGTTATATTCGAGCTTTCGCAACTGCAAACGCGCCGATCAACTTCGAGTTCTCGAATGCCTGATTCCCGGGTGCATCGGACGACGTCAAGGGAAACTGTACTCAGCCCCGCAGGCTCTGTCAACACTGGCAGTCGCGTCGATGCGGGGGGCATGAGCGCTAACTTCGGAGCATTATTCATTAATCGATAGCTTGACATCGTAAACATAAGCCGCAACCAATTGAAATATTTCGACCTTGTGCGGTCGGGTCGCAATTCCCCCCTTGAGTGGGGGGGCTAGGGGGCGCAATTCCCCCCTTGAGGGGGGCTAGGGGGGTGTCGATGCGCCATGCTCGATCCATTGTTCACCGGAAACACCCCCCTAGCCCCCCTCAAGGGGGGAATCGCACCGCCCTCCGACCGCACAGGTTGATAAATTCGGCATGTTACCCGTTAAGTTT
>CAZNTU010000167.1:0-12459 GCA_964575975.1 uncultured Desulfobacteraceae bacterium
CCCCCTAGCCCCCCTCAAGGGGGGAATTGCACCGCCGCCCAACCGCACAGCTCGATATTTTTTACCTTTTCTTGATTTTGGATTGAAATTTACCTTGCCTCGTGATAAGAAATTGCAACTTAAAATCATTTTGGATTTACCTCAACAGAAGGTTCTCTTGATAAAATCGGGATTTCATGACAAGGCTGGCATATCCCCGCTCGGTCGAATGGACCGGGTTCTCTCCGCGTTGTCCGACCCCGGAGTGCCGGTCGCGACGGCGTTTGCGCGACCGGACAACTGGGCCTCGCAGCGGGCATTCGCCAAGGCCGGCTTCCGCGACGACAGGGAATTTGACGACGTCCCGAGCGGACGATACGTGCTTACGGTGCGTCACCGCCAGGAGGGGCAGGTCGCATGAACCAAGCCGTTTCCCGCTTCCGGGAGATCTTCTTCGAGGTCTACGAAAACCTTCCCCGGCAAGGTCCCGGCAACCGCACATGCGCCGCCAGGGCTCTCGGTCTTTGCCGCGAACTTGAAGAATCCCCCGCTATCCTCGATTTGGGGTGCGGCGTCGGCGGACAGACCTTTCATCTCGCCCAAGAGCTTTCGTCAGGAACCATCCTGGCGATCGACAGCCATGCGCCGAGCATCGAACGGCTGCGGGCGGCTATCGCGGAGCGCGGCCTCTCGCATCGCGTCAGCGCGATCATTGGCGATATGGCTCATCCGGAACAGCCGCTTGAAAGTTTCGATCTCGTCTGGTCGGAAGGCGCACTCTACAGCATCGGACTCCGGAACGCCCTCCGCGTCTGCCACGACATGCTGCGCCCCGGCGGCTACCTTGCGTTTACCGACGCGATTTGGCGCAAGGAGAACCCGCCTCCCGCAGTCAAAGCCAGTTTCGATTTGGACTACCCGACCATGGGATGGCTCGACGATGATGTGGCAATGATACAAGACTGCGGTTTCGAGATCATAGGGCATTTCACCCTGCCTGACGAAGCGTGGTGGGACGATTTCTACACCCCTATGGAGACTCGTATTGCGGAGTTGCGCGACAAATATGCCGACGATGTTGAAGCCTCGGGCATACTCGACCAACTGGCCGAGGAACCCGAGATGCACCGCCGCCATTCCGCCTTTTACGCCTATGAGTTCTTCGTGGCGCGCCGCCCTTTTCGCAGTCGCGACCCGAGATGATCGAAGCGCTCCAGCCTTTGCCAAGACGCTGCGCGGCCGAGCTTAAGAGTTAATACTCGACGGAAGGAGCCAAGGGAATGTTTTTCCGGCATGTAAACCACGAAGTCGGACTTTTGGCTTGCTGAAACAGGAAAGCGTATGCTGACAAGGTTTTTGCATAGGAGCGAGAAAAGCCGCACGGCTGAATACCAATGAACAGAGAATATTCAGACTCGTTATTCCCCTGTGGGATAGGGGCAAGCTTTATCTTCACCCTCTTGGCGTTAATGCTTGGAGGGTCGTTGGTCGGCATATTCGCAGGACCATTTCAGGAACAGAAGAACCTCGAACAAGGTGGCGGGATAATACTTCTTTTTATTGTCCTTGTGATAGTGGTTGGCCCAATTGTCTACAACAAGAGAATATCGCGTTTTGAAAAGGGAAGAACTCCTCTTAAGACAATTGATCATTTCGGTATCGTCCAAGGTCTCAGAGGGAGTTTTATCAGGTTGCTTTTATACGAGGAAGGCTTGGAAATCAGAGCTTTTTACCATCGTTATTATATCCCCTTTGACAAAATTGTCGGTGTTTCAATTGAAAGATTATTATTCAGTACTCGTCTCAACATTGAAAGCACAATAAGAGGAGCTCCCTGTTTTCTGACATTGCCCGACAGCCAGCAATCATATTTGGCTTCAATCATTCAAAACAAAATAGGGAAGTAGATATCTGGAAAGTTTTTTGAAAAACGGGAAGCGAATAGCGATCAGGAAAAAAAGGCTTAGGCTGCGGACATCCCATAAAAAGGATGGCAGGGCTTGTCGGGGCAGGCCCCTGCGCCTGCCCCGACGAACAGCGAAGATCAGTTCCCCGTCTTGAGTTTTTCCCAATATTTTTCGTAGATCAGGATGGCCTCGCCCAAGTCGATCTGGAATTCGCCTCTGTCCATGTCTTCGGTGTCGGGGAAGACGATTTTGTTGTTTTTCAAATCGTCTTCCAACAAGGCCGTGGCTGAGGCGTTGGCCGGGGCGTAGCCCACGTATTCGCAGATCCGTTTGGCCATGTCCGGACGCAGAATGTAGTCGATGAAACGGTGGGCGTTGTCCTTGTTCGGGGCGTTGACTGGAACGATCATGTTGTCCACCCAGAAGATGGCGCCTTCCTTGGGGTAGCTGTACGAAACGGAAGGGTTTTCCTGGGAGGCCATGTAGATCTCGCCATTCCAGATCATCCCGGCCACCACTTCCTGGTTGAGGAAGGCCTGTTTGGGCGAATCCGCGGCAAACAGACGGATGTTGGGCATCAGTGTTTTGAGTTTCTCGTAAGCCTGTTCGATATGTGCCGGGTCCGTGTCGTTGACCGAATAGCCCAGCACCTTGAGCCCCACGCCGAACACCTCCCGGATGTCGTCGTTGAACACCAGCCGGCCTTTGAATTTGGGGTCGAACAGGTCGGCCCAAGAGGCCACCTCCTCCTTTTTAATCTTGTCCGCATTGTAGCCGATGGCGGTCGAACCCCAGACATACGGGACACTGAAGGCGTTGCCCGGATCGTAGGGTTTGTCGAGCAGACGTTTGTCTATATGTTTGAAATTGGGCAGCTTGGTTTTATCGACGGGACTCAGCAGCCCGTCCTTTCTCATTTTATGCACGAAATAGGTGGAGGGGAAAACCACGTCGTAGCCGCCGCCTTTGAGGATCTTCAGACGAGCGTACATGGCTTCGTTGTTTTCGTAGGTGGCGTACACCACCTTGATACCCGTGTCTTTCTGGAAAGAGGCGATCACCTCGTCCGGAAGATACTCGGTCCAGTTGTACACATAGACTTGAGGCTGGTCCGCGGCAAAGACAGGCGAGGCCAGCACGAGTGCCATCATCGCAAAAAGCAGTTTTTTCATTTTCTTTTCTCCTTCACAAGAAGATGGGAACAAAACACGCTCGCCAAGGTAAACGTAAACAATAGAGTGGACAGGGCGTTCACCTCGGGTTTCACCCCCAGGCGAACCATGGAATAGATCTTGAGGGGCAGAATGTCGTAATTCGGCCCGGTCACGAAAAAACTCACGATCACGTCATCCAGGGAAAGGGTGAAACTCACCAGCCAACCCGCCATAACCGCAGGCAGGATCAGGGGGAGCACGATGCGGGCTAGAATCTGGAATTCCCCCGCCCCCAGATCCCGGGCCGCGTCGGTTATAGATCGGTCGAAGCCCCGCAGACGCGCATACACGATAGTCGTTGCAAAGGGAAAGCTGAAGGTGACGTGGGCCAGAAGCAATGTGAGAAAGCCAGGTTTCATGCCGATTAGAACGAAAAAACCGAGCAGGGATATCCCCATCACGATATCCGGACTCATCATCACGCAGAAAATCAGGGTGTGCATCACCTTGCGCCCGGTAAAACGGTACCAGTAGAACACCACGGCGGCCAGGGTTCCCAAAACGCAGGACAGTACGCTGGAAATCACGGCCACGGTCATGGAATTCACGAAGGCGTCCATGAGCAGGCTGTTGTCGAACAGATGGCCGTACCATTTCAGGGAGAAGCCCCGCCACACCGTGGAATACCGTGAATCGTTGAACGAGAAGACGATGAGGATCAGCACGGGAACATACAGAAACAGATACACCAGCGTCAAATAGGAGGCTCCGAACAGTCGTTTCATAGGTCTTTCTCCACCGAAGCGTTTTCCATGCGCTTGCGGACTCCGAAGTACAGCAGCATCAGAACCAGCATAGACAAGCTGAGAAACACGCTGGCAGCGGATCCGAAGGGCCAGTTCCCGGCTGTCAGGAACTGGTTCTTGATGAAGTTGCCGATCAGCATGGATTTGGCTCCGCCCAGCAAATCCGGGATATAAAACAGTCCCATGGCCGGAAGGAACACCATGATGCAACCGGCTACCACGCCGGGCAAAGACAGGGGCCAGACGACTCGAACGAATATCTGGAAAGAACCGGCCCCCAGATCCCTGGCCGCCTCGATCAGCCGTTGGTCCATCTTTTCAAGGGACGCGTAAAGTGGAAGAATCATGAAGGGCAGCAGGGAATACACCAGCCCGGCATACACGGCCCCGTCCGTATACATCAGAGTCAGCGGTTCGTGGATCAGCCCCAGGGCCGTCAGCACGGAATTGATCACCCCGTTGGCCTTGAGCAGGATCACCAGTGCATAGGTTCGGACCAGGGAACTGGTCCAGAAGGGAACGATCACCAGAACCAGCAGGAAAGAACGCATGGATTTGTCGGAGCGGCTGATGATCCAGGCAAATGGATAGCCGACGACCAGGCAGATAAGAGTGCTGAAAAAGGAATAGCTCAGACTTTTCGTGAAAATCTTGAAATACACGGGCTCGAACAGGTGAACGTAATGATCCGGGGTGAACGGAAGGGCCACGAACCGGGATTCGTCTCTGGAGAGAAAGCTGATTATCACCACCAGAAGATTGGGCGCCAGAATGAACACTACAATCCATGCCGAAATTATAAATATCGCGGCGTATTTGAAGGAGAGCAACCTATTCATCGGGCAGGACCACCTCCCAGCCGTCGATCCAGCTCAGACACACGTCTTCGCCCGGCGCGTAGTAGATATCTTCCGCATCCTCGTTGAAGAACTCCGTGGCGAACACCTCCTGGCCGCTGGACAGTCGGATTCTCAGATCCACGGTGGTGCCCTTGTAGATCAGATCCTGCACTTTTCCGGCCAGAAGGGGCGGCTCGCAGGATTCCTCGCCCAGACGCTCCACCTTCATGTCTTCGGGCCTAAGGAGAACTTTCACGGGATCGCCCGGTGAAAAACGTCCGGTGTTTTCAAGGTTCATGGCCACCCCCGCAACGGTCGCGTCCATGCGTTTTCCGTTGACGGACGCAACGACCCCGTCAAAGACGTTGCTTTCCCCCACGAAACTGGCCACGAACATGTTTACGGGTTTTTCGTAGATGGCCTTGGGAGTTCCGTCCTGTTCGATGCGTCCGTGATTCATCACAACCACGCGGTCCGACATGGTCAGGGCTTCTTCCTGGTCATGGGTCACGAAAACGAAGGTAATTCCCAATTTGCGGTGCAGTTGTTTAAGTTCGATGCGCATGTCCTTGCGCAGGCGGTAATCCAGAGCGGACAGGGGTTCGTCCAGAAGGAGGATCAGGGGTTCGTTCACGATGGCCCGGGCAATGGCCACCCGCTGCTGCTGTCCGCCGGACAGCTGAAAAATCCTGCGGTTTTCCAGCCCCGACAGCTTGACCATGGCAAGGGCTTCCGCCACCTTTTCGCGGATCAGAGACTTCGCGTTTTTTTTGAGGGTCAAGCCGAAGGCGATGTTCTCGAACACGTTCATGTGGGGAAACAAGGCGTAACTCTGGAAAACCGTATTCACGTCCCTTTGGCTGGCCGGAATGCGAGTGTGATTTTTTCCGTCGATGATCACATCCCCGCTGTCGCAGGTTTCAAGGCCCGAGATCAGCCGCAGGATCGTGGTCTTTCCGCAGCCCGAGGGGCCTAGAATGGTCAGGAATTCCCCGGAATGAACCTCAAGATGGATATCCCTCACAGCCCAATGATCGTGGAACTGCTTTCCGACCCCTTTTAATTGTATGACCGCCTGTTTCATCCCCATCCATCCTTTTCTTAAAAGCGATGGATTTTTATAATTATTGGAAAGAATGTCAACCGTTTACCGGCGTTTGTCAAAAAATCGGTTGCCATAACGGTTTCTTTTTGAAAATAATGCCGACGTAAAAACGTTTTTCGTTACGATGCGCAAATACGAAAAAGAGGTCGATCTTTGGCGAAGATATTGATCGTAGACGACGATAAAAGCATGAACGAAGCTCTGTCGAGGGTCATCAGGAACAGAACGGGCCACGAGGTCGATACCTGCCTCAAGCTCGAGGAGGCTTTCGAAGCCGTAAGATCGTCCGCCTACGACGTTGTTTTCCTAGACGTCCGCATGCCCGACGGAGACGGAATCAAGGCTCTTCCGATATTCAGGGACAGTCCGTCCAAGCCCGAAATAATCGTCCTGACCGGCGAACCCGACAAGTTCGGCGCGAAGCAGGCGATCGAATGCGGGGCTTGGGACTATCTGGTCAAGCCTTTCGACATTCCGTCCATGCTGAAGCCGCTCGAGCAGGCGATCAAGTACAGAACCGAGAAAATAAAATCTTTTGATGCCCGGGATCTGAATCTGGAAGGACTGGTCGGGTCGGGCTTTCAAATGAAAAAGTGCCTGGAAAAAGTCGCCTTGGCCGCCAAATCGGAGGCGAACGTGCTGATAACCGGCGCCACCGGCACGGGAAAGGAACTCTTCGCGAAAACTATTCACAGAAACAGCGAAAGGGCCGGGAACGATTTTCAGGTGGTCGATTGCACCGTAATACCCGAGACCCTTGCCGAAAGCATTTTGTTCGGCCACGAGAAAGGTTCGTTCACGGACGCCGTCGCGCAAAAAGAGGGTATCGTTCAAAAGGCCCACAAAGGCACTCTCTTTCTGGACGAAATCGGAGACCTTCCCTGGAACATCCAGAAAAAGTTCCTCAGATTTCTGGAGGAACGCACCTATAGACGTATCGGAGGCAAAGAGGAAATCAAGTGCGACTTCCGCCTGGTCGCGGCGACCAACCGCGACTTAGGAAAGATGGTGGAAAACGGCGAGTTCCGAAAAGACCTGCTCTTCCGGCTAAAGGGCATCGACCTGGAGATTCCCCCCTTGAAGGAACGCAAAGAGGATATTGGCCCGCTGACGAATTTCTATCTGGAGAAGCTGCGCGAAAAATACGACATCGAAAAAAAGCGGCTTTCCGACACCTTTTTAAAATGCCTCTCCTCCTATTCCTGGCCGGGAAACGTCCGGCAACTCATCGACGCCCTCAAGCACGCCCTGAACGCGGCCGAAGGAGCCGCCAACCTGTTCCCCAACCACTTGCCGGTGGAAATTCGAATCGAAACGGCGCAAAGCGGCCTTGAAACGAAAGCGGAAAACGAAATCGCATCCGAGGATTTCGCATCGGAAGTGAAAATCCCGAATTGGAAAGCCTATCGCGCACGGGAATTGGCCCGCGTAGAGGAAGCCTATCTTAGAAAACTGATGGAGGCCGCCGGTAAAGACATTCAAAAAGCCATGGATATTTCGGGCCTGTCGCGCTCGCGCTTGTACGGGCTTTTGGCCCGTTACAAGATTTTATGAATCATGCGCCCGCCACTGAAATTCGACCGGCACCAATTCCGAAAGATCGCCGTCACGATCCCCCCGCCTCATCTCGTCGGCCCGCTCCCGGATTTCCTGTATGGTTCGGACCGAATGGGTCACCCGCTTAAGGTCTTTCTTTGCAATTATTAACCGGGCCCTTAGCCGAATACCGCTGAAATCCGCTTGCCTTAAAATGATATCGATGTCATAATGATAAAAATGTCAATTAGAGCGAGGCGTAATCTTTGCGACCGCGCGGCTTGCTTTTTCCGATGCCAACTTGTTTAACATTTAATCCGAAATTCCATGAAACAGATAAAAACGAAAGCCCTCGAGAAGTCGGTGAACCATCGGACGATCGTCGCCGCAGAACGCCGGGAAAGAACGCGAGAGAGACTCCTGAAGGGAGCGTTGCACGTTTTCGCGCGACACGGTGCGGAGGCGAAGGTCATCGACCTCGTCATCAAGAAAGCCGGAGTATCGCGGGGTACGTTCTACAATTATTTCCGCACCAACGAGGAATTGTTCGTCGAGGTGGCAAGGGAGGTCAGCAACGAAATCATTCGGACTGTCGACCCCCTGGTGCATCAACAGGAAAATCCCGCTGCGCGGGTTGCCTGCGGACTCGTCTCTGTCCTCGAGCTGGCCAGGACATGGCCGGTGTTTTCAAGGTTCGTGGCCCGGGGCGGCCCGCCTGCCATTAGTGCGGGAAACCTGGCGACCGAAGTCGTACCGCGAGAAATAAGAGACGGCATCGCCTCCGGTATGTTCACCGTCACCGACGAAAAGCTTGCGTTCGACTTGATTCTCGGTCCTGTGATCATGGCTTTCAACACGGTGACCAACGAGAGCGTATCGGAAAGCTATTCCAGGCAACTTGCCCAGGCCGTCCTGCAGTCGTTGGGGGTCGATGCAAGCCTGGCAAAGAGGTACGCATCGAAGGATTTCGGCGATATCGAAGTTTCGGAAGACTCTTTATTGCGTACGAAAGACCCGAGGCGGTCGTCCCGACGCGACCAAAGCGTGACGGAACGGCAAGAGGATTCCGGGTTTGATCAGTAAGCACGAGGAATTTCCATGCAAAGCAACCTAAAAAAACAACCACGATTGCGATATCTCGGTTTCGGAGTTTTCATACGGTTGCGAAAACGAACAGATCCTGTTCAATAACTCAACAAAAAGGAAATGACATGAAAGATTACGATGATTCCAATTCCTCTATTTCGCGGCGCGATTTCCTGCGCATTGCCGGCGCAGGCGTGACGGCATTGGGTCTCGGCACGGTCGACGGGATATCCCGCGTTGCATCCGCCGCGCCTGTCGCGGGTCAGGCGATGCAGGACGGCGCGCGCGCAACGGGCCCGTACAACATCCTCTTTATTCTCACCGATCAGGAACGTTTCTTTCGACCCGGCGAATTGCCTGCCGGCTTCGGACTGCCGGCACGGGAACGATTGGCGAAACAGGGTACGACGTTCCTGAATCACCGGATCAACTCCTGCGTATGCACGCCGTCCCGCTCGGTTCTCTACACCGGCCGGCACATTCAGGACACGCGCATGTTCGACAACACCAACTTCCCCTGGATCGGCAGCATGTCGACCGAAAGAAAATGTCGATTTTCCGTCACTAAAAATTCCTCCCGGTTTTGTTCCTTTTCAGCCATTCAGCCCTGCCTTGTTTCGCCAGGCGCTCCCGACGAACAAGGCAAAGTTGCGGTCTGGCGGATTACGTTGGCTGCATCTGAACAAGGCCCGCGACCTTGCTCTGAAAATGGAACCGCTGAATTCGGAGGAAAAACTGAATTTTCTTTTGAACGCGGCGCCCGCAAAGTTCGTGTCTGTCCTGCTTCAACACCGATATCTCATGATCGCCGTCGCGTTGAACCTTCCGGGCAACTCCATCGTCGGAGAAGGCGGCGGCATCGGCTTGATCGCGGGCATGAATGGATTTTCGATTTTCATGTTTCGGATTATTTGCCCGTCGTTCAAAGCCTCCGTCCGAAAAATGCAATTTCTCGCTGACGAGTGCTGCGATGCAGGAGGAACCCAAGACAAAAACATTTTCTAACTTGACTTTTAATTTATCCATGCTATTCTGAAACCATGTTTCAAAGATGGCTCGAAATACCGCCGGCAAAATCCTGCCTGATCATTGGGCCTCGTCGCTCCGGGAAAACCACGCTTCTCAAAAGTCGCTATCCCCAATGGCCCTACGCGACGCTGGACGATCTGGACTATCTCGATTGGGGCAAGCGAGATCCCAAAGGGTTGATCGCGCATCTCGGCGAAAAGGCGATCATCGACGAAATCCAGCGTTTGCCTTTGCTGACGGTGGCGGTCAAGTACGCCCTGGACAACCTGAACGCATTGTTTCTGATGGCCGGTTCCAGTACGCTGGGCCTTCTCGATGCCGCAGCGGACTCGCTGGCGGGAAGAATCGAAATCGTTTCCCTTCCGACCGCCTGCTGGGGCGAGGAGCTGGGAAGCCCCACGCACTCCATCTTGAAGGAACAGGCGTCTCCCCTTCAGCTAAAAGAAGCCGGTCGCCTCCTTTCCGCGGCCATGGAATTCGGACAATTCCCGGAGGTACTGGCGCAAAATTCCGACGCCGGCAAACGCGACGTGCTCGTCAATTATCGCAATACCTATTTCACCCGCGACCTTATGCAGCTGTCCAACATCGAAAACATAGACGGTCTTCTGGCGGTGTTTCATCATCTGACGAAATCGCTCGGGTCCCATCTGGAGGTGTCCAACTTCGCGCGAGAAGGCGGCATTAGCCATCCGACCGCGAAGAAATATCTGAACGCCCTGCAACAGGCGCAGTTGACGTTCAAATTGTACGGCTACCAGTACGGCCCCGCGAAGCGCTTTGTCAAGTCGGTCAAAACCTATTTCGCCGACAATGGTATCGTTCGCGGCCTCACCGACGGAGTCGGACACGGCCAATTGCTGGAAAACTTCGTTATCGCGGAATTCGAAAAGCGAAGGAAGCTAGGCATGCTTCGGACGGACCGGTTGTACTACTATAAAAGCGCCGGGGGCCATGAAATCGACTTGGTATTCGAAGAAAACGGTGCGGTATTCGCTTTGGAAATCAAATCCTCCCGAAATCCGGGAGCAAGAGATATTCGAAACCTCGCGAATTTCCGCAACCGTTCGGACCGTCCGGTCAATTGCTATCTCGTTTACATGGGAGAAGAATATCGGTCCATCGACGGCGTGAAACTGCTGCCCGCCGCCTCGCTGTTCAGGGGAGCTTGAACGCGGCCGGACTTGAATTGTGCCAAAGTGTCCTACGAAGGATTTTTCGCTCCAATTGCACGGCTACCAGTACGGCTCCGCGACCCGCGAAAAAATTGTATGCGTCACTATTGCGCCCCCGAAGGACGCCTTCCCTCCTCCTGGAAATTCTGTTACAATCTTTGGAAGTATGTTGTCGAAAATCTTATGGAGGAACCGACATGGACATACAGCCACAAGAAAACACCCGGATGACGCCGGAAGAGTACCTTGATTTCGAGAAGAGTGCGGAAATTAGGCACGAATATTGCTATGGCGAGATATTTGCCATGACAGGGGGCAGTTTGAACCACAACCAAATCAACGGGAATATTTTCAATCAACTCAAAAACAAACTCGGAGGCTCGTCGTGCAGACCGTTTGCCAGCGACATGCGGGTCAAGATTCAAAAAATCGACAAATACACTTATCCCGACATCGTCGTTGTCTGCGGAGAAATCGAGCTGGAAAAAAACAAGGGGGCCGAAACCCTTCTGAATCCCATGGTCGTAATAGAGATCCTTTCCAACTCTACCGAGGCCTATGATCGGGGGACAAAATTTCGGCATTACCGCCTTATTTCTTCTCTTCAAGAATATATTCTTGTTTCTCAGAACAATTGCCTTGTCGAACAATATGTCCGCAGCGACGGCGGTATTTGGCAAATATTGAATCCATGCACGGATATAAAGCAATCCATCCGTATAAATTCCATTGGGTGCGAATTGCCGCTTTCGGCTGTCTACGACCTGGTTGAGTTCGAAACCGGCCGATAAAATTCGGGGAAGGATCGGTCATTGCAGACGCCTCGGACCAATAGGAGCAACGATGTTTCCGTCGGACGATTCAGTTTGGAGTACTACTTGTTCAGTTCGGCCGATTTTTTTTGAGAGAGGAAAACCCCACAGGACAGGGGGCCTATGCCGGCGCTTTTGGCTCCTTCCTGCTCTTTTTCGCCAACTTCCTTTCCATCCTCCTGATTACCGCCATTGTCTTTCTCTTGGCGGGGTTGGCGCCCCAATGGAAGTTCGCGTCCTTCTGGGATTTCGCGCGGTGTTTCGGCGCCGCGATTCTGGGTTTCGTTCTGATTGGCATCCTTCTCACGCATGCTCTGATCGGCATTGTCCGCTCCCGCAGCGTAAATCACGCCATCAAAGAGGTTCTGGACGCCGAGCTGAAATATCATTCCGGCGCTTCCATGTACGGTTTCACCTGATCGACATCGAGGTTGTTCAGGTTTTTCGCCGATATTGCATGCTCGGCGAGATCGAACCGGAACGCGCACGAGAAGCCATCGAAGATTTCGAGGATTTTCCCGTCATCCGCTATCGCCACGATTTGTTCGTATTCAGGATTTGGCAATTGAGACACAATGTAACAGCTTACGATGCGGTCTATATCGCCCTCGCCGAAAGTTTGCCCGCCGTTCTTGTCACTTGAGATGCCCGCCTTGGAAATCTCCGGGGCATGATGCCGTAGTGGAACTTTTTTGAGTTCAACCTTTTTTTCTTTTCAAAAAAACAATTGGTACGAGGTGGATGAACGGAAAAATCCACGAAGAACCAATTGACATTCGACCAGGTTCCCCTATAAATTTTCTTTAGCCAAGACGAAACCGTTCGTCGGAGCCCGTTAAGGAAAAAACCGAGATAAGGGCCACGGAACGATATAAATGTACCAACTCTCTTGCCGTCGGCATATTGCGCGCAACGTCGGCGGCCGTGTTTCGTTTCGATCCATGAATAAGGTAATAAGGTCGGGTGAGAGGAGGACGCCGCGTGCTACTAAGACATTATGATTGACAGCCGGGCGCCTCGAACGTTGGGAA
>CAZNTU010000168.1:0-12414 GCA_964575975.1 uncultured Desulfobacteraceae bacterium
AAAGTCCCGAACTTTTTTGTATTTTTTTCAAAGGCCTAAAATATTACGAAAAATCAAAAGCGCGGCAAAATACTAGCGAAAGGCAAGATTTAAGGAATAAAGGGAAAATTGTATATCCGTTCGCACGAGTCAGCGCCTCGATCTCCCCGGCCAAGTTTGGCTCGAAACCTCATTCCGCCTCGGTGCGCACCCGTCCGGTTCGGGCCAATCCCAGCGGCGGTGCGGCGAGCCGTGCCGCTTAAGGAACTATTGGAGTTCCGCGCGCGGATCGTCGTGATGCGTCCGGGAATGCGCCACCGGCATCAGGTAGGTTTGCGGGAGCCACGGGATTCCAAGCGCCGCGCACAGGTGGATCGAGGCGCCGTTGCTGGAACCGACCATGACGGTCGGGTAACGCCTTTGCGGATAATGACGGACGATCCATTCGGCCAGACGTTCGGGGTCAGCCTTGTCAAGTTTGCGGGGCGAGACGGCTTCGCTTCGTCCGCTCCATGGATCAACACCACCGGCAGGGCGACGGGCCGGGGATCGCGCGTGACGGCATAATAAACCGGTTGGCCGGATACATTGGCAAACCGGCCCTCGAAGGCGGGGCCAGGTCCACGGCCTCGCGTTGCAATTCGACGACCTCTTCGCCGTATATGCGCTCGTCGGGATTCAATGTATGGCAATCCTCGACCACTAGCTTGCCGACACCCTTAAGGGCCTCGGAACGAAATAAAGAAACCAAAGCTGCTCGCATTGTCGGCTTACGGCAAACGCGACGGCGTATTTACCTTGCTTCTCGGCCACAGGCTGTCGTTCCGTATTCCAGAGGCGTCTTCCGTCTTCGGCGGCAAAAGGAGAATTCCGTTCCTTCTCCGGGAAATCCAATCCTTGCCGGGACGGCTCGCGGTTTCCTTGACGAACGCCAAACGCCCGTTTCGCTTCGCCGGCTTCCTGTTCCCCGGCGAACAAGGCAATAAGGTTGTCGTCAGTAGGGGGTCGCAGGGCTACTAAGGTTGTCAATAATCTTAAGAATCGCAAGCCAACGCATGGACAAGGACTTCCTCGGTCTCCTCCTCCCCCTTCGCATCATTTTGTTTTCTTCTCGGTCTCGGCCACTTGATCGATCACCGGCAGTACGCTGTCCGGATTGACGGAAATGGAATCGATGCCGGCTTCGACCAAAAAGGCCGCGAATTCGGGGTGGTCGCTCGGCGCCTGTCCGCACAGTCCCACCTTGCGATTCTTCTTGCGGGCCGACTCGATCAGGCGGGATATGGACTCTTTGACCGCCTCGTTTTTTTCGTCGAAGAGGTAGGCAAGCTCGGAAGAGTCCCGATCCACACCCAGTGTCAACTGGGTCAGATCGTTGGAGCCGATGGAAAAGCCGTCGAAATGCTCGGCGAACTTTTCGGCCAGAATGATGTTGGTCGGCACCTCGGCCATCACATACACTTCGAGGCCGTTTTCGCCCCGCTTGAGCCCGTTTTCTTCCAGCACCCGGATCACTCTTTCCGCCTCCTCGGGGGTGCGGCAGAAGGGAATCATTATGATCACGTTGGCAAAGCCAATCTTTTCCCTGACCCGTTTCAACGCGCGGCATTCCAGCGCGAACCCTTCCCGGTAGCGGTCGCTGTAATATCTCGATGCGCCGCGGAATCCGAGCATCGGGTTTTCCTCCTCCGGTTCGAATTCGCGTCCGCCGATCAGACTGGCATATTCGTTGGTCTTGAAGTCGCTCGTCCGGACGACGACCGGGTCCGGGTGCCGCGCGGCGGCGATCTTGGCGATTCCAAGGGCCAGACGTTCCACGAAGTATTCGGACTTGTCCTCGTAGCCTTCGGTCATTTTCTTGATCTTCTTTTTCGCCTCTTTATCCTCGAGATCGTCATATCGCACCAGTGCCATGGGGTGGATACCGATGACATTCCCGATGATGAATTCGATCCGGGCGAGTCCGATCCCCTTGCACGGAAGCTGCCACCAACGGAACGCCCCGGCGGGACTGGCGATGTTCATCATGATCTGCGTACGGGTGTCGGGGATGTCTTCCAGGTTGACGTCCTTGGCCTCGAAATCCAATTCGCCCTCGTAGATTTTCCCTTCGTCGCCTTCCGCGCAGGATATCGTGATTTCCTGGTCGTCCTCGATGGTGTTCGTCGCTTCGCCGGTTCCGACCACCGCCGGGATGCCCAGCTCCCGGCTGACGATGGCCGCATGGGAGGTCCGGCCCCCGTGGTCGGTGACGATGCCGGCGGCCCGCTTCATGATCGGCTCCCAATCCGGATCGGTCATGCCGGTTACCAGAATCGCGTCGTCCTTGAACTTTTCGATCTCGGAAGCGTCCTTGATGATCTGCGCCTTTCCGGCGGCCACGGCCTGTCCGATGCTGACCCCGGTCAAAATCAAATCCCCTGTTTCCTTCAGACGGTAAGTCTTCAGGGCTTTCGCCTGTTTTTGCGACTGGACCGTCTCCGGCCTGGCCTGGACGATAAACAGCTCTCCCGACTCTCCGTCCTTGGCCCATTCGATGTCCATGGGGCGGTCGTAGTGTTCTTCGATGGCGACGGCCCAGCGGGAAAGTCGCATGACCTCCTCGTCGGTCAGCGAAAAGGAGCCTTGTTCCTTTTTGGAGGTGGGAGTCGTTTTGGTGGTGGCCGAGCGGCCCCCGCCGTAGACGATTTTTTTCTCCTTCGCACCCAGCGTGCGGCCGATGACGGGCAGAACCCCTTCTTTTCCGATCAGCGGTTTGAAAACGACGAATTCGTCCGGCGTGACCTGTCCTTGGACCACGCTTTCCCCAAGGCCCCATGCGCCGTTGACGACCACCACGTCCCTGAAGCCGGTTTCCGGGTCTAGTGTGAAGATCACCCCGGCCGAAGCCTTGTCGGAGCGCACCATCTTCTGGACTCCTACGGAAAGCGCCATTTTCATGTGTTCGAATCCCTGGTCCTCCCGGTAGCTGATGGCGCGGTCGGTGAAAAGCGAGGCGTAGCACTTCTTGCAGGCATCAAGCAGGGCGTCTTCGCCGGCGACGTTCAAAAAACTCTCCTGCTGGCCCGCAAAGCTGGCCTCGGGCAGATCCTCCGCCGTTCCGCTGCTTCGAACCGCCACGGCGACATCCTCTTCGCCGTAGCGTTCGCCCAGCTTTCGATAAGCGCCCTTGATCGCTTCGGCGATCTCGGAGGGAAACTCCGCCTTGACGAACATCCGGCGGATGGCCTCGCCGACTTTATGTAATTCCTTTTTGCCGTCTCTGTAATCCTCCAGTTGGGCGCGAAGCTTGTCCTGCAAATCGTTGGCGTCCAGAAAGGCGCGATAAGCGGGTGCGGTCGTCGCAAAACCGTCCGGAACCGAAATGTCCTTGTCTTTGAGTTCCCGGATCATTTCGCCCAGGCTGGCGTTCTTGCCCCCGACCCGAGCCAAGTCCTTCGAGCCGACTTCCTCGAGCCAGACCAGATGGGCGTTGTTTTTTTCCTCCGCCATTATATGCCTCCTTGTGTCAGTCAAATAAAATCAACGGCTTGACGATGTTTTCCTCTTTGCTCTCCATCAGCTCGAAGGCCCTTTCCAACTCGTTGAAACGGAATGTGTGGCTGGTCATTTTCGTCGGATCGACTCTGCCTGTTTCGATGATCCTGAGGAGTCTTTGGATTCTTTCCCTTCCGCCGGGGCACAAGCCGGACCGGATGGTGATGTCGCTCATGCCGACGCCCCATGCCATCCTGGGAATTTTTATGAAATCGCCTTTTCCGTGATATCCGATGTTGGAAACGGTCCCTCCGGGCCTGGTCGCCTTGATGCAGTCTTCGAAAGTCTTTTGACTTCCCAGCGCTTCGATGGCCGAATCGACTCCCTGCCCGTCGGTCAAATCCAAAATTGCTTCGACCGGGTCATGTTTGGAAAAATCGACCACCACGTCGGCGCCGTAGTGTTTCGATAGCTCGATGCGATTGGGAACCGATTCGACGCCGATGACCAGCCCCGCCCCGAGCAACCGGGCTCCGGCGGTGGCCATCAATCCGACGGGGCCTTGCGCGAAAACCGCCACAACACCGCCGATCGGAATATCGGCGTGCTCGGCACCCATGAAGCCGGTGCTCATCATGTCGGCCGTGTATACGGCGGCCTCGTCCGGCACCTTTTCGGGAATTACGGCAAGGTTTGCGTCGGCGTTGTTCACATGAAAATACTCGGCGAATACTCCATCCTTTATGTTGGCGAACTTCCAGCCGCCCAGCGTCTCCGTGCATTGGGAGGTATAGCCGCGAAGACAGTTCAGGCATTGATAGTCCGGCGTGATCGCCCCCACCGCGACCCGGTCGCCTTCCTTTACATGCTTCACTTCGCTTCCGACCTTATGCACGATCCCAACCGCTTCATGCCCGAGCGTCAGGTTGTTGCGTTCTCCGATCCCGCCGCTCAAGGTGTGAACGTCCGACGTGCAGACAAGGGCGCGAGTCGTTTTTACGACGGCGTCGATGGGTCCGGGAGCCGGAGTCTCCTTTTCCATGAATCCGGTTTTTCCGATGGACTTCATTGCAAATGCTTTCATATGTCACCTCGTTTCCTTTTTGAAAATGGCGTTTACCTTGTCGGCGCTCGTGGCGCGCTCGGTCGAAAACACCATGTCGGCGATGGATCCGACCGCCACCGGCGCAATGCAGTTGGTGGTGCAGCTTGCGCACGATAATCCGGATAGATGAAGGTGGACAGAATATTCGAAGCCGAAAATTCATCGACCGTTTCGCCCCTCAAGGGTTCTTCCGAAAACGATCCCCCATGCCCGTGCAAAAATGAATCAAATATAAACGAAACCGACATCCATGCTCATTGCCAAGATGTAACGGATAAATTCGTTTTCCATTGGGAATTTCAGGTAGATTCGCATGAAGAATAGGTTAAACGTAATTGGACCAAATTTTTGCAATCTTCCGATTAGATTCATGCAAAAAACATAAAAAGGAGAGCAGTACAAGCAAAAGAAATCGTATCCTTGCCCAATCGTTTCTTTAAAAAGCGGGTGGTGGGTCGAATCGGTTGACGAAGGATACGGGATCTGATCTGTGCGGAGCGGCGCGATTCCCCCCCTCAAGGGGGGAATCGCGCCCCGTCAACTGGTTCGACCCACTACCAAAAAGCGAACATCGTCCGGGGTTCGTATGCCGACAATACGAGCGGCTTTGGTGTCTTTATTTCGTTCCGAGGCCCTAACAACCTTTTTCTTGTCGACCATTCAGGGAAAGGAGCACTCGAAATGAACGACGAAAAGAAACAGCCCATGCAGGTCCAGATAAAACAAGGCCCTGCGGAATGGGTCAAGACGGCTCTCTGGGGCCTGCTCGCCGCGGCGGTGGTTTACGCCTTGTTCTTCCAACCCGCCCGGCTGATCAAGGTCTTCAACGAGGAAGACGTCCCCGTGGTCGTGTACGCCTCTTCCCTTCTGGCCTCGGGGGGGTACTACATGGCGGCGACGGCGGACGCAATCTATGCCGCCCCCCAAGCCATGATGGGCTCCATCGGCGTTCTCTTTCAGACCGTAAACGCACGGAAGCTGGTGGAGGACAAGCTTGGCGTGCAGATCCGCGTTTTCAAGGAGGACCGGTACAAGGACATGGGCAATCCCTTCAAGGAACTCACCTAGGCGGAAGAGGAAATCGTCCTGGAGCATATCGGGGACGCCTACGAGGCCTTTCTGCAGACCATTTTGGACGGCCGGAAGATCTCCAGGGAAGAGTTGATGGAGGTGGCCACCGGACAGGTCTTTACCGGAAACGAAGCTGTCAGGTTGAAGCTCGTGGACGGCGCCGTATACCTGGACGAATTCGCGGAGAAGATGAAAAAGGATCTGAACAAAGAGAAATTGATCTATCTGCGCTACAAAAGACCCGCCGGATTGTTCGAGCAGATCTTTCTCGGGCGCCGGGCCTCGGCTGCCCTGGAAATCGCGGAACTTTTCGGACCTTTGAACCGGTTATTCCTGCCGAGCGGACTGTATTACCTGATGGAGAGGTGACATGTCGTAGCTGACAGATCATAGCCGGGGTGATGAAAACCATCCTTTTCGAGAGTTGCCTCGTCCGTCGAGATCGCCTCGCGAAACAAAGCTGGGCTTGCATGCTTGGAAAGGAACAAAACCGGGAGGAAATTTCAGTGCCTGAAAATCGACATTTTCATCGCCCCAGGTTATAGCTCATATTATAAAGGATCGCGCGCGGCCTGTCAGGCCGATTCGCGTGGATCGGGGGCTCAATGACTTTGGCTTGAAGCAATAAACCTCTCGGCGACATCGTGATTATGAGAGATTAAAAGTTTGTCATGAAATGAAATCTTCATGTCTTTCGGATTCCATCGTGTCCGCCTTGTTTTTTGTTTCTTCGTTTGTTTCGACACAGTATAAATGGAATTGGCGTCATATCGAGGCGGTTTTCCGTGACTCGACGAGAGCCGTGGTTTATTTTCTTTCCAAGTATCCGGCTCCCGTGTAAAACTTAGCTGACGACGGTCCATTCACGGGTATCGAGGCTAAAGCCGACGATTGAACGCGCCGATTCCGAAATGGCCGGTTACGATAATCGATTTAAGAAGAAAGGAATGTGTCAATGCCACTGCATCCATCGGCCGGCAAGCCGGTCACCAGGGAAATGACAGTCAACGTCCCCCGTTTGGTTTCCTATTATTACGCGTCGAAACCCGACGGCAACGTTCCGGCGGAAAGGATTTCCTTCGGGACGTCCGGCCACAGGGGAAGTTCCCTGGATCGAAGCTTCAACGAGAACCATATTCTGGCGGTAAGCCAGGCCATTTGCGAGTACAGGGCCGCGAAAAAAATCGACGGTCCTCTCTTCATGGGTATGGATACCCACGCCCTTTCCGAACCGGCTTTCATGAGCGCCCTGGAGGTGTTCGCGGCAAACGGATTAAAGGTTGTGGTCCAGGAAGGATTAGGATATACGCCGACTCCCGTGATTTCCCGTGCCATCTTGACGCACAACCGCTCCGGAAAGGCGACGGCCGACGGGGTCGTTATCACTCCGTCGCACAACCCTCCCAAGGACGGGGGTTTCAAGTACAATCCTCCGGACGGCGGACCGGCGGGAAAGGACGTCACGGACACCATAGAAAAAAGGGCCAACGAAATATTGGCCGGAGGTCTGAAGGACGTCCGCAGGGTACCGTTCGAACGGGCTTTGAACGCCGACACCACCCGCCAAGCCGATTTCGTCATGCCGTACGTCGACGACCTTGGACGCGTTTTGAAATTGGAGGAGACCGCCAAGGCCGGTCTCAGGATCGGCGTCGATCCCATGGGCGGTTCCGGCGTGGACTATTGGGACCGCATCGCCGAACGCTACAAGCTGAACATCGAAGTGGTCAACCGTTCCGTGGACCCGGCCTTTTCCTTCATGACTGCGGACAAGGACGGGAAAATCCGCATGGACTGCTCGTCCGCCTACGCCATGGCCGGCCTCATCGGTCTCAAGGAAAAATTCGACGTAGCCTTCGGCAACGACCCGGACAACGACAGGCACGGCATCGTGACCAAGGGGCGAGGTCTTATGAATCCCAACCATTATTTGTCCGTCGCGGTTTGGTATCTTTTTCAGAATCGCTCCGAATGGAGCGACCGCGCCTGCGTGGGCAAGACCCTGGTTTCCAGTTCCATGATCGACAGGGTGGCGGAACGTTTGAAACGGCCGCTCAAGGAGGTTCCCGTAGGATTCAAGTGGTTCGTGAACGGACTTCTGGACGGCTCGTACGGTTTCGGGGGAGAGGAAAGCGCAGGGGCTTCCTTTTTAAGACAGGACGGAACGGTTTGGACCACGGACAAGGACGGAATAATCATGAATCTTCTGGCGGCTGAAATCACGGCCGTGACGGGAAAGGACCCGGCCGAACACTACAAGGAACTGGAGGAGACGTTCGGAAGCCCTGTCTACGAACGCATCGACGCCCCCGCCAACCCCGAACAAAAGAAGGCCCTGAAGGCGCTCTCCGAAGACACGATCAAGGCTTCGACCTTGGCCGGGGAACCGATCAAGGCCATGCTGACCAAGGCTCCGGGCAACGACGAACCCATCGGCGGCTTGAAGGTCGTCGCGGATAACGGATGGTTCGCGGCCAGACCGTCCGGGACCGAGGACATTTACAAAATCTACGCGGAAAGCTTCAAAGGAAAGGAGCATTTGAAACAGATCCAAGAAGAGGCCAAGGATGTGGTTTCCAAAGCTTTCGAGGTGGCGGGCGTATAGATTTTTTCATTCTGTAAAAAAACCGAGTAGCTACGATCATTCGTACGCGTCCGACACTTCCACCGCACGGTCGTTTTCGCGCGGTCTTACATGAGGGTTGTCGTTCAGAATGCGGGCGCAGGTGTTCCATCGCAGGGCCGCGTCGGGGTTTCCGGGGGAGCACAAGTTCATTGCGCGCTCGTATTGGGTCATGGCTTTCATGAACCAGTCGTGGGCCAGTTCGCCCGAACCGGGGCCGGCCTGGTCCATGTGGAATTTAGCGCGCCGTTCGTAAACGATTCCAAGGTAGTACGCGTTGCAGTGCCGGTCGTCAAGACGTCCGGCGATCTCTTCGGCATCCTTGAAAGCCGGAAAGAGAGACGCCTTGAACTTGTCCGTGTGGGCCAGAAGCAGCGTCACGAGAGCCTGCTGGTTGTCGGGATCCACTGCGAGGACGTCCTGGCAGATGCTCGCCGCCTCGAAAGGTTCGCTTAGCAGGCGGTATCGTTCGGCTTTTTCGAGGGCCGCCGGAATGGCCTCTTTCAATAGAGTTTTGAGTCGGAACATGAAAACCTCCTTTTTCTCTCCGCCGATGAAAGCTTGTCGAATTTGCGCGAAAACGAATCGACCGGCGGTCTGGCAAAGTATTTCGTCGTCAAGTCTTTTCCCTTTGTTTGATGGCCTTTTTGATTTGCGTCAGGCATTTGGTGACGGGAATGCCCTTGGGACATACGTCCGTACACCAGCGCATGGTTTTGCATCCCCAGATGCCGGATTCGCTGTCGAGATCGTCGAGCCTGCTTTCGGTGGCCATATCCCTCGGGTCGTAAATGTAGCGAAAGGCGCGCAGCAGAGCCGCAGGTCCCGAGTAATCGGGGTCTGCCCGATTTATGGGGCACGCGGCCGTACACGAAGCGCACAGGATGCATCTGAGCGCAGGCTCGATATTTTCCTGATCCGATTGCCCATGCGTGCGCTCCTGCTCCGGCGGGGGTTCTTCATTGATAAGGTAGGGCCTGACCGCGCGGTGCTTTTCGAAAAACGGGTCGAGGTCCACCACCAAATCCTTGAGCACCGGAAACAGCGGCAGCGGTTCGATCACGAAGTTTCCGCCGGTCTTGAAGTCCCGGATCAGCTTTTGGCAAGCCAGCCCGATGTAGCCGTTGATCAGCATCGCGTCCGAACCGCAGATGCCGTGGGAGCACGAGGCGCGGAAAGCCAGAGAGGCGTCTTGCTCCCAACGGATTTTATTGAGACAGTCTAATATTTTTTCGGTGGGACCGGATTCCACTGTATATTTTCGATAATAGGGTTTTTCGTCCGCTTCGGGATCGAAGCGGAAAATCGTAAACTGGCATTTCATCTCAATACTTCCTCTCCTTGGGTTGAAAACGCGTGATGGTCACCGGCTGCTTGGAAATTCTCGGTTCGCCGCCGGGGGTCAGGTTCGCCAGAGAATGCGCCAGGAAATTTTCGTCGTCGCGCGCGGGATGGTCTTCGCGATAGTGCGCTCCGCGGCTTTCCTTTCGCCAAAGCGCAGCCGCCGTCACGACCTCGGCCAGGTCCAGCATGTATCCCAATTCGAAGTAGTCCATGATTTCACGGTTGAAACGGGTTCCCTGGTCCGTCAGGGCGACGTTCCGATAGCGCTCTTTCAATTCGCGAATTTCGACCAGGGTCTTCTCCAAAGATACTTTTTTTCGAAACACGGATACGTTGTCCATCATGAGGGTTTGCATTCGGTCCAAAACGGCGCCTATCCGTTCGTTCCCGCTCCCGATTTTCCCTCGGGCGGCTTTGACGAGTCCCGAGGCGTCCCGTTCCACATTTTCGGAAATCTTGGGCCGTTCGGCGCCGCTAATATGTTCGGTCATCGTCATGCCGGCGCGCCGGCCGAACACCAGTGTGTCGAGCAGAGAGTTGCACCCCAGGCGATTTGCGCCGTGGACCGACACGCACGCGCATTCGCCTGCGGCGAAAAGGCCTTCGAAAATCTTCCCGTTGGAATCCAAGACGACCCGGCCTTCGGCGTCGGTCGCGATCCCGCCCATCATGTAATGGCACGTAGGCTGCACCGGGATAGGCTCCTTTTCCGCGTGTACACCGGCGTAAATGCGGGCGAACTCGGTTATTTCGGCCAGCTTGCTCCCGACGGTCTCCTCCGGCAAATGGGTCAGGTCCAGGTTGACGTAGTCCTTGCCGTCGATTCCTCTTCCGGCTCGAATCTCCTCCAGGATGCAGCGCGACACCATGTCCCGGGGGGCGAGATCCTTGATCACGGGCGCGTATCGCTCCATGAATCGTTCCCCGTCCTTGTTGCGCAGTATTCCGCCCTCGCCCCTGGCGGCTTCGCTGATAAGAATCCCCAGTTTGTAAATGCCGGTGGGGTGGAACTGCACGAACTCCATGTCCTGCAACGGCGCCCCTGCCCGATACGCGATCGCCATGCCGTCGCCGGTGGAGGCCATGGCGTTGGAAGTCGTCTTGTAGATTTTGCCGGCGCCGCCGGTGGCGAGCAGCAACGCCTTGCAGCGAAGAGTATGGACCTTGCCGGTGCTCAGCTCGTATGCGCAAACGCCGCCGCATCGCCCGTTTTCTACCAGAAGGGAAACTACGTGGAACTCATGCAAAAAGGAAATGCCCCGTTGCAGGCATTTTTCCCATAAGGTGTCCAGGATGACCCTGCCGGTTCGGTCCGCCGCGTAGCACGCCCGCTTTACGGGAGCGGCCCCGTGCTCCCGCGTATGGCCCCCGAACGCGCGCTGGGCGATCTTGCCCTCGGCCGTGCGGTTGAACGGGACCCCCATGTGTTCCAGTTCGTATATGACTCGGGGGGCGTCCTTGGTCATGATCTCGATGGCGTCCTGGTCTCCGAGGTAATCGCTTCCCTTTACCGTGTCGAACATGTGCCATTCCCAATCGTCCTTTTCCTCGTTGCCGATGGCTGCCCCGATGCCTCCTTGGGCCGCCCCCGAATGCGAGCGCGTGGCGAATACCTTCGTTATCACCGCGACGCGGATATCCTCGCCCAAGGCGATAGCCGCCCGAAGGCCAGCCAATCCGGCCCCCACGATGATCGCATCGAACTGCTGGTCCATAATCCCTCCTCTTTTTTGGTACACACGAAAAATGTCGAGGGTGGAAACTACTGATCGAAGATTGTCGTTCGATGAAAGCGGATGTTTGGGTAATAGTTAAAACGGATGGATTCGCGACGATTTTCCGGCCCGCCGCCGTTTGCGCAGTCTCCATTATCTCCATCGACCTGAATCCAACAATAGACAGAGGCCTTGTGCTTGTCAACGGAAAAGCAAACAACTCGCATAAGCAAAGAAATGTATTGAAACGAGACGGTCGCTCGTAAACAAAGCGACCTGTTTGAAAAAAGAGAGAGAAATAGCGGGCGTAAACGGGCGACCACCTCGCCATGGATATGATGCGGCTTCGTCCAGACATCCCAATTATTCTATGCACCGGAGCGGAAGCACTAGGAAGGGACGGCATGGGAATGAATTTTCGTCCGACGCGCCCCTTCCGTTTTTTTAATTCCGTTTCCAATCCAATCGGTTATGGAACCGATTCGTCATTCGGGACGGGTCGATTTGGCCTCGCCCTCGAGAGTGCATTGGGAAAAATCAATGGGCTTGTTGCACTTCTTGCATGTGTGCGGGCGGCTGAACTCGTCGGAGAAAATCTCTTTCTCCGTTCCGCATTCCGGGCATTTGCATACAAAGCTCTTCAAATTCTTGAATTCGTCGAATCCAGGGCAATGCCCCGGTGTGGATGCGATTTGCGGCATAGTTTTCTCCTTTCGAAAAATTTGTTTTTGGTTGACCGATCGAAAATCTCTTGTTTCCCCAGTCAAAAACTTCTTTCAATGCGTCTCATAGCGACAATAATAATTTCCCTTCGCCGATTTTCAACCCGCGGGGCGGAGGAACCGATGTCGGCCAGGAATGAGAATGCCGTTAAATTTGTATTTACATTTTCGAATCGCGTATGATAATTTCTCGTTTCCGGCAAGCGACCGCTTGGTCAAGGTCGTGGTCGATAAAAAAAGTTCGAAAAATTGCCGAAGTCTAACCGCGTCTAAAAAATATCCGACGAGAAACCGAATGATTTGGAAGCGATTGCCGGGACTGGATCTGAAAACGTATAGCAAGTTGACCGAAGGGGCGCGAATATTGGCGGAGGATAC
>CAZNTU010000169.1:0-12369 GCA_964575975.1 uncultured Desulfobacteraceae bacterium
TCCGCCTGCAAAAAGATTCCATCTCTTCGCGGCTTCCCAACTTCAGAGAGCGCTGAAAATGGAAGGGATGGGCACGATGGCGGGGGGCGTCGCCCACGATCTGAACAATATCCTAGGCGGTATTGTCAGCTATCCGGACCTTCTTCTCATGAATCTTCCGGAAGACAACCCGTTGCGGCGACCGCTATCGACGATCCAGCAGGCGGGTCTAAGGGCGTCGGACCTGGTGCAGGATTTGTTGACCATGGCCCGGAGAGGGGTGGGAGTCAAGGATTTCGTGTCTCTAAACGGAGTTGTAGATCAGTACCTGCAAAGTCCCGAATTCGAAAGGCTGAAGTCGGCGAAATCGGAGATGTCCGTGCAACTCGATCTGGATGAACGGCTTCTTTGGATAAAAGGTTCGCCAGTCCATCTATACAAATCGTTGATGAACTTGGTTCAAAACAGCGCGGAGGCGATGGGAATCGGCGGCCCGCTGACCATTTCGACGGAAAATCTGCACTACGACCGGACTTACAGGGGATTCGAACAGATCGAAGCGGGGGACTATGCGGTCTTGACCGTCGCCGACAGCGGCACGGGTATCGCGAGCGAGGATCTTGAGAAAATATTCGAGCCTTTCTATACCAAGAAGGTCATGGGCATCAGCGGCACCGGCTTGGGCATGTCAGTCGTCTGGGCCACCGTAAAGGACCATAACGGATTCATCGATGTGGTCACCCGACCCGGAAAGGGAACGACCTTCAAGCTGCATTTTCCGGTCACCCGCGAGATCCCGCCATCGGGTGGCGGACCCTGTTTCGACCCGAATCGTTGCCGCGGCCGGGGCGAAAAGGTCCTTGTAATCGACGATGTCGAAAGTCAGCGCGAAGTCGCCGTCGAAATTCTAAAGGCGTTCGGATACGTTCCAGAGACAGTCGAGTCGGGAGAGAAAGCCATCGAATATCTGAGAGAAAACACAGCGGACATTCTAGTTCTAGACATGATCATGAATTCCGGCATGGACGGCCTGGACACCTACAAGGAAATTATAGGATTTCGTCCGGGGCAAAAGGCGATCATCGTCAGCGGGTACGCCGAAACGGACCGCATTAGCGAGACGCAGAGGCTTGGCGCGGGAAAATTCGTCAAAAAGCCGTATACGTTCGAAAAATTGGCCGTCGCCATTCGAGAAGAACTTGAGCGAAGCGAAATTCAGGCCAGCAGGAGACCGGAATAGCGCCAATTCGCTTTTTTCAAGGCGCTCTTGCCGCCGGAGGCGCATGGCTGAAGACGCTGCTTCAACTGCGGCGACAAGAAGAAAATGGCCAATGCCTCTTTAAATCCCTTTTCCTATCAACCGGACGTCGAGGGCTGCAATCCAGACATCTCCAGTCGCAAGGCCGCGGAACAAATCTTCTTGGAAGGCCCGTATGGATGGCCGAATACCGAACCGCACATTGAAAAATACATCGACGGAAGGATTTTCAGAAAGGAAACGAATTAGCATTATATACTCTTAACCGTCGGAGTATAGAGAAAGGATTGAAGAATTCAAAATGCAAAACGCTTGGTACCGAAAAGAAAGCGAGGAGGTAACGGCCGAACTTGGCACCACTCGTTCCGGCGGTTTGACGGACCAGGAAGCCGCCGAACGGCTGGAACGGCATGGGCGGAACGAGATTCGCGACCGAGGGGGCAAGTCCTCGCTTCCCATTCTTTTCGAGCAGTTCACGAGCACCATGGTTCTCATACTGATCGCGGCCGCAGTGATCTCCGGCTTTCTTGGCAAGTTCATCGAAACCGTGGCCATCGCCGCCATCGTGGTTCTGTTCGCCCTTCTGGGCTTTTTCCAGGAATATCGCGCCGAGCGAGCCATGGCCGCCCTCAAGAAGATGACCGTGCCGCTGGTGCGCGTCTTGCGCAACGGGCTCGTGGTGGAACGTTCGGCGCAATCGCTGGTGCCCGGGGATATCGTTCTCCTGGAAGCCGGCAACATCGTCCCGGCGGACATGCGACTGCTGGAGGAGGTCAATCTTCGCACGCAAGAAGCTGCCCTCACGGGAGAATCCGAGCCGGTGGAGAAGACGGCGGGGGCTCTGAACAAGCCGGATTTGCCGTTGGGCGACCGGCGCAATATGACCTACATGGGCACTGTGGTCGCCTACGGCCGGGGCACGGGAGTCGTGGTCCTGACGGGAATGCAAACGGAACTGGGAAAAATCGCCGAACTCATCCAGGCAAGCAAGGACCAGCCGACTCCGCTCCAACGTCAACTGGACATCGTAGGAAAAGGACTGGCTCTTTTCGGTTTCCTCGTGGCCGGACTCGTGCTGGGCATTGGCCTGATCCAGGGGGAAGACCTGGGCGACATGTTATTGACTGCCGTCAGCGTAGCCGTCGCGGTCGTCCCGGAAGGGCTTCCCGCCGTCGTCACGATCACTTTGGCGCTGGGAGGCCAACGCATGCTCCGGCGCAAAGCACTCATTCGAAAACTGCCTGCGGTAGAGACGCTAGGGTCGGTCACTGAAATCTGTTCGGACAAGACGGGAACGCTGACGGTCAATCGCATGGCTGTTACGATCATCGACGTGGTCGGCCACTACGTGGAACTGGCCGGGACCGGAGGGCATCCGGCGCCCGCTCTCGCGCAATCCGCCACCGCTTCCGGCGCGTTGGCCCAATATCCGCCGGGGGTTCGCCTCATGCTGGCGGGCTGCGCACTTTGCAACGACGCGTCCCTGGCCCAAGACAGCGAATCGGGACGGCTTGCGGCCGTGGGAGACCCGACCGAGGGGGCGCTCCTGGTCGCTGCCTCCCAAGCCGGACTCCACAAAGACGACTTGGAATCCATTTTTCCTCGTTTGGCCGAACTTTCTTTCGATTCGGAACGAAAACGAATGACTACCGTCCATGCCGCAGGGCGCATTCCCGAGCGCTTTTCCCCGGCTCTCGAGCCGTTCGCGGCTTTCGGAGCCCCCTTCGTAGCCATTACGAAAGGCGCGGTGGACGGCCTTCTGGATATTTGCGACCGCATTTGGGTCGAAACGGGTGCGATTTCATTCGACAAGGTTTGGCGCGAACGCATGCGAATGGCAAACGACCAAATGGCGCAAAACGGCATGAGAGTGCTGGGGATGGCGCTTCGCCCCTTGGAAAGACCGCCTGGCGGGAAAGGCATGGACGCGCTCGAGAATGACCTGATCCTCGTTGGATTGACGGGCATGGTGGATCCGCCTCGGCCGGAAGCGAAAGAAGCCGTACGGGTATGCAAAAACGCTGGCATCCGCCCGATCATGATTACGGGAGACCATCCGCTTACGGCGCGCTTCATCGCCTACGACCTGGGCATCGCGGAAAACGGACGCGTCAGGACGGGACAGGAAATCGACCGGATGTCGCCCGCCGAATTGGATAGGGAGATCGAGGAAGTTTCCGTTTACGCCCGCGTCTCGCCGGAACACAAGCTCCGGATTGTGGAATCTCTGCAAAACAAGGGGAGGGTAGTCGCCATGACCGGAGACGGCGTCAACGACGCCCCGGCCCTTAAAAGGGCCGACATCGGCATCGCAATGGGAATCACGGGCACGGACGTTTCCAAGGAGGCCTCCGACGTGGTCCTGCTGGACGACAACTTTTCCACCATCGTTTCCGCAGTGGAGGAAGGAAGAGCCATTTACGACAACATCAGAAGGTTCGTCCAGTTCTCCATAGCCGGAAACATCGGCAAGATAATCGTCATGCTGTTCGCGCCCCTGTTCGGCATGACAGTGGCGCTGCTGCCCCTTCAGCTTCTATGGCTGAATCTGTTGACAGACGGTCTTCTGGGTTTGGGATTGGGCGTGCAGGCGTCCGAACCTGGCGTAATGAACAAACCTCCGCGGTCGCCCTCGGCAGGATTTTTCGGCGGAGGATTGAAGACCCATATCGCCTGGATCGGCATTTTAATCGGGGTTGTGGCACTTGGCGTCGGCGTTTTCTATTTCGAGGCGGCCCCGGAGGAAAGCCGAGTCTGGCGAACCATGATATTCACCACCGTCGCCTTTCTGCAGATCGGGCAGGCGCTGGCTTCGAGTTCGACCGAGACGGCCTTTTTTTCCCGGAATACAGATCCGAATCGTTTCATGTCGCTGATGGTTCTGTTTGTGCTGGTATTGCAGCTTTCGGTCCTTTACATCCCGAGCCTGGCGGTCGTGTTCGCGACCGTCCCCCTGTCTTTGGAAAACCTGGGCGTTTGCGCAGCTTTTGGCTGCATCTCTCTTGTAAGCATCGAATTGGAAAAACGGATGCTCCGTCGTCGCCTCCGAAGATGATCGTCGTGACAAAATGGATCTTGATCCTCTCCCGTTTTTTTCCTATACTGCCTGCCATACGCGAAAAAAAGGACAAAACTGAACCTTTTAACCTTAATTTGCATATTGATTTAACCCGCAACTAAAATATTGCAATCAAGTTTGCCACCGCGCTTGATTCTTTGCCAATGTACTTTCAGATCGTGCGTGTCGCGCCCGCCTATTCGGGTTCGCCGAGGAGGGCGATGTTGAAAATGCCTTTATTCTGGAGGATTGGTCATGGGCTGCAAACGGACTGGAACTGGATCGCGTTCGCTGTTTTTTCTGGCTTTCATCGTTTTTCAATTATTCATCTTCACGACAATGTCGGGTTTGGCAAACGCGTTCGGGGCCTTGCCCGGCTCCGTCGTCTACGTGAACCCCGATCCGGGGATAACGCAAAGAGACGGCCTGTCGTGGGAAACGGGCTTGGCGAAAATCAACGAAGGTCTCTCCTACGCCGCTTTGAACGAAATATACGAAGTCTGGGTCAAAGAGGGCACGTATAACGAAAGCGTGGCGCTCAAATGGGGCGTTTCGCTCTACGGAGGCTTCGCCGGGACCGAGACCGACCGTTCCCAAAGAAAATGGTCTCTTCATCCCACCGTCATCGATGCCGGTTCTCCAACGCTTTATTCTCGGGCCGTTATCGGAGAAAACGACGCGACAATCGACGGATTCACGATCACGGGAGGACATGCGTACAAGGGCGGCAATCCCGGAGAAAACCCCGCCGCCGCCGGCGGGGGAATATACAACCTTTACGTTTCCCCCACAGTCAGGAACTGCATTGTCACGGGTAATTCCGCCACCGGCGATTCCACCTCCAGAGCCCTCGGCGCCGGCGTCTACAACGAAAGCTGTGGGCCCGTCTTCGAAAACGTCGTGATCTACAACAATACGACCGTATCGGAGTTCGGTTGCAACGGCGCGGCCATGTACAACTTGAACAGCAACCCCGGCTTGTACAACGTGACCGTAACAGGGAACGACAATGCCACAGAGGGCCCGGGCAGCGGCGCGATCGCCAACGAGGGAGAGTGCGATCCCGTTCTGTACAACGTCATTGTATGGCACAACGGTACATTCGCGGCGATCGACGACACGGGCAATACGGGCTCCCCGCAGTACAACTATTCCGACATCGAGGGATGGTCCGGCGGAGGAACCAATTTCAGTCTCGACCCGCTTTTCGAATCAGATGGGTATCGTCTTTCTTCGTCCTCCCCTTGTATCGACAGCGGTTACTCGGAATACTTTATCCCGGCGTTCGATTTCGAAGGCGACGAAACTCTGGATTACCTGGCCGTTCCCAACAGCGGTGGCGGACTCTACGCAAACTACCGCGATATCGGGGCCGACGAATATGTCCCCAAATTTTTGGTACCAGGGGAATACTGGGTGGACATCGCCAGTGGAACGGACGACGCGCTGCATGGCACGGGTCCGGGAAGCTCCGCATGGAAAACCCTCCATTGGGCGCTGCAGCTAATCAACCACGGCGCGGTCGGAACCCCGGCTTTCGGATATACACTCAATGTCGGTTCCGGAATTTATAGCGTCCCGACAGAGGCCGACATGGAACTCATGGCCACCCAAAGCTATTTGAAAATCGTAGGGATTCCCCAAGATACACAATGGCCGGTCTTGGACGGAACGGATTCGACCGCTTGGAAGTGGGGAGCGGGAATAAACATCGCCGGGCAGGACATTACGGTAGAAGGCCTCGAAATCCGGTTTTTCGATTCCGGAATCAGAATCGAGAGCTGCAGCCCTAAAATAGTCGGCAACATCATCCACGACATCGCGTGGTATGGAATTTACATGTTCAGCTCCGAAGGAATGCCTGCGGCAAGTCCTCTAATCCAGAACAATCTCGTTTACATATCGACCGATCCTTTCCAAGCGTCCGATGCTTCAGGAATATACATTTACAGCGGAGAACATTCGCCCCAATCTTACCCGGAGGTATACCACAACACTCTGGTGGGCTGTTCCACGTGTCCCAGCGCGGAAGGCGCCCACAGCAAGGGCATATATATGGACGACTATTACGGAAATTTTTTTCCGATCGTCAAGTACAATATTGTCGCCCATTTTCGCGACTTGGGAATTTACACTCCCTACTTCTCTCCGCAAAACGTCACTCTCGACTACAACGATTTCTGGAACCCGGGAGGCGACTACAGCGGATGCGATCCTGGTCCCAACGATATAAGCGACGATCCGCTCGTTTCCCTTGAAGAGGCGTATTACCTCCACGGTGGTTCGCCTTGCAGAAACGCCATTCCGGAATCGGACTCCGATCCTGTGGACAACGACCTTCTCGGGGTCGCCCGGCCCCACGAGGCAAACAAGGATATCGGCTGCTACGAATTCGTCCCAATCCTTTCTCCGGGCGTCTACCATGTCGATATGAATCGGCCCGACGACAGCGGAGACGGTTCCTCGGACAGTCCATGGAAATACATCCATACCGCGTTTCACTATATAAACGGAGGTTCGGCCGGGAACTACGAACTGCAAATCGCATCCGGAACCTACTCCGTCGCTTCGTCGGAACCCGACGAGCAACTTTTGCTGACTCAAGACAATGTAAAGGTCGTCGGACAGGAAGGGGCTGTCGTCGACGGAACCGGCGCGCTTGCCTGGAGCGTGGGGATCAAGGTGTCCGGGCAATCGGTCGTCGTCGAGAACCTGGAAATATCCAATTTCGAGGACTGCGGGATCGCCATCGCCGATTGCAGCCCGACGATCCAGAGAAACATGCTTAAAAACAACGGTTTTTGCGGCATCGGAGTTCTTGCCGACAAGAACGTTGCCGACCCTGTGATTCAAAACAACCTGATTGTCAATCAATCGCCGAACGCGCACGGGATAGTCATCGCCACGAAGGATGCCGATGCCTTTCCCAAAGTGTACCACAACACCATCGACGGTCCTGCCGTCTCGGGAGAGGGGTGCGGCATATGGATTCGACAAATCGGGTATCATACCGCATATCCGGAAATAATGTACAACATCGTCACCAACCACGGAAATTGCGGCATTTACAACGAAAACGGAATCCCCGTATTATACTACAACGACGTCTGGAACAATCCCGAGAACTACAAGTACATTGAACCGGGAGCGAACGACATCAGCGAGGCCCCGCGCTTTGCCAGTTGGCGTCTCCAGTACGGCTCTCCCTGCATCGACGGAATTCCGGCCGGCATACTCGATCCGGTGGCGGAAGACTTGGAAGGAAATCCAAGACCCAAAGGCGCGGGTTTCGACATCGGCTGCTACGAACACGAGGCCATTTCACCCGGCACATACTACGTTGACATCGACAACGGCGAAGACCTTTTCGGCAACGGGACCCAGGCAAACCCTTGGAAAACTCTCCATTACGCATTGGCGCTCGTAAACGGCGGCGAACCCGGAACCGAACCGACAGGCTACACCTTGTATGTAAAGCAGGGCCTATACAGCGTATCGACCGGAGAAGCCAGAGATCCTCTCTATGTTTACCAGAATTATGCGACGATCGAAGGCGAGTCGGGAGCCATAGTCCAAAGAGATGGCGAATATAATTGGGAAGACGGATTTGTAATTGCGGGACACAATGTAGTCGTAAGAAAGCTTCAAATCCAAGGTTTTTATTACGGCGTCAGAATCGAAGATTGCAGCCCGACGATCGAAAAGAACAATATATCGGACAGCCAATTTTGCGGGGTCCGAATCAACGCCCTCGCGATGCCGACAAATCCGGTGATCCGAAACAACTATATATATACCACCCGGGCGGCATCCACAGGAATTTATATCGAAGCCAACTTCGACGCCTCTCCCGCAATTTATCACAACACGATTCTTGGAGGCGCGGACGGAACCGGAATCGCCGACGGCGTTTTCATTAAGAACGACGGCGGCTACAATGTAGCTCCCCGCATCGCCTTCAATATCATCGGGGAGTTCCCGGGTTTTGGCATACACAACAGCGGCGGCAACCTCCATGTATTCTATAATGACGTCTACAACAACGATTGGGGCAACTACGCCGGTTTTACCCCCGGCCCCGGAACCAACGATATAAATATCGACCCTCAGCTTTACGACGGATACAAACTCGCGGTCACCTCTCCCTGCATCGACGCAATACCGGTTCCGGACGAACCTCCGGGACATCCCGTGACCGACGACATCGAAGGCACACTCCGCTCCGACGCGCAGGGATACAATTCTCTGCAGGGGGACGCCTTCGACATGGGCTGCTACGAATATCCCTACACGCCGATCGAACCCTCTACCTTCTATGTCGATATTGTTAACGCAAACGCGGCGGACGACCTTGCACACGGCATGTATCCGACGATGCCGTGGAAAACCCTCCATTACGCGATCTTGACGATCAACCGGGGAATGCCTGGCTCATACCGTCTGATTGTAGCCCCGGGGACTTACAGCACGACAGTGACGGGGGGGGAACTCGATGCGGGCCTGACCGTCTTCCAGGAGGGTCTGATCATCGAAGGATCGACGAGCGGCGCGAGCATAATCGACGGCGCCGGCGCTTCCAACTGGCATTGGGGCATAGAAGTCGAGGCCGACAATGTCGTATTTAGAAATCTGTACTTCACGGGATTTATCGACAGCGAAGAATCCGCGATCGCCATCCGGACAGGGACCGGAAACTCGATAGAAAATTGCGTTATATACGGAAACCGTGGCGGCATCGTTTTGAGTGCGGGGAGCAGCGGCAATTTTGTCGGACCCGGCTGCAAGATTTTCAGAAATATGACGGCGGGAATCCTGATCGACGGCAGTAGCGGCAACGAAATTTACGACAATTCCAACGGCATATTCGACAACGGCTACTTGGAGCAGTCTGTGGCCGTAGCGGGCATTGGAATCAAGATCGCAAACGGCGCCGACAACAATAAAATCCACGACAATGGCGTTTACTGGTCCGGGGAACCGAATTATCCCCAAAGCGCCGGAATTGTGCTTGCCGGAGTCGGGGCCGGAAACGAGATATACGGAAACACGATCCACGACCATACGAATGGAGAAGCCTATACCGGAGGCGTGCTGGTTTACGACTCCAGTCCCCAAATCTATCGAAACAAACTGTACAACAATCATTATTGTGGCATCTCCATATTAGGAGAATCATCCGAAGCGTCGCCCCAAATCGTCAACAATCTTATCTACAATGCCGCTGGCGTAGACATGGACTTCGGCGTCAATGTCGGGGATCGAGGCAACTACGCCCGGCCGCATATTCTGCACAATACCATAGACGGGGCCGTAACCATCGGGATCGGCATTTTCCAGGGAGTGGAGGTTCTGGCATTGCCCGTCGTGTCCTTCAATATTATCGGCAATAACGACGGATGCGGCATCAGTAGCGATATCGCGATAGGCAACGTAGGAGACTGGAACAATTTCTGGAACAACTCGGGCGGCGATCACTGCGAAGTCGTCGCCGGTTCCAACGATATGTTCCAAGATCCCATGTACGGCAGCTATACGCTTCAATACGGTTCCCCTTGCATCGATGCGATTCCACTCTCCGCCAACGATCCCGTATCGGAGGATCTGTTGGGAAATCCCCGTCCCCAGGGGGCCGGTTCGGACATGGGCGCATACGAAATGCCCCCTGCTCCCGACACGATGCTGACCGTCAGCGTGACGCCTACTATTGGAGGGACGGTCGCCGTAAACGGTGAAAGCTGCGGCGGAGGCTGCGCCAAATCCCTGCCCCAAGGCTCCACGGCCACATTGGTCGCTACCCCGAACCAAAATTACGGGTTCGTCCAGTGGGAAGACGTCGCCGGCAACGTCGTCGGTACCTCTGCCACTCTGACGGTCGCAATGGTCGCCAATTACGAAGTAACGGCGATTTTTGCGGAAGAGACCGTAAACCGTCCGCCCGTTCTCGGCCCCATCGGCGACAAGACCGTCAAGGAAGGGGAGACTCTGGCGTTCGCACTGGAGGGAAGCGATCCCGATGACAATGCCCTGACCTACGGAGCCGAGTCGCTTCCCGACGGGGCCTCCCTGATCGGCCCGGAATTCTCGTGGACTCCGGGACACGACCAAATAGGCATCCACAGCGTGACTTTCTTCGTGTCGGACGGTTCTTTCGTCGATAGCGAAACTGTCCGAATTATCGTCTTGAAAGTCGCGCCGGAAAACTCGCCTCCCGTCTTGAACCCGATCGGAAACAAAACCGTCGACGAAGGGCGGCTTCTTTCCTTCGACGTCTCGGCGACCGATTCCGATCCGGGCGACGTGTTAATCTATTTGGCGACCGGGCTGCCGGAAGGTGCCTTCTTCTCCGGGGCGACTTTTTCCTGGACCCCGTCGTACAGGCAGGCGGGAACCCATGCCGTGACTTTTTCGGCGACCGACGGAAAAGACGTGGTTTCGGAACAGATCGAAATTTCGGTAAACAACGTCAATACCCCGCCGATCATTCAAAGTGTCGGCGGCATAACGGCGAACGAAGGGGCAATCATCGAATTCCGAATCGAAGCTTTCGATCCGGAAGGCGACACTTTGGTCTATTCCGCGCAAAACCTTCCCCAAGGGGCCGTTTTCGATCCCATCGCGCGCCTTTTCTCCTGGACCCCGGCGATCGGCCAAAGCGGCTCGTACTCGGTGGAATTCGCGGCGAGCGACGAGGAATTTACGGCGACAGAGACGGTGGAAATCATGATCGCGACCTCCATGCCGGTTCCGCCGTCGCCCTTTCCTTACGACCGGTTGACGCCCGCCAAAGGCGCGACGGAAATCGATCCGGCCGGCCTTTGCTTTTCCTGGCCCCAGGCGGCCAACGCCGACGGCTATCGCCTGGTCGTCGGAAAGAATGGCGACTTCGGCTCGCCGGTGTTCCAGGCGGATAATATCGCCGAAACCACATATTGCGTGCCCGGTGCGGCCGAAGTCTTTGACTATGGCACGGTGTACGAATGGAAGGTCGTCGCCGTCAACGCCAACGGAAGCGCGTCTTATCCGGTAGTCGGCTTCTACGCCAAACTGGGGCGCGACGGCGAGGAACAACCGGAGGTCGTCTTGGAAAACCCGAAACCCCTCGACCCGTTCCAGTCGCAGGCGATCTCGTTTCCTCTCGTGCCCGCGACTTCTAACCTGGCAGCCCTGCTGAATCCGCTCCTTGGCGCCTACGGAACCGATTGGAAACTCTACAGGCACGACAGCTCCGGCGCAAGGAAGGAGTATCCCGACGTGCCCGCCGCAACGCCCGGAATCTCCTACTGGCTTTCCACGAGGAAAGCCGCGACGCTGAACGTGAGGGGCAAAACGGTCGATTTCTCCAAGGACTTTGCAATAAAAGTGCCGCCGGGGCTTTTCCAGCTGGGGTGTCCATTTCCCTTCCCCGTGGATTGGGACGAGGTCAAAGTGCGCGCGGGCCAGACCGTCGCAAAGACCGGGGAGCCGTCGAACCGCTGGGTCGGCCCCTTGTGGAACGAGAACTACCAGTTCGCCGACAAGCTCGTCCCGTGGAAGGGAAACTATATAGTCAACTACAGTTCGCAAACCGTCGAGCTTCTGGTTCCTCCGATTGTCGGAGGGAAATAGCTCGGCCGTTCCGAACTCCGGTCCTCCGAGGCTTTGGAGAGCTTTACATTCCCGTCGCCGAGAATGAAGTATAAAACACATCGATTTCCGGTATTGCCGTTCAGTTCTGACGCATCTATATTTTTTCCAATTGCTCAGCGCGGCTTTTGACGGTACGGACATGCCCGTTTGTACGAAACGGTCTTGAAAATTGTCGAAAAATCTTGCTTGACGCTGTCTATGCGACCCGGTTTGTGGTTGGATACGGTGGTTTGAACGTACTCGTGCGTCTTTTTTTCGCGGAGCGTGTCGGGTTCCTTCGGTTTTTGCGTTACACAAGTCTCAGCTGGTATTTTTTCCGCAGTCTCGCTTCCGTCTCTCCCCTGTCGAGCCATGGACCGCTCAAGGTTTCCCGGACAAATCCGACGAACCTTTCGAATCCTTTCTCCACGAACGCCTCGAAAAGCGATTCGCTGTTTCCGGCCAGCTC
>CAZNTU010000170.1:0-12078 GCA_964575975.1 uncultured Desulfobacteraceae bacterium
ATTCTATCGAAGAAAGGAAGTCGGGTATGTTCAGGTCCAAATCGTCGGTTTTTCAGAGTGTCGTATTGGTTTTAATGTTTTTTTCATATGTTCCGAACGCTTTTGCGGATAACGATTCTTCCCGAACATATAGTTTGGAAGAAATCACGGTTACGGCGGACAAAAGGGAGGAAAATATACAGGAAGTGCCTTCACCGATAACGGCTTTCACCGAAACGGATCTCGAAGACGCCGGTGTCACGGATATAGGCGATGTCATCAGGCTTGTGCCGAATATGACCTTCGGCCACACTTTTCTCGGCAACGAGGCGATATTCAGGGGCATCGGCTACAGTCAGTTTACCTACAAGAACCCGGTGACCATCTACATCGACGGCATTCCCTACGATCACGTTTACAGTTTCGACGCGGACCTTCTCAGTATCGATCGGGTCGAGGTGTTGAGGGGATCCCAGGGGGCGCTGTACGGCAAGAACGCCATCGGCGGCATCATAAACGTAATATCGAAAAAGCCGGGAAATACCTACGAAGGGCGATGCGGCGCAGAGTTTGCGGAAAATGAAACCTACGGTGCTAAAGCATACGTAAACGGGCCTGTCGTTCAAGACCGACTTTTTTTCGGAATTTCGGGCTCGTGGCGTGAAACCGGCGGCTTTATGAAAAACGATTATCCCGGCGAAGACTATTTTGACGACAATCGCTCGCTCAGGACCAAAGCACTGCTCAGGTGGGTGCCGACGGATCGCCTTGAAATGGATTTTCATGCCGGCTTCGGCCACCTGCGCAACGATAACGGATCGGTGATCTCCGACGAGGACGTCCGTTATCGCGACATCAGGGACCCCGACGACAAATTCGAGACCGACATTGCCAATATGGCGTTAAATCTCGCCTATGCATTGGATCGCGCGACTTTCCGGTCGGTATCCACGTACAGCGACACCGAGGTGGATGTGAGACAGAACCTGAACTATTATACCTCGTCCCCGGCCTGGATCGGAATTCATAACACGGACCGCCAGTCTTTTTCGCAGGAATTCCGCTTTCAATCGAACGAAGACGCCGACGGTCTGAAATGGACCGGGGGGATTTATTATTCCTTTGAAAAAGAGGATATCAACGAATCGGGAAGTATTTTCACTTCCACGACAGGGGACTATCCAGGATGCACCGAAGACGAGACCGTGTCCGTTTTCGGGCAGATCACGATGCCGTTGACTCAAAAAATCAGTTTTACCGCCGGATCGCGATACGAGTACACCCACAAGGAACTCGAACAGCGGTACGTGAAAACCCGGACGGACACCGGCGAGTTGCTGGCGTCCTCCGGGTACGATATCGACGAAGACTGGGGCGCCTTTCTTCCCAAGGGAATTCTGTCCTGGACTCTTACCGAAGACGCCATGATTTTCGCTAGCGTCTCCAAAGGGTATCTCGCGGGAGGCCTGAACGCATATGAATTAGAAAAAGAGCGAGCGAAGTTTGACGAACAGGTCTTGATCGATTACCAATTCGGCGCAAAAACATCATGGCTGGGAGGCAAACTGTTTCTAAATGCGACCTTGTTTTACATGGATATTAAGGATATGCACGTGTACACCATGCCCCAGCCCTATGTCTTTGTCGCTAGCAACGCGGCCGAAGCCCACAGCCAAGGCGTCGAGATCGAGGCGAGGGTCAGACCGACGAAGGGGCTGGACCTCGCCGCGCAACTCGGCTGGATCGATACCGAGTATGACGATTACGGAAATTTCTCCGGGAACGAGATTCAGCGGACGCCGAAGTATACCTTGAATCTGGCGGCCCAGTACCGGCATGATTCGGGCATATTTGAGCGTGTTGAAATGAAAGGCGACGGAAAAACCTACTATAACGAGGCCAATACCGTGAAACAGAATGGATTTGAAGTCTTCGACGCAAGAATCGGTTACGAAGGCTATAACTGGGAGGCATATCTTTACGTAGAGAACCTCTTAGACGAAGAATATTTCAGTTACGGCCGCTATACCGGCATCGGCCCTATAATGTCGGTGGGCACTCCACGTACCTTCGGTGTTGTTGCCGCAGTAGAATTTTAACACCTCTCCGCTGTTTAAAGAGTGCATCGATAATGCAGAAGAAAGGAAAGATCACGCGGACTGGAACGAGGTTTGTAAAAACGCGAGTGCCGGCTTTCTCCGAGGCGATGGGATCGAATTGCGCCAGATCCTGGGACAATGACGAATCGCCCTCCCTATCCACACGAATACTCGATTGCCCGTCCCGACCGATTTTCCGTTGACAAAAACGACGTTTTCAGTTCTATAGTACGCAAGTTTCGGTTGATCGTCGCAAGCGGGGAGATTCTGCGAGACAGTTTCGAACTCGTCGCTTGTCTCGGTACGACGATTTTGGATGTATTTGTTGAATTGGAAGGGCCTCGTTCGGAAAAAACTCGAATCCAAACCTTTCGACGTTTATTCTGGAAAAGGCGCTTTTTTATGATAACGATTCAATATTTGTCGATGCTTTAACAGGAAATGGAAGATGGACAAATACAACCGCACTGTTAAAGAAGTCCTTGAAACAATTAGTGATCGATGCCCTCGCTTGGTCCGCACCTGCTATTGGGCGGGCACATCGGCAATATCCATCGAGGAACTCGGTCACAGAACGTCTTTCGACATCGATTTTCACACGCATCGAGCGTTACAGGACGTTCGACCTATTCTTGCGGAAATGAAACGAAATTTCCCCAATCAATTCAAGCTCGTCACGCCACCGGACGAATTCGGTTCGGGCTTCAGAGGAATACTTCAATTGCCAAACGGGGAGCATATCGCCATCGAAGTATTGTCCAATTTCGAGGATGTCCCGTTCGATGAATTGACAGCATCCAAAACCGTCCCGCGCGTGAAAAGGATTACCCTGTCGAAATACATAGCAGACAAAGTCCAGTGCGTCGCCGAGCGGGCAGAGGCGCGAGATCTTGTAGATATCCTCGCCGTTATAGATAAATATCCGGAGATGAAACAAAACATAATAAGAAATCTGCTTGATCAAGACCTCCTGTTGCTTGCAGAGCGACTTCTCGGATGGAGCGACGACTCGATCGCGGACGATTTGGCGGCATATCCGGACGTCAAGCCTCGGCAGGCTATCGAAGCTCGCGATCTTCTTCTCACGTGGGTGAAAGAGATTTCGCATCGAGGCAGGATTGAATGAAAAAAAACTTTACATATGTCACCGAGACGGATTTCGCCGAATGCCGTCTCGATTCCGGCGTTGTTGTCAGACTGCCTGTCGTGCCGGGAATTCTCAAGCACCCTTCCGTCGATCTACTGCGACAATTGCTCCAAAATCCCTCGGTTGCTCGCAAGTACACGAAAGAGGCCTTGCGCGTTGCCCCCTGGCAAGTTCTGCGAGAATTCCCCTATGACTGGCTCAAGCTTCAAATCGAAGCGGCAAATATCCGACCCTCGCGTAAAAGGGCCATTCTTTTCATGATCTCGGACGACGAAGAAAATGGCGTTATTGGATATTCTTAGGTGTTTACGCGGAACCATTTTCGACATTTTCAACCCATCGGCAATCCTTCCACGGCTTTTTTCGCGCTTCGATGCCGGCCCGAAGTAAGTATCCGTCGTCCCGGTCGAAAAAAGCATCGATTCGGAACCCGGCTTCGACGAAGATTCTTCGCATTTCCTGATAAGGCGGAATGCGATCTCCCTCGACAGGCCCGCCCAGCTTTCGGTGCAATTGGTTCAGAATTCGGCTTCCCTGCGTGTGGGCGACCGCCAGAACGCCGGAGCTTCGCAGGACGCGATTGAAAAACCGCAGCGTTTCGACTTTGTCGTCGAAATGAGGGAAGACGCACAGGCAGAATACGACATCGAAGCAGCGCGGGGGAAAGGGGATGTTTTGGACGGGAGTTCGCAGAATCCGAACGTTGGGCAGTTTCCCGACACGCAGACGACACGCTTCGACCATTTTGGGGCTTGTATCGACGGCCACGACTTCGCCGTCCGGCCCTACGCGCCCGGACAGTTTTATCGTGAATCGCCCGGTTCCGCATCCCGGCTCCAGCACTCTATTCCCCTTTTCCACGCCGGCGAGGTCCAAAAATCGGTCCAGCTTGCGATGCTTCTCGTCCGAATATTCGTGGAAAGCCCAATCCTCCGCGGAGGAACGGTCGAAAAAAGCCTGCTTTTCATTGCCGTTCGCGAAGAATCGAGGACTCTCCTGCCGATTGCAAACCGTTTTTTCTCTCATTTCCGATCCCTCCAATGTTTTTCAAGTCGTGCCGTCGAATCTCGAGATTTCCGCTCGGCGCGCCTAGTGAAGCCGGTATAAAGCGCAGCCGGTCTTCATATTCTTGAAGCAATGCATGCAATAGACTTCGCCTTCGCGACTTATCGCCCGACTCTTAAGGACAGCCTCTCCGCAGCTTATGCATGTCAGCAGAACGCTTGGCGTTTCGAAGGCATCCGAATTCGGTTCGACTATCTCCACGGAAAAAACGCTTTCCGGACCCATTCCAAGCAGCAGTTTCACCCGATCGTCCTGGAGCGCCTGGAAACGCACGACATCCTCGAACACGGCCCGGTCGGCCATGATTTTTCGCTCGAGTCCTTCGTATTCTTCCTCGTCGCCGTATCGCAACTCCTTCAGGGACAGCCTGAACCCGCTTTTGTCGTTTTTGCGCCAAAGCGTGTAGCCGTGCTTGCCGTAGTCCACGATTCGCAGGCGCTGGTTGCCCACGGTGGCCCCCAGCATGATTTGTATCGCGTCCAGAGCGGAAGTGCCGTTTTCCGCCAAGACCGAAATGACTCCATTGGATTCCCCGTCCGTCCGCAGAAGCTTCCCGGCGTATTCGCAGAACTTGCAGCCTATCGCAAGGTCCGGGCACAGGTGGCCGTGGAAATCCACTATCCGTTTAAGGGCCATGTTCAAAAGCATCCTTCGTTCCTCCCTGTAAAGGGCCATTAGTTCGTGATCGCAAAAGATCCGAAAACCGAGAATCCAATTTCCCTCGTGCAAGACGCTTCTTCGGTCGAACCCGTAATAATGGAAATAGACAAAGAAAACCTGGCCGTTTTCCACCTTCAGCAAATACGCGTTAGGCGGGAATTCCATCCCGGTCCTGAACCGTCCCAACACCTCGCCCACCCTGTGCTTGTCGCCCCCGAACACGAAAGAAACAGGGGCTTGCCTGGCGTTGTCGAAATCCAGGACGACCTTTTTCTGAATATACTCGACCAGATCGTATCCAATGGATCTCAATGCCGTTGTTTTATCCATAGTCAATCCCTTTCTTTGCCTTTAAAAAAGAAAGCCGCGAAGAATGCCGTCCATACTCGGCTGCAAGCCTTCGTGGCTTTTTCGTTGAATCCACTTTCATTCGGGCTGCCTTTGCCATGCGAGTCTCGCGCTTCCCGCGTTCGTTTCTTCGCAAAGGTGCCGTTTTTCAAAGTTCGCAAATCGAACAGGCGACGGAAGCGGGAAAAAGCCACCCGCTTCCGTCGAAAGAAAAGGGGAATACGGCGCGAAGGAACGGCCTGGGGAAGGGATGGCAACGCGCCGCATCCCCATTCTTTCAACAAAGCCAATAACGTTTCAGGCGACTTTCGGGCCATCGCGAACCCGGAACTCCATCTCGCTTTGCTCCGAAAAGGCCTTCAAGCATTGAAGGTATGGATTTTTTTTCGCCAAATGGTTCGCGACATAATCCTCCACGGCTTCCTCCAAAGACCGGAATTTCAAAGGGCAACCGGTTTTCGCCAATTTTTCCGTATCGGCGCGCGAAAAATACTGGTAGCAGTCGCGCAAGTCTTCGGGCATGTCAACGTAATCGATCTTCGGCGAACGGTCCATCGCGGAGAAGAGCGCCATTGCGAGGTCGTTCCAGGTTCGCGCGACGCCCGTTCCCAGGTTGAAAAGCCCGTTGACATTTTCATGGGTCAGCAGCCACCACATCGCCTCCGTGCAGTCCTTTACATACACGAAATCCCTCGCCTGCCCCCCGTCCGGATACTCTTGCCTGCATGATTTGAACAGCCCGATCCGCCCCGTTTCCGAAATCCGACGAAAGCCTTTGAATACGAGGCTGGCCATCTCTCCCTTGTGATATTCGTTGGGACCGAACACGTTGAAGAACTTCAATCCGGCGATCTTTTCGAAAAGACCGTCGCGTTCGGCGCGCAGATCGAAAAGGTGTTTCGAGTATCCGTAGGGGTTCAGCGGGCGAAGCGAACGAAGGTCGCACTCGTCCGAAAAACCGTTTTCCCCGTTTCCGTAGGTGGCGGCGCTGCTGGCGTAAACGAAGCGAACTTTGCGCGCGGCGGCCCAATGCGCCAGGATCTGGGTATATCGATAATTGTTTTCCACGAGATAATCGACGTCGCGAACGGTCGTGCTCGAACACGCGCCCATATGCACTATCGCTTGCGGTTCGAATTCCAGGCTGTCGGAGACGATTTTTTCGATGAACGCGTCCTTGTGCAGATAATCCGAAAACCGCAGTCCCGCCAGGTTCTTCCACTTGTCGCCCTTGGCCAGCGCATCGACGATCAGAATGTCGTCTATCCCTTCCCTGTTGAGCTTTTCGACGAAGGCGCTTCCGATAAATCCCGCGCCTCCGGTGACGATCGCTTTCTTCACGGAGCCGTCTCCTTTTTTTTCGTTTCTTCGGCAAAGGCGACAAAGCCAGGCAGGTCCATTTCCCCCCGAAAAACGGAAATTATGGCGGACGATCTCTTCATGCGGCAAATCCCCCCAGCGTCGGTATACGGACGAAACGCGACACTCCCAGAGCCTTTTCGTGCAGGAAATCGCCGTCGACAAGCTTTTGCTTTATCATGCTCGCAGTCCTCCGGACAGCCTTTTGCGCTTGCCTGGACAATCCGTATCCCTCGGTCGCCAGCGGTTCGACCCAGAAAAACAAAAGTTCCCGAGGCAACCCGCCCGCGAGGTCCGCTCTCAGGATGGCGTGCGATAAAAATTCGATCTCCCGGCGATCGCACGCCATCCAATCCGAATGTTCCAGAAAGACACTGTAAGTCCAAACGTGAAGCATCCCCGGATTTCCGCCGAAAGGAAAGGCGCCGACGACGACCGCCAAGTCCGAGCCGTACAAAAGTCCCCCGGCCCATCGGGGATCCTCGCCGAAATAGCCTATGAAAACGTCGTCGTCCAGAGGCTCCCGTCCCAGGGATTCCAGAACGTGGAAACCCGCCCCGAAATCCCCCATGAAAAGGTCGCCCAATCCTATGATCGAAACTCTCCTCATCTTGCCCTTCGATTTTTTTCCAAACTTCGCAACGGTAACGGACCGATTTTCCGGAAAATCGAAAAAAGCGAAAATCGCTATGCGCTCAAGGATTCGCGGGCCCTTCGAAGCACGAAATCCAAAGTCGAGCAAATCCTCTCCGCCTCTTCTTCCGATCCGGCGGCTCCGCTCCAGCACTCCCACATCTCTTCCTCGTCGTTCCATTTGCCGCCGTCCGGCTTGACCAGCTTTTCGTCCGGATCAGACCCGTAAATCCGATTGAAAAAGGAGATTTTCCCGATCAGCTTATCTTCGCCGCTCTCCCCGCCTCTTTTCGAATATTCGTCGTGAAGGCAATCCCAGACCAGAGGATAGACGACCCTGTAAAAATCGTGAACGAGCCTTGGGATGAAAGGATCGATCCATTTGCCGTTCTTTTCCGCGAGAAGCTTCCTGCGCGCTTTTGTCCGATCCTCCAGCACCGAAGCGAGCTTCTCCGAGAAAGCCTTTTTTGGGATCTTTCCCTCCGAATCCAGCGGAACGAAAGCACCGATCCATTCTTCGCGAACCTTTTCGATTTCGCCGACCACCCGTCGGTCGGATATTTCCGACAGCGCCTCCCGATCGGGCTCCAAGTCGCCGCCAAGGCGCACGCACCCGACGCGGAGTTCGTGGTCGTACTTGACGCCGTCCTTCTCCACGGCGCATTCGACCAGGCAGGAGTAGTGAATTTTAATTTCCCCTTCCCGTGAGGCGATCACGCAAACGCCGAAATCGCGCGACACTTTCGGCTTTCCTCTGAAAAGGCCCCTCTCGTTCAAATCGAAAACATTGGGACAATCGTATTTGGGGCGATAGACAACGAACCAACCTTTCGGTATCCTCATTTTTCATTCCCTTTCGTTTCTTTTTTAGGTAATTTCGTAAACGCAATCTTCCGGAACAAAAAAGCCGGGTTCCCTCCAAAAAAGTACGCGCCGTACCCTATAAGTCTTCCCGGCTTCGTTGTTTTCTTCGTTTTTCTGGGATTTAAAGCCTTTGAACCTTCATGGTTCGCGGAGTCGAGACGGGAAGCGAAAGCCTTGAACTTTCGCCTTCCCCGATTTCGAGTGTCTTTCCAATTGTTCGCGATGCTTTCTCGTCGATGTTAGAAACCGAAATGAAAAGCGGCGCCGAAAGTCCTGTCCGTCATGGGATAGCCCCTGCTGTTGGAATATTCCTCGTCGAACAGGTTGTCGAGATACTTTCCACAACCGAAAGGGAAACCATGGCATGGTCCACAATGGTCCCCCCACCATCCGCCGGTCTTCTGGACGACAAGCCCGTCCACCGCCACAAGAAACTGGCGAGGATCGAACCCGCGCATCTGAAAGGTGTCCGGTTCCGGCACCAGATCGCTTTGCCCTCCGTTTGAATCTCCTGTTCCATCACGACTCGTTCGAAGCGGAATTCGAAACTTCCAGGACAAGGCCGACGATCCCCCTACCCCGTACGGACGCGGCGGCCTTTGCCTACCGGACCATTCCGAGCATCGCCAGCGGGTCCGCGCCCGGTCGAGCCCAGTCCGCCGGAGTCGCGCCTTCGGGCAGATCGAAGGTTTTCACCGCTTTTACGAACTCTTCGGGCTTTTCCATTTTCTCCAGGTACCAAAGATCGGAGCAGAGCTTGTCCACAAGGACGTTTCCCGTGACGGGGCAGTTCGTCTTCGCCCACTCGAAGCCAAGGACCATTCCCTCCCAGTTTTCGCCCCCCTCTTTTTGCCGGTAGACGATCGTAGACGCGTTTTGCGCTTCCGGAATTCTTCTTTTCCTGTCCTCCTCGCTCGGATAGCTTACGGCGTAGCTTCGCTTTCCCGGCGTCGCGTTCAGGATCGCAAGCAGGGCGTCCTCCTTGCACCAGGGGTCCACCGAATGGACGAAATACCCGCCTTTTCCCGCTGGAAAACGCGTTTTCAAATATTCGGCCATGAGAATTCCCGACGTGACTCCCGGACAGTAGTGATCGTGGAATTCGAAGGCCCGGACTGCGGCCGTCGGTGCGTCGGCCGCCGCCGCGTTGCATATCGCGACGATCCGGAATTCGTTTCCTCCGAAAACCTTGTTTTCGCATTTGGCCTTGAAATCGTCCGAATGCCTGTAAAGGTGTTCCGCATCGATCTGCTCCGTCGCTCTGACCGCGAACAAGCCGGAAGAAACGTTCGTTCGGCCGTCCTCGATTTTCGCGGCTTCCGACGGATCGACCTCGAGATAGGCGCAACGGCCGGAGATTTTATCGAACACGGCGAACCAGAGCGGCGCCCAAGGCGCCGAGTGGATTTCAATCAGCGTGTTCCGCCCCCTGCTCGCCCCGGTCTTTTCCGACAGGCCGTCGAGGCAGCCTTGCGTGGATTCGCCGTTTATCTCGGCGTATCCCGCGTTTGCGAGTACGACGATGTTCGTTCGCGGACGGCTTTGCGGTCGGTCGGATGTCTTCAAAAGATCCAGAGCCGTCTCGGCCGCCAAATTCCCGATGCTTTTCCATTTCTCGTAGGACGACGAACGTGCGTTTTTCGCGACGGCGTCTTCGGCGAAAGCGTAAACGCTTGTCGTCAAGAATACGAAAAGCACGGTCGCAACAAGAGCTTTCCATTTTTTCGCTCGATATAGGGGGCTGTTCATTCTCTACTCCTCCATTGATGTGCTTTCAGGAAAAAAAAGCCGGGAAACTTTCCACAGGAGTACGTACCGCATCCTTGAAGTCTTCCCGGCTTCGTTGTTCTTTTTTTGTTTTTCGCGCGGTTAAAGCCTTTGAACCTTCATGGTTCCCGGAGCCAAGGCGAAACGCGAAAGGCTTGAGCTTCCGCCCTGGAATTCTCCCCTTTCGGCTTTTTTCCAATAAAAAAGCCACGAAACGCCGGCTTGATGCAAGCGGCAGCCTTCGTGGCTCTGTTTTCGGGGCTTGGTTCGTTTCCTCTCGACGGAGGCGACGAATTTATCGAAATTTTTCGCCGGCCGCCTTCGAATTCGACCTTGGCAGTCCGGCTACATTCTCGGCGGAGGGATACACTACACCTTCGCGAATGTCAAGGCTGTTTTTTTCCGTTCCTGCAGGAGAGATACCGGATCAGCCTCTCGTCTCCGATCTTCCGGTTCCGGACAAAAGCATCAATCTCTTTCACGAAACTAGCGCCCCTCCAAGGGGTCCTTGCCGTCCGGAAACATGGCGCCGAAAAGATCGTACCGGCTCAGGTCCCGGACGGTGCAATAATGCATTCCCTTCGCCGATCCGGTCATCATCAGCGGCTTCGCCCTCGCAATATCCAAGCGGCCGTCGTAATCCAACGCGTCGTCGGAGACTTCCAGACGAACCACCTTCCCCACGACCAGAACGTAATTCGACTCCTCGTACTCCAGGTGTCTGCGACATTCCAACCAGGCGTAGCACCCCGCTATGCCCGGAGGCCTTATCTCTTCGGAGGGCTTTTCGCGCAAGCCGGCCACCTCGAACTCGTCGGCCTCGGGCGGCAAGTATTTCGCGGTCGGAATCACTTTTTCGATGAAATCGATTCCGGGCAGGTTCACCACGAATTCGCCGGTTTCCCGGATATTATTCAGGGTGTCCCTCTTGGAGGCCGAGGCGAGGCAAATCAAGTCCAGCGGGCGAAGCACTGGCATTACGCACGAGTAGGGAGCCACATTGCGAACGCCGGCCCTCGAAATCGTCGAGACGAACGTCACCGGAAGCGGAATAAAGGCTTCCCTCATGAACGGTTTGAAAATCATGGATTCTCCTTTCCGTTTGCATCCGCAGGGAGCCGGGTCCAAAGCTCGAAATCCGAAACCAAAGGATTCGCCCCCCGTCGAATAAAGAACACGAAACGAACGCGCCTCGAAACCTTCCCGGCATTTTTTCGGGACAATCCGCGAGGGGGCCGGCGTTCCGGTCCCGCCCGCCTGCCGGGGCTATTCGTGCGAATGGTCGTGGGGTTCCTTGCCGTGGCCCGCGTGATCGTGCTCGTGGGTCCCGTGGTCGTCGCCGTGCTCGTGGTCGTGCTTGCCGCCGTCGCCGTCGTGCCGGTGCGGGTGACTGTGCTCGTGCGCGTGTTCGTGTTCGTGTTCGTGCTCGTGCGGATGGCTGTGGGAACCGCCTTCGTGTTCGTGGGAATGTTCGTGACCGTGTGCGTGCTTGTGCGCGTGCCGATGTTCGTGCTTGTGATCTCCTTCCATTTCGGTCCTCCTTTTTAAAAGTTGCTGTTTTTAGCGTTACCGGTTCGGGAACCGAACCTTTCCTGCCGGGGAACATATAGGACTTCGATCATGCCGGCCCGTTCAGCAGGCTTTGCCTTCGAAAAAAATCTTGTGGTCGACCAGGTTCATCAATTTAATGCGTCCCTTGACCGAAATTTGATCCCCGAATATTCCCACCAGCTTCCACGAATCCGGGCCATCGGGCTCTATGACGTCCACGGCCTCCATGAGAAGCCGCTCCTGCCCCTCACCGACCAGATACGCATTGGCTTCGCACATCCTTCATCACCTCCTTCAATTTTTCCACCGCCTCCTCCACGAGGTGCGGCAACGGTTCCTTTTTGACGCCTACTATTTCGACATTCTCCTGCGACATCGGCAGGAGAAATTTCAGCGCGGGACTGGACGCGACGGCCTCGGCCATTTTCGGCGTGACCTCGCCCAGCATCGCGTTCGCCCATGTTATCCCGACGGGTCCGACGATGTAATCCACCTCCATGGCGACCAGGCAAATGGAATTTTCTCCGCAAGCCCCTTTGTTGGCGCCCGCTTTGAGCATTTGCGCCGTGGCGATGGCGTTGGTCCCCAGGGCGATCAGCTCGGCGC
>CAZNTU010000171.1:0-12030 GCA_964575975.1 uncultured Desulfobacteraceae bacterium
ACACGCATGAGCCCTCCGGTCAAATCGATGCGCTTACTACGGTGTCGTTTTTGAGTATTAAAGGTCACGATTCCTTCATGAAAATATAGCTGCCGAAGCGTGCAATTACAGAGAGGAAAGGCGGTATTGTCGGTTCGCGAGAAGGATATTTCGACCCTTTTTGGCGGGTATGCCTGAACAGGACGGAGTATGCTTCCAAAAGAACCGGACGCCTTGACATTTTTCATGCTCTATTTTATTGAATGCTCGCATTCGGCAGGGATTCCAGTCTTGAATTTCCGGGCTCCCGATATGGTCGAATGAATGTTCCGGTTCTCCATTTGTCGTTTTTCGATTCGAGGATCGCCATTTCGTTTCAATGGAATTTAGTATAGCCATGGCATCGTTCAAAACGCATATTTTGGCGGGAGTCGCGGTAGGATACGCCGCCGGGGCGATAGTCGTAGTCAATCGGTGGTTTTCCTGGGAGTCCACGCCTTTTTTCATTTTTTTGGCGTCCATTGCGGGTTCTTTTCTGCCGGATTTGGACTGCGACTCCGGCAAGCCGGTGAACCTGCTTTTCGATGTCGCATCGTTTCTTGCCGGATGCATCGCTTTCAATTATTGCTTGATGCAAAGGGAGCTTTCGTTGCCCTTTCAGCTTGGAATTCCTCCGCTGGCAGCCCTGATCGTCCGATTCGGGGTTTCTTGGATCTTCAAAAAGTTCACGGTCCATCGCGGAATCTTTCATTCTATTCCGGCGGCGTTGGTGGTCACATTGGCCGCAGCCTGGCTGCTGCGTTTCTGGAGATTGGCGCCGATCGATACCCTCGCCATCTCGCTTGCTCTCGGGTCTGGTTTTGTTAGCCACCTCGTTCTGGACGAGATATCTTCCGTGGGTTTCGACGGCGGACGGTTCAAAACGAAAAGCTCTCTGGGAAGCGCCCTCGCCTTCTGGACGCCGTCGGTCCCGGTTACCGTCGCCGCTTATTTGGCGCTTGGGGTATTGTTGTACGTGAACTGGCCGTTGGCGAAACTATTATTTTGAAAAGCGGCGGATTTTATGCGTGACGGGCGCCAACAAAAATTTTTTCCAGGTGCTCTAATACGACTTTCGGCGTATCTAGTTAATTTAAAAAGAAAAAAACGGATCCCTTCCGAATTATCGAAATGTTAGCAAGGCCGTTTCGAAAAAAAACGCTTGCAATTTGTCGATTTTCAATCTATGCACATCGGAAATATCTTTTCTCCGGTACTGCTTTTCGCCGATCCATGCGCAACGGAATCGGATACTATACACGCGACGCGACTTGTCGTTGATGTCGTTTTTTGCTACTGAAACTCGAGGGGTGAAAGTTGAAGACACCAAGTTTTTTCGTTCGGGATTTCGGACTTTTTTCGGCGCTTTGCTTTCTTTTCTGCTTCTTTATTCCGATCGCGACCGCATCTACTTCATGGGCGCGGACGGATATAAGGTCCGCCGGATTTCTTTTCGACGACGGCGACGAGATTGCCTACGTGGCGGCGATCGACGACTGTTTGGAGCTTGTTTCGATATCCTACGCGGCGGGCGACGCCGAGGGTTCCCTGGCCCCGTCGGAGGCCGCCAGGACGGCCGGGTCGAATACGGGATGCGAGTTCGAATTCCTCGGCTCGGGCATAGGCAAGCTTTCTCCCGGCGTCACCCTGAATTACTTCGACGGCTCGTCTGCCGTCCACTCCGAAAACTTCTTTGCCGAAAAAAATCCTCCCGCTTTGAATTTCGAAAAGGCTTCTTTCGAGCTGATCGACGGCCGCCAGCATCTGGCGGTGTCGGCGGCCGCGGAGGACGACGTCGATATTTCCTACGTCGGCTTCGCCGTTACCGGGCTTAGAGCTTCCCATCTGCGAGCTGCCGGCGGCATCGTGGACAAGGCCAGGGAGAACGCCTTCGTCAAAACCGACGGCATGAGGAAAGTTTATCCCTCGGAAGAGGGGCAAACTCTTTTTTCTCTGCTTTTGGAAGTGGAGAGTCCTCTGAGCGAGGAAGAGATCGCCCACGACGGCGTAATTCTGTTGGACCTTGCGGCGGTGGACGCGTCCGGAAACCAAACGGCGCTTTCCAAGATTTTCTTCACCGGCGAAGATGTGGACGAAAAGGCAATGTCGCTTTCCGCGGAGCCCGGCCGGATCGTCTTTACCAGCCTGACGGAAACGGCTTCGATCATCCCGACTGTGGAATTCCAGTTCAGGGGAGCGACGCCGCTTCCCGGCCTCGGAAAAGGAATCGACTACCTGTCCTCCCGCCCCGACCTCGTGGCCGTGACGGCGGGAGGAACGGTCTACCCGCTGAAGGAAACCGAGGCGGAACAGGTAGAAATCGCGGTGGCGTATCCCGGACTCGCTTCCTTCAAAATCCCCGTCGAGGTGAACTTCGACAGACGACTGGTTTCCCTGAAGGCCAGGGGACTGAACGCCGACGGCAAATTCGAGCTGGACCGGTTGAACACCTTCTTTTCCCTTCCCGAAATCGTCGGCGTGTTCGACGACGGCTCCGAAACCGAAATCGACACGCAGTTTCTGCTGGAATACGTCCTGGACGACGGCGCTGCTGGAATCCTGACCCTGGACGAAGGAAAAGGCCTGAAATCGAAGTTCGTCGTACAAGATTCCAGCCCCATACCGCTACTGGCCCGAATTCGGAGTTTTCCGGACGTATCCGTCGTCGTTCCCGTCGTCGCCAGGGATGCCATTCCCGAAGTGTCCCTTTCAGTTGCCTCTGCGGTCCGCGTAGGAGAAAGCATAGTTCTTTCCGCCCGGGCCTCGGACGACGTCAAGGTCGCACAGGTCCGGTTTTCCATGGACGGAAAGATCTTCGGGACCGTGGAAAAGGCCCCGTACGAAATCGTATTCGACATTCCCGCCTCCTATGAAAACCGAACCCTTCGATTCGAGGCCATCGCTGTGGATTCGGCCGGAAACGAAGGGATCGGCGATCCTCGGGACGTCCGGGTCGTCGCCGAAACGAAAGAGGAGTTTCCCGACGTCGCGATCGAAACGCCGACGGAAATGCAGAGGTTCGTGGAAGGCGGCAAGTTTCGGGTTTGCCTTGCGACTATGCTGGAAGATGGAGCCTCCGGCAGCGGCATTTCATTCGTGGAGTTTTTCCTCGACGGAAGACTGTTCGGGGAGTCCTATTTTCCGATTCTGGAAAAAAGGCAAATCCCGGGAACCGACGGCAACTCTGTGGCCGCAACGTACGAAATCTGGCGTTGCGACGGAGTTCTCGGCTCCATATCGACGGACGAGACATCCATGGCCCTGCACGCCGTTATTCACAATCGCTCGGGGGACAAAAAAAGCAGCGACGGACGACTGATTCGCGTTGTCGGAAACAAAGCGCCGTCGGTCCGAATCGTGTCCCCCTCTTCCGGGGACACGGCGAGCGTAGGCCAAAAGCTGAACGTGACAGTTCAAATGTCCGACGACGCGCTTCCGCTGGGACTGAAAGTCGATTTGGTCCTGAACGACACTGTCGTCGACAGCGTAACCTACACCGACGACGACGCCCGTTTTTCCGACGAGATGGGCGAGCACGACGCCTCGTATACCTTCACTGTTCCGATCGAGAGCAAAATGCTCGGTTCCGTGCTGAGATTTCGCCTGCACGCGGTCGATTTCCACGGATTGGTTTTCGATACGGAAGAAGTCCGGGTGTCGGTCAAGAGCGATCAGCCGCCCCGCGTGGCCGTGACTTCGCCGGTCGAGGGCGCCCACGTCGTTTCCGGAATGCCGGTGGAAATTCGCGCGGACGCCGCCGACGACGTGAAAGTTGTCCGCGTGGACTTTTTGGTGCAGGGACGCCTGATCGGTTCCGACGACCGCTCGCCGTTCGCCGCCGTTTACAAGTCTCCCGAGGGCGTGACAACCGAGCAAATCCTGAGGATCTCAGCGTCGGCCACGGACAGCGCGGGCCAGACGACCCGAAGCCCTGAAGTGAAAGTCACCCTGGGAAAGGACGAGCAACAGCCGGTTCTCAACATCGTCTCGCCGCCTTTGACGGGTGTAGGGGGGGACGAAAACTTGGCCAAAGTCATCGAAAACAGCGAGTTCGTGTTAAAGGTTTCCGGCTACGACAATGTCGAGGTCCAACGCTTGGAACTGCGCGGGGTAGGAAAAAGCGGCGGCGGGTTCGTTCTTACGGGAAACACGGCCGACGTCCTGAACGGCGCCGACTTCGCGCCCCAGCAAATCCCGGGCGCCATGCACGCCTTCTCCGCCCTGAAACTGGTTCGCGCGCCGCTGTTTATAGAAGGCCCGAAAGTCACGTACATGAGCTTCCCGATTCAGGCGACCGCTTGGGACGAGGCCGGCAACAAATCGACCGCCGCCGTCACCGTCGCCGTGGTGCGGGACGAAATACCGCTGATCGCGGGCGTGGACGCAGACAGAACCTCCTATTATCCCAAGGATACGGTCGATCTGAACGTCAGGATTAGAGACGACCGGTCGGTGGAGGCTTTGGAGGTCGAGTACTACGAGTCCGGCGTCCTTAAAGCAAGCTCCCGCTACGACTCGTTCACTCCGGGGCCCGTCGTGCAGGTGAACGTCTCGGTCGATCTGGAAACGCTCGGCCTGGAAAACGCCTCCCACGAAATTTCGGCGATCATGAAAGCATTCGACGACGAGAGCAATGCGTCGGATCCATACGAATTCAAGATCGCAGTCTCCCCGGACCATGAAGCTCCTCTGGCCGGGGTGAGCAGTCCGCTCCAGGGCTCGACCCTTTACCATGGAGACGTGGTTCGCGTGACCTACAAGGCAGTGGACGCTTCCGGCCTTTCTCTGATCCGTTTCGGAGTCGAAGGAGAGAACGTATATTCAAAGGAATTTTCCGGGGCGAACGTACGGGAAGCAACCGGCGGTTTCGATTTGGACGTCCCGGAGTCCGGTACGGAAATGACTCTTTCGCTTTACGCCACCGACCTCTTCGGAAATCAAAGCGCAAGCGACTGGCGCTTCGAACTCTCCGGCGACTCTCCTCCCGAGATCTCCATACGGACCCCGGCGCCCGGCTCCAGACTCGTGGAAGGGGAATCCTTCACATTGAACGCCCTGGTGACGGACAACCGCAAGGTGAAGTCGGTACTCTTTTTCGTCAGGACAGGAGAGGAAGAAGAGGACATTTTGTTTTCCAAGAGTTTCTCTGAATCCGAGATTTCCTCCGCCATGGAAAAGGCGGGGTATCTTTCCGCCGGCATGCGCGTTCCGCATCGCCCGGAAGGCGAGGAGCCCGATGTCGAGGTCGGCGTTCGCGCCACCGACGACATGGAGCATTTCAGCGAAGTCCTCTTGGATATGGAAATCGTCGACGACTTCGATCCCCCCGGGATTTCCGTCGACATCCCCGCAGGTCCAGTATCCGTCCGTCCCGGGACCGTTTTCTCCGTGGAGGGGACGGCCGACGACAACATCTACGTGGGGGAGGTCGTTCCCTATCTCGTGAAGGGAGCCGAGGAAATAAAAATAGACTGGACCGCTTTCGCCAGGGACGACCGTATGAAGACCGTGACCGTTCCCAATCCGGACGCGTTCGGTTCCGTCGTCGTGGGGCGACATTTCTACGCCGGGTTCAAGGGGAAGCTCAAGTTGCCCGCCTCCTTTTCGAACAAAATAGGGGAAACCTGGCAACTGGTGATCGAGGCCGAAGATTTCGGCTTCAACGGAACGCGCGCGCCCGGAATCGACATCAACGTACTGGGAGACGAAACGCCACCGGTCGTCGAAATCGTTTCGCCTCCCGAAATCGTGTACGAGAAACAGCGGGTGAACGCCCGAATACGCATCTCCGACGAAGGAAAAGTTTCGGAATATACCATAAAGGTGGACGACGCGACGGTAAGGCAACAAAGCGGAGTGAACTCTTCGGCCGTGGAAATAAAGGATATCGCGATCGATCTTTCGGCTTACGACCCCGCCGACGAGTCCGCCAACCATTTCACGTTGGTCGCGGAGGCGGTCGATCAGGCGGGAAACCGGACGAGGGAGATCAGGATGGTGCATGTCCACAAGGACGCCCCCCCCGAAATGTCCCTGGTCGATCCGGTACCGTCGGGAGAGCTTCTGGAAGGAAGTGTCGCTTTCCAGACTATCCGAATCGAGGACGACTACGTGGACAAATCCGCGCCGATTCGCTATTTTCCCGTTTACACTTCCTTGGAGGGCTTCGGGGAAGGAGGGAGCCGGAATCCGTCCGGCGTCTTGGATATCGATCCGGACGATCCGCAAGACATAGGTATTCCCGTCGTGACATTTTCCTACCCGGAAGGAGCGTCGCTTCCCGGGACGCTACTGGTCAAAGGCGCGCCGTATATCGAAGCCGCGACTGACGGACTGATGTACGTTTGGCCGTCCGGTCTTCCGGCCGCGTCGCCCCTGAATACGCTTCGCCTGGATTTCGGTTCCGGGTATACGGTCGAATACCACGTTACGACGATACGGGAGTCGATTTGCGACGGCATGACCGACACGGTGATTGTCGATTCGCCGGACGGAGTCGATTTTTCCCTTCTTGTCGACGACAGCGAGCAAAACAAAATCAATTCGGTGCTGATCGTTCCAAAGACGTACGATTCCGGAAACAAACCGGTGGAGACTTTCGTACGTTCGATCCGGATCGATTCGAACAAACTGTCCCGTGTCGGTCGGTATTCTTCGGGAGGCGCCCTTCGGACCCTCGAAAAGACGTTTCCTCTGATTTCCGTTTTCGTGAACGACGGAACCGGTCAGGGCCGGACTGCCGTAGTGGCGTCCGGCGCCATGAAGGAAACGAAAGAAAGCAAAACCGACAACGCGAGCACGATGTTCCCCGTGCCGGTCCTTTCCGGCGCTGCGCGCCTGCGTATATTGGCGCACGGTATCGACAGGCTGTCCAAGGACCGGGGGGACCGACGTCTTTCGGTTCTGTCCGAAAGAGTCATGGTCGAAGATGTCGCCCCCCCGGAAATCGTCCTTGCCGCTCCGGCTTCCGGCACGCCTGTGGCACCTTTGCAGGCTCTTTCCCTGGACTTCGAAATCGTCGACGACACGGGCGGATTCAAAAGTCTCAAGCTGTACGAAAACGGCGCGAACCTGATTCGCGAAATCGGAGGGAACTACGGAAGGACAGATTACACGCTGCCTTTGCCGGTTTCCGCCGACTACACGGGCGGGGACCTCGAGCTTCTGGTGGTGGCGGAGGACGAAAGCGGCCTGACCGCGTCGCTTCCGCTGGCATGGCCGATTCAGGAAAACAGATGGCCCACCGTAGAGTTTACCCGGTTTGCCACCGAAAAAGTCGGAGAAAAGTGGAACAAGGTATACGAGGCTCCGGAGCGGCTGGACTACGGAGAATTCTGGGTCCGTCTTGGAGGGGTCTTCGAGCTTTCGGCGCTCCTTTCCGACGACGACGGCCTGAACAAGTACGAGATTTTTCGCCTGGCTTCCTCGGGCGTTCGCATCAACCCGCCGGTATTCGCCAAAGACTTCCCGCCTGGCCAGTGCCCCGACTTTCCCGTGACCGAAGCGGGCGTTTCGGCCGAAATCGCGTTTGAAATCAACGAGCCCGTCCAATACGAAGCAGTGCTCACTGACAATTACGGACAGGAGACTGTCCGTACATTCCTGGTCCATCCCGTAACCAACATGGCCCCCGAAATCAGGGTGACCGGCCTTTCCGAAAACCAGGCGATCGTCGCTGGCATGTTCAGGATCAAACTGGGCGCGGTGGTGGCCGACGACCGCGAACTGGATAAGAACAACATCGCCGTTTACGCGAACGAGGTGTTGTTGAGTCCGATTGAAGTGGCCGACGTGATCGGCGACGAAAACGCTATCGGGGGAATCGGCAAAGTCAAGCAGGCGTTCGATTCCATATTCGACAGTCTGGAGTCGAAATATTCCATCGACATGGCGGACGAATACGGCCGGATCGACAGTCCCCATTCCCGGCAGCTGGAGTTCACGATGTCCGTGCCGTCGGGGCTGATCCGCTCCGACGAACCGGTGACGATCAAAGCGATCGTCAAAGACTCCGACAACTCCTTCGGTAGAGACGAAATTAGGTTTACGGCTGCCGCGGACGAGATTTTCCCGGAAATCGCCATCACCCGTCCGGAATCGGGCTACGGCCCTCCCGAGGCCTCCGATTTCACTCTGGGCTTCAGAGCCTACGACAATGTCAAGGTCGAGCGTCTGGAAGTGTACACCGCCTACGGAGTCCGTCAGGCCGACGGCGCCTATGTCAAGCTTCCCTACGACAATCCCCTCCGGGTAATCGAAGGGGTGGAATCACGCGATTTCGAACCCGTCACCACCCTGAATATCGATACGCCCGAGTATTTGCAGCTCGTCCATGTCGATCGGTTTTACCAAATCGGCGAAGCCCTTCGGTCCCGGTTCCCCGACGTCGATCTGGACGGAGACGTCCGCTACGACCTCTGGGTCAAAATCGTCTGCCGGGACGCCTCGGGGCTGGCAAGGGAAAAGCAAGTGGCCTATACGGTCCGGGTGGACGAGCGGCCGGCAATAGACATCGTTTCCCCGATAAACGGCGCCAAGGTTGCCGAAGGCGCTCGCTTGACCGTGAACGTAAACTCGTTCGACGACGTGGGGATCGATCACCTGCGCCTGACCGCACGACGTGGAGATGCTTCGGAGGCGTTCTACAACGTACCGCTTAGACAGCCCCCGTATCAGTTTCAGGTTACGGTTCCCGCCTACGACCCTTCCGGAGACAATACGTTGCGCATCCGGGCGTACGCGCTCGACACTTACGGCGCTTCGTACGGCGATACGGACAAGCACGTGGCCGAGGAGGAGATCGTGCTGGAAATAGTGGAGGATCAGCCGCCGACGGTGGTGATCGGGCTTCCGGAAAACAACGCGAACGTGGTGGAGGGCGGCCGCATGCTGGTCAAGGTCAACGCCATCGACGACATCGGCTTCGACCGGGTGGAACTGAACGTGTCGGGCCTTTCGAAGGGCGACCGGACCTTCACCGATACCGCGTTCCCCTATGAATACCTTGTGGAAATTCCTTACGGCGCGGCCGGAAGAGACTTGATACTTACCGCTCGCGCGACCGAAACCCGCGTCTTCGGGGAGGCCAGGACCGCCATTTCCCCGAAAACGGTTACGGTTCACGTGATCAAGGACTCCGCCCCCCCGAACATTCTCCTGGCGGAACCCAAGGCCGGAGCCGAGATCCCCGAAAAACGACAACTTAGATTCGCCGCGGAGGTGACCGACAACGTGGAGGTTGTTTCGGTAACATATTCCTTGCTGGTGGATGTAAACCTCGACGGCGATTTCACGGAAAACGAAGTCGTCCAGACTAGAATCATGCTGGAGCCGCCCTTTGTCGGCGGGATGGTTTTGAAGACTTTGGACGCCTATATGGGAACCTCCGAGCACAATCGGGAACAGCTGTCCCTGTTGCTGCGGATCGACGCCGTAGACGGAGCCGGAAACAAAAGCCGCAGGACCCGCGCGGCGACCCTTGTGAAAAACAGTCCGCCCCAGATAACTCAGATTCGCATCCTCGATTCCAGGGGATTCAATCTGGGCGATACTCTATCGGAAATTACCGAAGGCCGGAAAATAGTGGTAAACGTGGTCGCATCCGACCCCGAGGCGGGAGTGGATTCAGCCGGGCTCCATCAGGCCGTAGGAGACGCCTCGTACGTTTCCGCGGGACGCGACGAGACCGCTCCGTTCCAGTTCCACACGACCGTGCCTTTGGGCCATACGGGCGAGACGTTGAGCTTCAAGGCCGACGCCGTCGATGTCGATGGATACTCCTCTCCTCTTTCGGCGCCCAGAAATCTCGTGATTTTGGCCGATCAGCCGCCGACCGCGCGCATCGTCAAACCGGACAACGACGAGTCCGTTGTCATAGACGGCCAGGATATCGAAGTCATGGTGGAAGCGATCGACGACCTGGGGGTGGAGGGCGTCGACCGGGTGGTTTTCTATGTCAACGATATCCCGGTCAGAACCGTCTACAACTCCTACTCGGAAATCACCGGCTCCATGGCCCAGGAACATATCTACCGTGTTCTTCTAAGCCCGCCTTCCGGGGCGAAGGGAGTGGCCGTCTTCGCCGACGTGTTCGACGTGGTGGGACACTGCACGCGAACCGAGACCGTGCGCGTCGGGATCGTGGAAGACACCGTGGCGCCGAAAATTTCCGTGCTCGCCCCCCCCGACGGCGAGATCCTTACGGCCGGGGAAATGGTTCGGCTGGCTGCCGCCGTCGACGATATCGGCGCGGAATCCCAACGCGGGGTTTTCATGCTCGTCGCCAGGGAGACACGGGACGAGATTTCCGGCGATTGGATTCCCCAAACCGAGCAACAAAGGGTCGACCTGTACCGAAACGACAGCCGTCCCGACAGCGATCCCATTCCTGTTAGCGACCCCGACAAGCACTATTACGTTTACCTGACCGATTACGTGAACGGAGACATTTTCAAGCGCACCGGCGCGGACAGCGAGAGGGTGCGGATCGAAACCCGCGTCGAAACCCCCAACCACACCGTCTACGAGGAAACGTTCCACGAGGTGGGACTCCCGGTTTCCGAGCGGCGGTTCATGTCTCCGACCTACCCCGTGACGGACGATGCGAAGTCCGCAGCCCGAAACGTATACTACACGGCAGTCGATCAGTTCGAAAATTCAGAGATGACCGGCGCTCTCGTCGCCGCCTGGTCCACACAGGACCCGCTGCGCCTCGAGACTGGCCTGAACAACCTGACGATTCCCGAGTTCAGCCCCCCCTGCACTCCCGCCACCGGCGTTTTCATCGCGGACGAGGTGGACGAAACAGACGTGGAGGCGGGGGATTGCTTCGTCGCTTCGCCTCTTATGACCGGCTCGTCGACCATTTTCCTGGGAACCATCACGGAGCTTTACGCGGATTCCAATTTCGTGCTGGCGGCCAAGAGCGGGAAGCTCCCCTCCTATGACGCCGATTTCGGAATCCCCTCGTCCATCCTTCCGTCATCCCACCCCTTCGAAGACCTCCTTACATCCGAGATCGGCGAAAACTCGGATACGGGAGATGTACTGCTCGAAAACGAAAGCGGCGAGCTGATAGTCTATACAGTGGAAAACGGCGACGGACAATTCGGTTTGCCCTACCTGCTCAAGGGCAGGGTGGACATGCCGTATCCGGACGTTTACGGAGTAGCCCGAATCGACAATTTGGCCCTTGTGGCCAACGGCGCCGGCGGAGTGCAGGTGATCGATATCGGCAACCTGTCCGCCCCTTACCACGTAAGCTATATCAAACCCAACGGCTTCGCCCGCGACGTGGCCGTGCTGGACCATTTCGCCGTCATCGCGGCCTCCTTCGAGGGCGTGGTCATAGCGGACCTGAACGATCCGGCGCTTCCCATCGTGTCGAAGATCGACACCTTGGGCGTGGCGAATCGACTTTTTATCGAAGGACGGCGTCTTTTCGTCGCGGACATGGCCGGAGACGGCATGGTTTCCCAGCTGAACATCGTCGATCTTCGCGACCCGTGGCGCCCGGTCCTGGAACGAACCGTGATATTGGAACCAGCTCGCGCCGATTTCGAGCCCGACGGCGTCTACGATGTCCATGTCGCAGGCGGCAAGGCTTATGTCACCGTTCATTACTCCGACCAGGAGGACCGCCCGGCCCAGTCGGTCGTCGAAATCGTCGATTTGGAAAAACTGGACAATCCCTTGGTCGATGCTACGATTCCCTCCGTGATCCACCGAAAGGCCACGGACGAAGATTTCGCTCCCAGGGGACTGACCGTCGCCCGCGGCGGGCTGCAGGTTGCCGGTTCCATGCGAGGGGTAAACCGCATCGAGCTTCCCGCATTGACCGTTCTGGACCACAGCCCCGATGTGGACGAAGAGAATGTTTCCACAGATCTCGAAACAATTACCATCGAGCTTTCCCACGAGCTTGACCCTGAAACCGACCTCGTCGATTTTGCGAGGGTTGCCGAGACCGATCCCGACATGGGCCGGGCAATGATTGTCAAGGCCGATTCGGAG
>CAZNTU010000172.1:0-12013 GCA_964575975.1 uncultured Desulfobacteraceae bacterium
AATATTCGACCAATAGAACGTTTTGCTTCGCTTCGTCGATGCTAATCCCTTTTACCTTGGAAAACAGCGGGGGGATGGAAGGGATTTCCGAAGGCTTGTAATCGGCACTGAAGCAAGGAGCAATCCTTTCCGCGATGAACGCTCGCCATTCGACTCTGTCGTTCTCGTGTTTTTCCATTTGGAATACCTTTTTCCGGTTATAATGTTGCAAAGAAAAGAACTTTGAAACGTTTCGATCCACAGTACATTGTGAATGCTTAAGCTAAAAGAGCATCTCCGCCAACTTCCGCGCGGGCGTAAAACGGCCGGTCCGCATTGCTCGCAAGGGCGAGCATGGAGGGCGCATTTTTCCGTGGCTGTTAGATAGCGAATTTATCGATGATATGAAAATGCGAAAATCGGAAAATGATAGAACAAACTGCGACATTGATTGTTTCGGGTTTCAGGCTTTCCGTGGAAACACCGAAGCGAAGCTGAAAAAATCGCGGCAAAAATCGAACGATGGCGAGCGGTTTGCTTATCGGCAACCGCAGTACAGAATGGATAGTCGAAAGAAACAATACGGTTACTTGGAATCCAAAAGATCGAATTATTTTGGACGATCAACTGCAACTTATAAACGATCAAACTTCGACTGCAATTCAATAAAGAAACTTAACAACAAGAATTTTTTTTCAGGTGTAGATTCTTTTCGAGATTCCCTCCTTTCTTCTATCGTCATTGTTGATATTGGATCGTGAATACCACAACATATTGACGAATGTCAACAACAAATCACAACAAGTTCGGTTTTTTCTTTTCATGCCCAACAAATAAACCTCGCGATTTTTGCTGTGGATTCGATGTAAGCCGCGATGGTATCGGCGCGGCAAAAAGCCGATGAACCGTGTCGGCGAACGAACCGCCCCCGGTAAACCGACGGCGGTTCGTTCGCTACGGTTTTTGGCTGTCCGCCCGGCGAGTTGCGAACGAAAGTGTCCCCAATCCCTTGCTATTCGGGCTTTTTCCCGTAGCAATCGATTCCCGTATAGGATTGCCGGTATTTCTTCAGGAAGCTGGTCAGTTTTCTTTCCGGCGGGTTTGCCTTTCCTATCCTTTGGTCGATCTGCTCCTGGGTCAGCTTCACGTTCAGCGACCGTTTCGGAATGTCGATTTCTACGATGTCGCCGTTCTGGATCGCGCCGATGGGGCCGCCGTTGTAGGCCTCCATTTCCACGTGGCCGATGCAGGGGCCCACCGTGGCGCCGGAGAAGCGTCCGTCGGTTATCAGCGCAACCCTTTTGTAGCCGGCGCCCTTGATGGCGTCCGTGGGGGTGAGCATCTCCGGCATGCCGGGCGCGCCCGCCGGTCCCTGGAACGGAAGAACGACCACGTCGCCCTCTTCTATTTCCTTCCGTTCGATGGCGTCCAGCAGGTCCTGCTCGCTGTAGAAGACCTTCGCGGGTCCGCTGTGTACTCTCATCGCCTCGTCCAGAGCCGTTTGCTTGATGACGGAGCTTTTGGCGATGTTGCCTTTGAGCACGGCGATGCCGCCTTCCTTGTGGAACGGGTTGTCAAGCTCCCGTATGATGTCGGGATTTGTAACCTTGCCGGATTCGGCGATATCGAGGATGGATTTCCCGTTGATGGTGTCGCCGTTTTTGAGCATGTGCCTTAGCCGGTTCAGCACGGCCGGAATCGCGCCGGCTTGGTGGATGTCGGCCATCTCGGCGGGTCCCGCCGGAATGATGGAGCACAGGTTGGGAGTTTCCCTGGAAATCCTGTCGAACGTTTCCACGTCGATCTCGATGCCCGCTTCCCTGGCCACGGCAGGAATGTGCAGGACCGTATTGGTGGAGCCCCCCATGGCCATGTCCACGCGGATTGCGTTCTCGAACGCTTCGGCCGTCATGATCTGCCTGGGCGTAACCCCTTTCAGCACCAACTCGACGATTTTCCTGCCGGTCTCGTAGGCCTGTCGCCGCTTTTCCTCCGATACGGCCAGAGTAGTCGCGCACGTCGCAAGGGACATTCCCAGGACCTCGGTCACCACCGCCATGGTATTGGCCGTATAAAGGCCCACGCACGAACCGGCCCCGCACGCGAGGCAAGGAAGCATCGCGTCGGCCGCCTCCGGGGTCGTTTTCCCGGCCTTCACCTGGCCCACGATTCCAAATCCCATGATCGGGTGGCTTTTCTTTCCCTCGACGATGTTTGCCTTCATCGGACCGCCGGTCAAGATGGCGGTCGGAAGATCGAGCCGCCCGGCGGCCATGAGCATGCCCGGCGTGATCTTGTCGCAGTTGGTGACCCCGACCCAGCCGTCCAGGGAATGCGACAGGACCATGATCTCGATGTTGTCCGCGATGTTTTCGCGGCTAGGAAGGCTCAGCCGCATTTCGGCGAACATGGCGATTCCGTCGCAAACGCCGGGAACCCCCCACTCGAAAGGAACGCCGCCAGCCTCCCGAATGCCTCTTTTGACCTCCTTGGTCAACTCGCCAAGATGGATATGCCCCGGAATCAGGTCGTTGTAGCTATTGGCGACGCCGATGAACGGCTTTTCCGACGCGAGATCCTCCCTGGAAACCCCCGCCGACATCAGCAGCGCCCGGTGCGGAAGCGTTTCCGTTCTCTTTTTCAAAATGTCTGAACGCATGAAAATTCCTCCAGTTTCAATGGTATGGCAAGGCAAAAAATTCGCCCGTCGAATCGTATTGCGCCCGAAAGCCGCAATAAACGCGCCGATCTCGAAACGGCCGAGATGAAAGTCACCCCTCCCCGAGAGATCGTCGGTAAAACGATTGCATCCTATTGAACTTTTGATCGGGTGTCAAAGTGTTTGTTCGACCGCGGATTTTATCGTCACTTCCCCGGAACGGCTCGCCAAGCCGATGGTCAAGGAATCCTGCTACAATAAAATGGGAAGACATTGGAGTTTTCGCGGAGACGAAACCGACGAAGAACCGTCCCGCTGCGCACTGCAAGCCTTACGAAAGCGAAGTGGAGATAGTACAGGGCCGTAGCCGTCCATTCGAACGCCGGCGACAAGCCAAGGAAGAAAAGAATAGACCGCGAACTCGAAGCCGATCGCAGGGAAGCCGAATCGATGCTCGGAAGGCTTTCAAAGGTAGGATTCTATTGTTTCAAGGACGCAGAAAAAGCGCTAAATCGGGCCGGTTCGCTCTTGTCCTCGGTTTGTAAAAACAATCTTTACAAAAACAAAGACCTGATGTAAAAATCCCAAAAAGTCCGGTTGAAAAATCTAAAAAGGAAAAAGATTCGGGGGAACTTTTTAGAGTTCGACATTACGATGAATTGCATTGCGCAGCTTATGAAAAATCCGTGATTCTCGTGGCAGAAGGCCAAATTCGTATCGGACCGGCTCGACGAGGAGGCGCGCAAGGAGTGGCTGGAGCGCACCTGGCCCGAATTTATGAAATATCCACCGGTGAAAAAGAGGGATTTCCGTCATGTTTAAGAACGCATCTCCCGTTATGCAGCGCATTTACCAAGAAGCCGCGCGTATCGCCGAATCGTTTCTTACTGTCCTGATTACCGGTCCGACGGGTGCGGGCAAGGAAGTGATCGCCAATTTCATTCACCAATCGAGACCCGTTCCGAATACTCCTTTCATTGCCGTCAACTGTGGTGCAATTCCCGAAAACCTTATGGAATCGCAACTCTTCGGCCATGAAAAGGGAGCTTTTACCGGGGCGGCGGGAAGGTATAACGGCTATTTCGGTCTTGCCGAAAACGGTACTTTGTTTTTGGATGAAATTGGAGAGCTTCCTTTGTATCAACAGGCCAAACTGCTTAGAGTCCTGGAAACCCGCAGCTATTGGCCGGTCGGCGCCGCAACCGAAAGGCCGTTTCTTGGACGCATCATTGCGGCAACCAATGTCAACCTGGAAGAAATGGTCCGTCAGAAAGCTTTTAGGGAAGACCTCTTCTACCGCTTGAGCGTGTTCTGCATCGAAGTACCCGGTCTGGATCGTCGTCGCGAAGATATTGCGGAACTCGCATCGCATTTTGCGCGCTCGCGGCCCTGTCCGCTGGAGCTGACGCCGGAAGCCCTTCAAGTGCTGAGTCGTACGGAGTGGCCGGGCAATGTTCGTCAGTTGCGCCATACGATCGAACGTGTCGCTATTCTCAGCCATGAAACCCGTATAACCGCTGAAATTATTCAGGAGTTTCTTCCGGATGCCAAACCCGACACCCCAACGCTTCTCGATTCCATTGCCGATGCACTGCTCTATCTCGATATCGACAACAAGCTTTCCGCCATCGAATACGCCATGCTGACCAGGGCGATCAAGGCGAGTGACGGCAATAAAAGCGAAGCGGCTCGGATGTTGGGAGTACATCGTAAACGGATCGAACGGGGATTGAACGCCCTCGAATCGGACATTCGGGAAATCCAGGAATTGTGTAATGCGGCCGACCGCGATCTTGCCCGCTCCGCGTTTCAAAGCGCGCTGAATCGCTATGAAAAAGCAGGGAAACTGCTGGAGCGGCATCCATATGGTCGAAAGATGGAAGAGTTGCAGTTGGAAATTCTGGTGAAACAGGGCATTTGTCAGCGCTCCGTATCGGGATGGAACGACAGTGGCCTTGGCATCGTCTATGAAAAAGCGAAAGCTCTCGGCAAGCGTCTGAATCGCATGGACAGGCTGACTGCGGTGATGTTCGGTTCATGGGCGATGGATCTCATGAAACTGGATTTGGAAAAGGCACGGCAAACCGCCGGGGAATACCTGGAGGAAGGCCGACGCTTCGGAGACCGGTTTCTTTTACCCCAGGCCTATATTGCCATAGCGAACACTCTCTTCTGGATGGGTGAACATGACAAGGCCGATGCGGCTCTCGGCAAATTTATCGATCATTATCGGTACGATGAAATCCTGATGATCGAGGCAGGACACGATCCTTTCATTTTCTACCTGCTGCTCTTCTCGCTGATATCGTTCCAGAAGGGACACCTGCGGCAAGCCCGAGAAAGCCTCGACCGACTGATATGCTATTCGGAAAGGATTTCCCACCCTTTTTGTCGCGCAGTGTCGCTTCACGCCGGGTCCTGGGTGGAGTACCTTTTCGGAGATCTGGACTCGGCTAACGGCTATGCGGAAAAACTCGTGCGCCTCTGCGAATGCGATAGTTTTCCTTTTTACGAGGGCCTTGGCATGATTTTCAATGGCGTTTGGCTGGCCGCCCACGGCCGCCTCGAACAGGGTGCGGCCCTGATTCGGAAAGGCTTTCACGAAAAGATGGGCAAAGACGGCGGCCGGTTGTTCAACTCCATGTACGGCATCTGCATCGCCGACGCCTACTGCCGAAACGCTCGATGGGAAGAAGCGATGGACCATCTGGAACCCACCATCGAGTTGTCGCGGCGCAAAGGGGAGCTGTGCTACCTTGGCGATCAGCTGCGTTTTCGGGGTCGCATCCATCTTGCCCTGAAGAATTTCGAGGCGGCGGAAAAAGACTTCCGAACCGGTATGCTTGTTGCCGAGCATCAAGGGGCCAAGACCGCGGAATTGCGTTCCCGAAGGCGTCTATACCGCTTGTTGCTCGATACGGGACGGGAAAAGGAGGCTGTTGCGCTTGTTCGTTCCCCGGCGGACGAACCGGGGGAAGAACCCGAATGGTCGTTGCTTTGCGGAGAAGACGACTTGGAATGGGAAGATCGGACTATCGACAAATCACGACGAAAAAGGAGAAAATCATGACAGAAACTGATCGACGATTTTTGAACCGCGATGACCTGTACGCCATCGCCAGGGGGGCCTGCCTGCTTGCCAGCGGCGGTGGCGGCACTTATGAATCGGGCATCTCTTTGGCCGACAATTTCAAAGAAGGCGAGTATTATTCCAACCCGTTCGTAGAAGTAGTTTCGCCCGACGAGGCATGTACGACGGGTGGGTGGGGGATTGTCACCGCTTACCTGGGGGCGCCGGAGGCCATCAAGAGCGCGGCATACCCGAAAGCCGCCGTTGCCGCGGTTGCCTCGATCCAGGCCCGCCTGAATCATATGGGCTATAAGCTTGAATATATCGTTCCGGCCGAACTCGGTTCGCTCAGTTCCATTGTCCCGTGTCTGGTCGCCGCAAAACTCGGCCTCAAGGTGGTCGACGCGGACGGCGCCGCCAGAGCCGTTCCGGAGTTGCCGATGCTGACTTATGCCGCCCAAGGCATATCGGTAAATCCGACGATCCTCGCCAACGACGATGGGATCGAGATCGTCTTGAAGGTCGATGAAAAGGGTATTCCAGGAGGACCGGAAGCTCATGAAAGCGCTGCAGCCATCATAGAAAACATTGCACGCCCGGTGGTTGGAATCAAGGAATTTCGGCAAATCGCGGGGATCGCCATCTGGATGATGGACCCCGAGGGAATGGCAAAGGCTCTGCCCATCAAGGGGACCCTTTCCATGGCGAAAGAAGTCGGCGAAAAAATCCCGGATGCCGATGCGGACAGCATCATCGATTTTCTCAAATCCAGGTGCGGCCTCAAGGCATACCGGCTCTTCAGAGGTTCTTTTTCCGAAAAAGGCGAAGGCGTCGCCAGCATGACCGGCGGCGGATTCGATCATGGCTACGTGACGTTGACCAACAAGAATTCTTCCGAGCGTTTCGTGGGTATTTTCCAGAACGAAACGTTGATCGCCTGGAATTCGGAGAGCGATAAGCCCTTGGCCATGGCTCCGGATTCCATCGCCTACTTTGTCCACGACAAACAGAAAGTCTACTCGAACGGCGATATCGTAACGGCGGAGGGAAAGCTGGCCGAACGGCTGAAAGATCGTGAAGCGACGGTCATCGGGATTGCCGCTCACCCGGCGCTTCGAGAATCCGAGTCCGGGCTGCTCCGGTCGGCTGTCTATCGCAAGCGAGCGAGCGAGGGCGAAATCATGCGCAGTTTCCAAAAGACGCTGCTCAATCTGGGTTACGGGGGAAAATATGTGAAGATAGAAGACCTTTGGGGGTAGCGTCTTCGATCTCTGGGCAAGTCTTTCATTTTTCAATCTTTTTCACTCGACCCGCTATTCTCTCCGGATTCTCTCCGGATCGAAGAGGAGGACTATAATAATGGAAAGGCAGTACTCGTATCATCTGCGGATCATCGCCCCGGTCAACACCGACAAGTTCAACTCGAGCATCCTTGAAGCCGTACAGCCGGTGATTCCCCCCGACGTCAAGATCGACATTCGAAACCTGAGCGAAGGCAATCCCTGCATTGAAAACCGTTTCAACCTGACCGAAAACGCGCTTCCCGTTGTTTGCCTTGCAAAAGAAGCGGCCGATGAAGGTGTTGACGGTATTTTCGTCACCGACTTCGACATGTGCGGTGTGGAGGCCGCCCGCGAAGTTGTCGATATTCCGGTGATAGGCGGCTTCCGCGCCAGTGCGTTTTCGGCCATGATGCTCTCCCAGCGCTTTTCGATCATCACTATCCTCGGAAGCACCGTCGCCATGCAGTGCCAGCATATCCTCGCCTTCGGCCTGCAAAACAGCTTTGCGTCCATCCGGCCGATCGACTGCCCGGTTCAAGAACTCTCGAATTTGGATAAAGTCGTCCGACTCGTTCACGAACAGTGTCGGATCGCCATTCGCGAAGACTCCGCCCAGTCGTTCATTCTCGGTTGCACGGGGTTCATCGGCGTCGCCGAGAGGGTCAGCCGCATGCTGACGGACGATCTCGGCGCCTATGTGCCCGTGATCGATCCGAATCGGGCGGCCATAAGCTATCTCCTCCTGCTGGTCCGAAACGGAATCCGTCAAAGTCGGCTCTGCTACGGCAAAGCATCCCTCGGTCTGCCGGCAAGGCTCGCGGGCTGACTTCGTTTTTCTCTTTAAACCGGTGGCCTGAACAAAGGTCTCTGTTACCCTATCGCCCCGCGACGAGGCACTCGCCCGGACCGACGCCCTTTGGAAACGGCGTCGGTCCTATCCGATGGACGAATCCGTCCGCTCTTTTTCGACCCCTGTCCCGCTCCGTCCATCCATTGCTCCTCTCTTGGCGCTCATATTCTGAAAAACCGGGCATCGGAAACATGGCATGCTCTTCGCAATACCACTGAATAACTCCCTGATCGGCGTTTATCCGGAGGGGGCCTGCGGACAGAACGAATCGTTTCCGATCTCGGTAACCAAGGCCCGGCCACTTGCCTGTTCGGAGGGCAGCATACGCTGTCGTTGTTCACGTTGTACATCGGATAGACGGTCGAAGAACTGGGAGAGTTGGGGCGCATTCGCGAGTTCAGGGAAGAATTACGGCTTAATTATGTGATAGACTAAGATAGTGCGGGACTTTTGTTCGACTTTGTGAGACCTTAGCGGGTGACGTATTTACCTTTGACCCGTTGAGGATTCCGAGATGTTCGAAAGGATGCCCGATCGGACAGACGGTGCCTTTCGACGAAGTGCTGGAAATCGAACCCAATCAAAGGACAAGCGAAGAAATAAAGGAAACGGCGTGGCTGCCGGCGGTTTTCGCGCCCTGTCGAACAGCGTCGGTTTTAATGACGGCCTTGACCGGCGATATAGTCGGTTCGACCTCGATATGGCAGTGGGCGCAAGTTTACGGGAACAAAGCCGCCTACGGACTGGAGCAAGAGCTGAAGCTTTTGTCCGAGGGAGAGTCTCCGGGCAGGGCCGAAATGGACGAAAAGGTTTCGCAACTGCTCTTGGCGATAGGAGGAGACGACGTCATGGTTCCGTTCAGACCGAACGGAGGCCTTCCGGACAGGAAGACGGAACGGCGGGAGGTCGAAGTCGGCATTTTCGCGAGATTGGGTAAAAAACTCACCAAAAAAGGCGGGGAAGTCAAGATCGTCGTGCGAAAGCGCGTCGCGGCCTTACTGGGAACGATTGACGAATTCAAGGCGCGAATGTCGCTGATGGCCGAAAAAGAAGGAGAAAAACAATGCTTGATCAGAAATTTCATTTTGACTTGGAGAAAAAGCTCAAGGCTGCAGGTTATCCCTGGCAGGCGGATAAGAATCAACTGTTCGCTTCCGATGATTTCCATCTTGGTTATGAACCAGAGCCTGGAGAAGCAACGCTGGAGGAACGTGAAAACGAAGCCAGAGCGAAACATCTTGCCTGGCTTGCGCAACCGCTGTCAACAGCAGGCATGCGCCCGGCTGCTTTTGACTGGCGCAATGTAAACGGACGCGATTTCATCGGTTCCGTGAAGAATCAGGGTAGTTGCGGTTCCTGTGTTGCCTTTGGGACTGCGGCGGCGATTGAAGGCACTGAAAGGATTGTGCTCGATGTTGCCGCCAACGACGCTGGCGGCAATCAAATTGCGAATCTTTCCGAAGCTCAGCTTTTTTATTGCGGCGGCGCTGCCGCGGACCGCAACTGCCAGAACGGCTGGTGGCCCAGCGGTGCTCTGGCCTACAGTAAAGCCACCGGCCTAAGTCTGGATGCCTGTTTTCCCTACACTCCAGGTAATCAGCCATGCAAACTGTGCGCTGATTGGCAGAGCAAGGTGACCGTGTTGCAAACCTATCATACCGCCTCTTCGGCTGAAGACATGAAAACCTGGATTTCCACTCGGGGGCCGATGATAGCGTGCTTTAATGTTTATTCCGATTTTTACGGCTACAAAAGCGGGGTCTACCGCCATACTTCAGGGGCGCTTGAGGGTGGGCATTGTGTTTGCTGTGTCGGCTACGATGACAATAAACAAGCCTGGCTGTGTAAAAACAGTTGGGGACCCGGATGGGGCATGTCCGGCTATTTCTGGATAGCTTACGGACAATGCGGCATTGATTTCAGAATGCAGGGGATTGATGCTTTCTCCACGATCTACCCCATGTATGACGATGTGTTTGTGCGTGACAACCTGAGTGAAATCGGTACTGCAGAGCCAAAAGGTGGCGCATGGACTCATTCGCCGGATATCATCCCCGCCGGGGTCAACCTTCTTGGAAACCCGGTTTCTTATCTAAGTGATAATTGGCGACGTGATGTTGGCCGCGAAACTGTTTACAAGCAGCAAAACTATTTTTACATGCGCGCTAAAAACCTGCACCAGGGCGCTCGAGAAGCAACTTTTGAGCTTTATTACTGTCCGCAGAACCTGTTTCTCTTTCCCGATTTATGGATTAACAACCAATTATCCACCTGCGACGGGAAGAAAGAGGTTACCGCGAGTACGGAAAAGTATGCTGGGTTTCTTGTTCCGGATAATCCATTCGTCTATATCCCCGAATCCGATACCCACCATTGCATGATCGGCAGAGTGATCACGGCGGATCATCCCAATCCTTTACCGACCCGGGAACAGGTCGGCAATTTTGATCAACTCGCCAAGTATATACTGGATCACCCCGGCATGGCCTGGCGTAATGTCGCCCTTGTAAAGAAGGATGTTCCAACGGTTATCTCCAGTTTCGGTTTTGACTCGGGAAGCGCGGGCGGAAGGATATTAATCGGTCTGAATTGTTCGAATGCGCCTTTGGGAAGTTCGGTTGCCTTTTCCTGCGGCACTCCTTTCCCGTCAGGTCCGGATCAGGGAAAAACCATTGAACTACAAAAAACCGTACTAACACAGCCAAACATGTTCCTTGGACAAGAAGAAATGAATGTGCCGGCATATTTCAAGTCGGAAATCACTTTTTCATACTGGGCAAAACTACCAGTATTGGAGACGTGGAAAATTATTTTCGAGGCAATCCTGGTTGTCGAGCAGGATCATGAACTTTCACCTCGCGCAAAACCGCTCGAGGAGCATGGCTATAATGTTTCATCAATAGAAAATGGCGATCTACTCAGGGGCATTGTTATCGGGTCGGTAACATTCCAGGGACAATAATTTCAGGCAATAGCGGATAATGCAAAGGAGAAAATCATGAAAACAGAATCAAACAAGGCAGCAGGCGCAACAACTATCTACAACGATGTGTACATGCGTGATCATTTGGGCGATACGGGTCAGATACCTGCATCCGGCGCCTGGACATGTTCGCCGGACATCATTCCGAACGGAACAGCATTGATCCAGAATCCGGTGAATACGCTGACCGAAACATACAATTCCGATATTGGAAAGCCAACATCGCTTATGAATCAGAATTACTTTTATGTGCGTGGGAAAAACCTTTCCCCTGGCCCGCAAACCGCCAAGTTCGAATTGTATTACTGCCCTCAACATCTTTTTCTGTTCCCCTCATTTTGGATGGAGAATCAGTTATCAACCAGTGATGGCCAGAAACAGATAAGCGCTTCGGTGCCGGCGGCGAATGACATTGTAGTTCCGGATCAGCCGTTTACCAATCTCCCTGTTTCTCAGGAGCATCACTGTTTAATCGGGCGGGTGATAACCGATAAACACCCGAATCCATTGCCAGCCAATATCACCGACATGACGGCTCTATCCAAGTATATTCTCGATAATCCGAATATGAGTTGGCGAAATGTAGTATTAGTGCAAAAGGACATTCCAACTTTTACGCATTATTTTGATCTTGATGTCGGTAATGCCGATTGCCGTATTTTACTCGGCATACGTTGTAACAATATTACCGTTGGCAGCAGTGTGGCCTTCTCCTGCGGAACCCCAATTCCTTCGGGGCCTCATCAGGGGAAATATATTGAACTGGTGGAAACGAAGGTCACGCAACCTGACATGTTCCTTGGGCAGGAAGAGTTTTACTTCCCGGCTGGCTACAAATCTAATATATCCTATTCATATTGGGCAAAAGAGCCTATCCTTGAAAAGTGGGATGTTCATTTCGAGGCGATACAGATTCTCGATCAGGCCCATCCGCTCTATTCACGCGCCAAGTGCTTCACGGAACTCGGATACCCTGAAAGGCAGCTTGGTGCTGATGGCGGATTACTGAAAGGAATTATCGCCGGTCAATGCTCAACCTGCGGCAAATAAATACCGAATAAAAAGTGAATCCAAAATAGACGAACCAGAACGATACGTTCTAATTGGAGAATGAATAGAACATCTGGCTAACCAGCGATCAGGGAAAAGCCGGCCGAGCACTTGTCGGAAATGTCGAAAAAAAAGCGCT
>CAZNTU010000173.1:0-11953 GCA_964575975.1 uncultured Desulfobacteraceae bacterium
TCAAGAGAGGAAGATACGGGTTTCTCCCGCCCGTGCCCGCGATCTCGCCGGTGGCGCCTTCCGGAACCGGATAGGCGCGCTCGTCGAGGATTTCCACGAATATGTCGTGGGGCAGGACGTGGAATCCGTTGTCGCACGGGCATGCGTATCCGACAGGGCCCGTTTCGGTGGTGGAGTACCAGTCGATCACGGGGCAGCCGTAGAACGCGGAGACCTTGTCTTTCAATACACGGGGAAGCGTCAGCGCGGTGGTCAGCAGGGCGGCCGGGGTCGCGTGGATTTTCCGCCGGACCAGTTCGGAAAAGGCGGCCGGGTCTCCCGTGATCAGCGACGGGGCCGTGTCGGCGAAAAACGCATGCATGTCCGACGGGGCGCGCCAGCTTTCCGGGTTCAGGTTCAATTTAGCGAATCCCGCCTGGTTCCAAAGCGACAGGACATTCGGAAAGATCACGGCGTTGGCCTGGATTCCGACGTTTAAGCACGCCGTCGCGTCCGGTCCGAACCTTGGCTTCGCCCCGTGGCGTTCCAGCGCGAATTCGATCATGGCGAGGACTTTTCCCAGTGCCGCCGGATGCGTGGGGACCACCAGGGCGTGACCGGTGCTTCCGGAGGTGTCGAAGACGATCAGCCTTTTCAGATCGGCGTCCGCGGGCACGATGGTTTCGATCCGGATCGCCACGTCCTCCCTTTCCATGGTCGGAATATCGGCCCAGTCCCTTTCGATGTCGAAACCCTTCGGAAGGCGCTTTTGGAAAGCGAACACTTCCGGCCGCACGGCATTTATCCACTTTATCAATTGCGGAGCCGGCGCGTTTCTTTGCGGAACGCGGCTCGTATCCAGCATGTCGCGAAAAGCTCTCCAATCGGGGAGATCCTCCGCTACGATCCTGTCGCCGGTCTCGAAGTTCCAGACGGGGGCGCGGGGATGCTGCTTGAGCCTCAGAAAGTTCCTGAAACCCTCCTCGGTGATCAGGGGGTTGCGCTCCAGTCGGTCCGCAGGCGCGCGGGAATCCGACACGGGGGAAACGGCGTTGAAATCGTCGTATTCTATCATTTTTCAACCGTTCGACCTGTCGAGTTTTCTTTTTTCCGTCAATGTGCGTTTCAGTACGGCCATTCGTGCCCGATCCTTCTCGAATCCGGAGTTTCTGTTATCCCTGTTTCGGAACATGGCATTCCTCAGCCTCTCGATGGAAGAAATCGTATCCTGCAAAACTTTCAGACGCTCGGAGGGGGAAAGGCTCAGCATCCAGCGTATCAAAGTCGGATCGACGCCGTCCCCCCCGCAAACCGGATTCGTTTCCTCTTCGCGGTCTGTTTCTATCGGTATGTTTTCATCGTTCGCCATAATTGCCTCGATTTTTCCCTCTACCGTCGTCGGACGGGCTTGCATCCCTTTTTCCCTTTCCAATTTTAACATGGTTACCCAATAAAGAGGGACCTGTTTTTTGTCAACGAAAATGATGAAAATCCGGCCCGATGCGAGCGAGGTGCGTCAATCCCGAGACGATGCACGTTCCAAACCGTTTGACAAACCGCCCGGCATTCTATTTAATTGTTGTTTTCTTACGCCTCTTTCGGGGGTTGTCTTTGCATCGGCCCTTTCGAAAGCGACTAGGAAACAACAAGCAAAAACTGGAAAATTCGATGGATGCAAATGAAATCGTAAACCGGATGTGCCGGATGGAACTCTCGGCCGCCGACAAGAAGGCCATAGGCAACGCGCGGGGATTTTCCTCCGAGGATACGGCCACCCCCGAAATCCTGGCGAGTTCCATACTTTCCGACCAAGGTCTCGCGGAGGTTTTCTCCGGTCTCGGACGCGACGAAATCGTCGTTCTCCATTTGTTGAAGTTCCTGGGAGAGCCGGTGGACGTCACCGCGTTCGAAAGCTTGAGTTCCAAGCGCGGCGGATGGACCGCCACCTTTACCCAGCAGTACGGGGACTTGTTCAAGCAAGTGAAAAACGACCTTGTTCGAAAAGGCGTCCTGGCGTTTGCGACCGACACCTCCCGGTCCTCGAAAGCGACCAAGCTGGAGAAACAGGTTTTCGCGTTCCCGCCGCAAATGCATCCTTTTTTGCCCTCGCCGTTTTCATCGACGGCCGTCTTTCCCGGCCCCGGGGAATTCGACGAGGAGTCCATACGGAAAAAACTCCGGGAGATCGTCTCCCCGACTACGGAAAAAGACGGAGGGATATACGCTTTGTCCGTGAAAGCGGGAGTGTTGCACATGGGGAAAGGCGAATTCGGGACGGATGCTTTTCAAAAATGGCAGTACTGGAAATGGGCCTTGGGCGTCAACCGCATGCAGGACAGTTTCAGAATGCGCAAATACTACGCAGATCCAATCGACGCCTTGAAATACGCCTTTTCGTTGCTTGGTCCCGACGAATACCTGGAACCGGACGAGCTGAAAACCGTTTTCGAGGTGTTTTGCGGGGAAGACAAAAAGCTGGATTTCCACGAAATTTGCCGCCAAGGCTGGGAAACGGGCTGTCTGGCAAGACGGCGACAAAAAGACAAGACATGGTACCGGACCGCGGCCGCGTACCTGGAAATCCCGGAGGCCCCGCGCCATGGAGACTACATTCGCGCACTCGACAAGGGGGATATCGCGATCGATTTGGAAAAAATCCCGCTGAAGTGCCTGGAAACGATCTCCCGGATTTCCTTGTTACGCCTCGAAAAGGACAGGTTGACCGCGTCGCCCGACATCGCGCGGATCGGCCGGGTTCTTTCCGCAATCAAGGACGATCCCTTCGTCGCATGGCTCGCGAAAACTTCCGATTCCTACTCGGAAGCCTTTCGAACCGCCGAAAACCGCAGAGGCGGCCATATCGTGCATAAAAACCTGATGATCGCGAAAATCGGGGACGTCGGCCTGAAAGTCGCGCTGGAAAAGGAGTTCAAGGGTCGGGACATGTTGTTTCTTCCCGGCGGCTTCGTCGCCTTTCCCGAAATTTCGCTTCGAAGAGTCGAATCCATTGTCGCGCAAAAGGGGTTCGCGGTCAAAACGGTCGAGAGTTCCGACGCGAACATCGAGGCGAAAAAACCATGACCAAGAAAACCGCAACGGTCGAACCGGCATCCGTCGATGTCGAATCCTACGACATTTATTCCTGCGACGCCGATCCTCGCAAGGACCTTCACCTTTACTTCGAATATATGGAGGACCGATACGTCAAGCGGTCGGTGCGCGGGAACAAGATTCCCAAGGCCGACGCCAAACGGCTGGCCAAGATCCTGTCCGACCCGGAAGCTTCGGAGGAAATCGACGAAACGGGCGAATCGAGGTGGCTGAATTTCATCGACGACCTCGCCCTCGCCTTCGGTTTCGTCAAGTACGACACGGAGGGAAAATACCAGGGATATACCAGCTCGTCGCCCTCCTTTTTCGAAAACCATGTATACACGCGGCGGGAAGCCTACGAAAGCTTTCTCTCGCTTCCTCTTCAAAAGCAGGAGGAAAGACTTTTCCAAACGATGGTGGGGAAATATTCGGAATGCGACAACGAATTTTTCCGGGAATCCCTGTTCGGGCGACTCGACGTCTTTCCCGGCTGGGGATGCGCAACGGGGGTCCTTCCCTTCTTGAAGTTCGACGCGATCCGGAAGTTTCTGTTCGAGCGTTTGAAGTCGCTCGAGCCCGGCGTCTGGTATGAAACGGCGTCCCTGGTCCGATTTCTCGAAAAAGAGCATCCGTACTTCCTGATTCCCAAAAACCCGAAGTTCAAATACCGCCTCGAGAACGAGCGTGGCCGCTACTGCAATTTCAGGGAAGAGAACGAGAAAGGCGCCGATTTCAAACAGATTTCGGATAAAGACCGGGACGGGTTCGCCAGGGTGGAGGGCCGGTACGTGGAAAGGTTTCTGGAAAACATCCCGTTGACGCTGGGGTACGTGGACGTCGCGTACGGGGAGCGGGACAATCCGGGAGAACGCCCTTCGCGGGGAAGTCTCAAGGCCTTCCGGACCACCGAGGCCCTTTCCCTCTTCATGGACGGCAAAATTCCCGAACCGCGGGTCACGGTGCATCCGAACCACGAAATCCACGTGGAGTCCCAGTGGTATCCGGCGGCGGCCGTCGGCAAGCTGAAAGCCATTTCGGACCCTGTCTCCGCGGGCAAAATCCACATACTCAAGCTGAACAAAAGCAAGGCGATTCGATATCTGGCCGAAAACGACTCGGTCGATCCCAGGAAATTTCTGGGAAGACTGTCCGAAAACCAGTTGCCTTCGAACATCGTCGCGGAACTCGACGAGTGGGCCGGGCATTCGGAAACGTTCGTCCTTTACAGGGGATTCGGGTTGCTGGAGGGGAGCGGGATTTCTCCGCTCGCGAAAAAGTACGAGGTCGAGACGCTGTCGCCCGACCTGAGACTGGTCCGGTCCCCGGACGAGCTGTTTTCCGAACTGGAGGCCGACAACCAGGTCCCGGTCCTGGTCGCCCACGGGAGAAACGCCTTGACCGCGCCGCACAAGGACTTGAATTCCGTTTTCGCGCGCAAGCTGGAAAAGGCGAAGAAAACCGAGGAGAGGAAGCCGATTTCCTTCGCGAGAAAAACCGTGGAGACCCTGTATTTCAAGAACGGATGGGAGTTCGACGTATTCGTAAAGGCACTCGTGGAGGAAAAGTGTCCCGCCGAGATCGACAACGAACGGCGAACCGTCGCGTATTCCTCCGGACAAAGGAAGCAGGTGGACGAGGCGGTGAAAAAACTGAAAAAGACCTATCGGGTCGATATCGAGGAACAATAGGAGAACCATGGCGCCAGAATACAACGCCTCGGGTCCGCTGATCGTGCAGAGCGACAGGACCTTCATGCTGGAAACGGCGCACCCGCTTTACACCGAATGCCGCGACTTCCTGGCCCTGTTCGCCGAGCTGGTCAAGTCGCCGGAGTTCATCCATACCTATCGCGTCACGCCGCTCTCCTTGTGGAACGCCGCCGCGCTGAACGTTTCGTTCGACGAGATCCGGGACGGAATCAAGCGTTTTTCCCGGTACGAGCCGCCCGCGAACGTGCTGGACGACATGCGGGAATGGCACGGGACCTACGGGCTTCTGGTTCTGGAAAAGGATTCGGACAAGTACCTGCGGCTGCGGGTTTTGGACAACGCCCTTCTGGATCGAATCGGGAAGAACGCCGATTTGAAGCATTTCTGGACGGAGGCGGCCAAGGACGGGTGGCTGGTCCGCGTTTCCGACCGGGGCGAGGTGAAACAGGCCCTGATCAAGGCGGGCTATCCGGTAAAGGACATTTGCGGTTATATCGAGGGCGCCTCGCTGGAAATCTCCCTTCGGGAAACGGACCTGGAGGGCAATTCGTTTTCCTTGCGCGACTATCAGCGGGAGGCCGTGGACACTTTTTACCAAGGGGGACGGTCCGTCGGGGGAAGCGGCATCGTCGTGCTGCCGTGCGGCTCGGGCAAGACGATCATCGGCTTGGGCGCCGCCGCCAGGATTTCCAGCCACACGCTGATCATCGCCACCAACAACGTGTCGGTGAGACAATGGCGAGACGAGCTGCTGTCCAAGACCACCGTGGATTCCGAATCCGTCGGGGAGTTCACCGGGCTGAGCAAGACGGTGAAGCCGGTGACCATCACCACTTATCAAATGCTGACCCATCGCCGGGACAAAACCGAACCCATGAAGAACCTGGAGATTTTCAACACCGGCGACTGGGGGCTGATCATCTACGACGAGGTGCATATGCTTCCCGCGCCGGTATTCCGGGCCACCACCACGATCCAGGCCAAGCGCAGGCTGGGGTTGACTGCGACCCTGGTCCGGGAGGACGGCAGGGAGGACGACGTCTTCGCGCTGATCGGCCCCAAGCGGTACGACGTGCCCTGGAAAACACTGGAAAACCGGGGATTCATCGCCGAAGCGATCTGCACGGAATATAGGATTCCCCTTCCGAGGAAAGAGGAACTCAACTACGCCGCCGCGCCCAAGAGGCAGAAGTTCCGCATCGCCGCGGAAAACCCCATGAAAATCGAGCTGGTCCGGGACCTGCTCGCCAACCACTCCCGGGACAGCATTTTGATCATCGGGCAGTACATATCGCAACTGGAAACGATCGCGAAGGCGCTGGACTTTCCCTTGATAACGGGGAAAACCAGGCACGAGGAAAGGCAAAGGCTTTACGACGAGTTCAAGACCGGCGCCGTTCGAGTTTTGGTAGTGTCCAAGGTCGCCAATTTCGCCATCGACCTTCCCGACGCCAACGTGCTGATCCAGATTTCCGGCACGTTCGGCTCCCGGCAGGAGGAAGCCCAGCGACTCGGCAGAATCCTGCGCCCGAAGGACCGTCTGTCGAATTTCTACACGCTGGTGTCCAAGGGCACCGACGAGCAGGACTTCTCGTTGAACCGGCAGCTCTTTCTCGTGGAACAGGGGTACAGATACCATATTCGATACTACGGGCTTCCAAATGGAAACGCAAAGGAACAGCTAAAATGACCACGGAACCTACTCCGAACTCTTTTTCGACATGCGGGGGAGGCGAAGACGCGCCCCTGCCGCTTACCGACCTTGAGCAGTCCATAGTGTCGGAATGGGAAAAAATCGAAAAAACAGACTCTTGCGACCGCCGCTTTGTTTCCGTCGGGGAACAGGCCATTCGGGTTTGTCTCCGCACCGGCCGCCGTATTCAAGCATACGGGATTGCCCAAGGCATCCGCCGGATGGCCGAGGAGCGCCTTCGGTCCCGGGGAGAAACTCTTGAGGCGCTCCGCGATTTTTCGGTTTCGCTGGACGGCTTCGGAGACGCCGCCATGGCCAATCGCATGGTTGAAGAAGCGCAGGAAAGCTTTCGGGAAAGTCTCGACATTCGTCGCAAAATCCTTCTCATGGCCGGGGAAACCTCCCAAGCCTTGCGGGACGTGTCCGTATCGTTGGACAACGTAGGCGACGGCGCCAAAGCAGCAGGTCGCCGGGACAAAGCTGCGGAATATTTTCGGGAAAGCCTTGAGATACGTCGCAAAATCCTTCTCATGGACGGAGAGACGACGCCCCAGGCGCTGCGAGATCTGTCCGTGTCCCTGGAAAAAGTCGGCGATTCGGACGCGGCTTCGGGTCGATGGGACAAGGCGATGGAGAATTTCCAGGAAAGCCTCGAAGCCGGCAAAAAAATCCTGCGCATGGTCGGAGAAACTCCCCAAGCCCTGCGCGACCTCTCCGTGATGATGAACAAGGTCGGCGACGCCGCCAGAGCCTCCGGACAGTGGATAAAGGCGCAAAAAAGCATCGAGGAAAGCCTCGGCATCCGTCGTAAAATACTGCTCATAGCCGGGGAAACTTTCCAGGCACTGCGGGACTTGTCCGTCTCCCTGGAAAAAGTCGGCGATTTGGCCGCAGCTTCGGGACAGAGGGAAAAAGCACGGGGAAGCTTTCGGGAAAGCCTCGACGTCCGACGCAAAATCCTGCTCGAATTCGGGGAATCTCACCAGACCCTGCGGGACTTGTTCGTCTCGCTGAACCGGGTCGGAGATACGGCTTTGGCCTCCGGGCAGTTGGAAAAGGCGAGGGAGATCTTCGAGGAGGGCCTTGAAGTCGGTCGGAAAATCCTGATGAAAACGGGCGATACTCCGCAAGCCCTGCGCGATCTTTCCGTTTCCTTGGACAACATCGGCGATTTGGCCGAGGCTGCGGGACACCCGGACAAGGCGTTGGAAAGTTTCGAGGAAAGCCTCCGAGTCAGCCGAAAAATCCTGTCGAAGGTCGGCGATACGCCCCAAGCCTTGCGCGACCTGTTCCTGTCGTTGGGCAGGGTCGGCGAAGCGGCAAAGGAGTCCGGCCAGGGGGACAAGGCGCGGGAAAGATACCGGGAAAGCCTCGATGTAAGCCGCGAAATCATAGCGAAGACGGGAGAAACTCCCCAAGCCCTGCGCGACCTGTCCGTCGCGCTGGACAACGCGGGCGACATGGACAAGGCCTCGGGGCATCTCGAAAAGGCGGAGGAACGGTTCCTGGAAAGCTTGGACATCCGACGCAAAATCCTTTTCGAGGTCGGAGAAACGCCCGAAGCCCTCCGCGACCTGTCGGTTTCGCTGGATAAAATCGGCGAAACGGCAAAAGCCTCCAGACAGTGGGAAAAAGCGCGAAAAAGCTTTTCCATAGGACTCTCCATCTCTCTCCCCCTGTCCGAAACCTACGCGGGCAACCCTGAATATTCCGCCCTCGCCGATCATTTCCGAAACCGGCTCGAAGATCTGGATGCAGGTCGCAGGTAGGGTGGGTCGGGGGTCGAGGGGCATGGCGTTGTCGCTTGTACCAAGCCTGTCGAAGCCGAAGCCCTCCAAGCTGCCCTGTCCCTCAACCCACCATCCGCCGGTTCGGTATCGACGATCAAAACCGGCCGCACAAGTCCGAACTTTGGAGAAACCGTTTGATTTTCGCCCCCGAAAAGAATAGTTTTTGCAAAGCGTAAACCGACAATTAAAGGAACAAAACATGCCCGAAAACGATTCGTTGCGCAAGTTCTACAAAAGCCTGACCGGACGAGGCGCCATGCCGTTGGAGCCGGACGACCCCTACTATGTTCCCATTTTGGAATCCTCGCCCGAGACCGATCCGATCCTGGCCCTCTGGCGGCGTATCGACCTGGCGGAATCGGAAGGCGTCTATCTGCTCACGGGCTTTCGCGGAAACGGCAAGAGCACGGAGCTGCGCCGACTCAAGCGAATGCTCGCGGAAAGCGGCTGCCAAGTGTTCCTCGTCAACATGCTCGACTACGTGCTGATGACGAAGCCTCTCGCCCTTTCCGACTTCATCCTCTCCCTCATGGCCGCCCTGGCGGGCGCCGCGGAGGAATCGAAGGACCTCGATCTAGCCCTGCTTAGCCGTTCCTATATGGAAAGCCTGCATCGTTTTCTCCAATCCGAGGTCGAAATGGAAAAAATCGACTTGGACGTGAAGGCGCCGGGGGGCGGAGCGAAGCTGGGGCTCAAGTTGAAGACCGACCCGGATTTCAAGGCCAGGATCCAAAAGCACCTGGAAGGGCATCTGACGCGCTTGGTCGAGGACGCCAGAGAATTCGCGGATAAAATGGTTTCGAATATCCGCAAACAGACGAAAGACCCGGACAAGAAAGTGGTGTTCCTGGTGGATTCCCTGGAGCAGATTCGGGGAGCGGGCGAAGACGCCTCATCCATCTACGACAGCGTGGTGGAGCTGTTTTCCGGACAGTCCGCCAATCTCGCTTTTCCGAAATTGCACGTGGTGTACACGGTCCCGCCGTATTTGACGGCCCTCGCCCCTAACCTCGGCCGCAACCTGGGCGGCCATCCCGTCACCCACTGGCCCAATATCCACGTCAGGACCAAGGAAAGCAAGCCGGACCCCGGAGGATTGAAAATCATGGAGACCGTCATCGACAGGCGGTTTTCCGACTGGGCGAAATTCCTTCCGGAACCGCTTCTGCGTCGGCTGGCGGAAGCCTCCGGGGGCGATCTGCGGGATTTTTTCAGGCTGGTCAGGGAATCGATCGTCACGCTTTTGACGATGCGCGATTCCCGGCCTGACGCGGTCGGCGACGAGAATGTCGTGGAACGGTCCATCCGGCAGCTCCGCAACGAACTGCTTCCCATCGCCGAGGACGACGCCCGCTGGCTGGCCAGAATCCACGAGACCAAGCACGACTCGCTCCGGACGGAAAAGGATCTTCCCGATCTCGCGCGTTTTTTGGATTCCAACAGGATTATGAACTATCTCAACGGGGAACCCTGGTACGACGTGCATCCTTTGCTGGTCGAAGAGATTACGCGCATAGACGGCGCCAAGGATTGAGAGGCGTCATGAACGCGAAACCGCGATTGAATTCCGAGGGCGAGGAAGCCTGGCTGCGTTTCAAGAGCCATCTGGAGCTGTGCGAGCATTTCGCGTTGGCGTTCGTTTTCTCGGAAGATACGGTCGCGACGAACATCTTTCGGGAACGGCTGGCGGACATGTACCGCGCGAGGGTCACCCGGCTGAAAACCCCTGAATTCGAAAAGCCTTCGGATCTCGCGGACAAACTCCTCCCGGAGCTTTTGACCCCTCCCGTGCATAGACAGGCGCTGCAAGCGCCGATTTGGCTCGATCTGAGCCGACGGGAAGGATCGGAATGGAGTAGCGCGAGACTGTCGTTCCTCGTACGGCTGAACGAACAAAGGGAAACTCTTCGCCGCGCCCTCGACCGTCCCCTGGTGCTGATTCTGCCCGCTTCGGAACGCGCGCGAATCAAGGAACTGGTCCCGGACCTTTGGGCGATCCGGGATTTCAGCATGGTGGCGCAGTCTTGGACGGATTTCGCGACCGTCGAGCCGATAGCGCCCGCCCACGGCTCTCCCCCGTCGCATCGAGAAGACGACGTCGCCCCCGTTCCCCTTACCGAATACGAAAACTCCCTGATCGAAGAATGGAAACGCCTTGAAGAAAAAGACACCCTTGATCGCGGTTTCCTGCTTGCCGGAGAACGAGCGTTCGAGGCCTGCCTCCGCACGGGGCGCTATTCGCTTGCGTTCAGGATTGCCCGAAGCATGCGCCAGACGGCTGAAAAACGCCTAATATCTCAGGGTGAGACTCCCCAGGCGCTGCGGGACCTGTCCGTTTCCCTTGAAAGAGTCGGCGACGCGGCAGGGGCTTCAGGCCGGCTGGAGAAGGCGGGGGAGTGCTTCGAGGAAAGCCTCGGCTTTCGTTGCCAAATTCTTCGGAAATTCGGCGAGACTCCCGAAACGTTGCGCGATTTGGCCGTTTCCCTTGAAAGAACCGGGAGCGCAGCAAAAGAGCTGGGAGATTGGGAAAAAGCTCGAAAAAACTTCGAGGAAGGTCTCGACATCTCAAGCTCGCTGTCGGAAACTTTTCCTGACACTCCGGATTACATCGAACTTGCGGACCATTTCCGAAACCGGCTCAAAGAGCTGGATGCGGATAGGGCAAAAAGTTAGGGCTGCCAGCGCGGCGCCGCCTGTTGGATAGAAGAGCGTGCCGGATTTTTTCGCGATATTCAGGCTCCCACCCCGAAGGGGACACGGCTTCTCCGTGCAATAGCTTTCTCGCGAGTTCATATTTTTCCCGCAACAGTTCCGGCTCTATGTTTTGGATGAATTCCCCACTCAATAGATCCTTTAAACGATCAACCCCGAACAATCTGATCAAATCGTACCAGGAAAGACGCTCGAACATCCTCGTCAGCGCCTTTTCCCGCGTAAATCCCCCGACGCTGTCCTTGTTTCCGACGGCAACTTCGAACAAATCGAAAGGTTCGATATCGTAGTCCCAAACGATGGGTTTCAGAAGTTTTGCGATTTCATCCTTGTTCATCCATTCATACCTCTTGTTTTTCATTGTCTTTCAAAACAATCCGGAGCGGGTCGAATCGGTTGCCTAAGGATACGAAATTACTGGAGAAAGGGAAGAAAGCCGATCCGCCAACCGACTGTTCGATCCGCCGTCGAAAAATTGTCGAACAGCATCGAGAGAGCCTTTCCAAATGAGCCGACGCAACTCGTTTTCCGTCCTTTCAGGAACGAGACATGTTTGCGGGAGCCCGGGCCATCAGCCTCGCCGCGAGGCTTCCCGCATTTCGTCGGCCCTCCGGCGGATTTCGTCCAGACTGTCGGCCTCGACGAACAGGTCGGCGAGTTCCTCGATTTGCCCGGTCTTCAAGCCCTCGAAAATCGGAGCCACGGCTTGGCGCTCGATGTCGAAGCGCTTCGATATCATCCGTTCCAGAAGATTGGCGGTCCCTTCTTCCCGTCCTTCTTTCCGCCCTTCTTCCAATCCTTCTTCCCGTCCTAGCCTTTGGACGCTTGAAATGTACGGCATCTTTCTCTCCTCCTCCATTTCCTGTATTTCGTCCCGGAAGCTTTTTTCCAGGTCCTTTGGCAGGGTCATGACCCAGTCGATGAACTCGAAGAGCAGGATCACGTCCCTTCTTCCGTAGCCCAGCCGGTAGAGCCTC
>CAZNTU010000174.1:0-11821 GCA_964575975.1 uncultured Desulfobacteraceae bacterium
AGTATCCGGTGGACGCCCCCGCCCGGATAGGCCGCCACCCGAAGGCAGTCCAGGGAAATCTTGACCCGGCCGTTCTTCAGGGTCTCGTCGGCCCGGATATTGCCGGCGTGACGAATGGGGAGAGTCTCCTCTCCGGGCGGTGCCGGCACCAAGTGCCCGAACGCGTGGGCCGTGTGCTGCCAGGGCTTGTCCCGGAATGGCCACCAGCCTTTGCCGCCGAACTTCTGCGGGGTTTTGGGGACGGCCTCGCGGTCTTCGAGGATGTCCGCGGACCGTTCGTCGCCCATGCTTCTCAATATCGCGCCTGCCTCCTCGGGGGACCGGCGGCCGATCACAGGAATGTCTTCGAACCAATCGGAAATCGCCATGCGGTGGTTCCTTTCGTTTTGAGAATATGGAGAAAGAATATCATGAAACATCGACCGAAAAGCGAATATCGTTTTAACCGAAATTAGTCAAGCTTCCCTTCGGTTTTGTTTCGGTGGACGGTCCCGGCGGACGAGGCTGGGTCGAGGTCTTCGGGTAGCGCCGCCTTCCACGGGGCCTCTCGGCTCCAGGCAGGGTTCGGTCGCCGGACACCCGCGCCGCCGTGGAAGGCTGCGCTACCGTACATCGGCGAGATCATGCCCCGAGACGAAGAAATGAAAACGGAAAAATTCGGAACGGATTTCGGATGAAAGACTTGTCCCTCGAAGGGGATGATTTAAAATTTGAAATTGTCTTCCCTGAAAACCCGAAGGCAGGCGTCCACGACGAGAGGATCGAATTCGACGTCCTTGCGTTCCAGAACGAAATCCAGAGCCGCGTCGACGCCCAGGGCCGGGCGATAGGGACGGTGGGATACCATAGCCTCGACTGTGTCGGCAACGGCGATTATTCTGGCCTCCAATATGATCTCGTCTCCCTTGAGCCCCGACGGATATCCGCTTCCATCCAGTCTCTCATGGTGCTGAAGAGTTATTTCAGCCAGGGGCCAGGGAAAATCGATGTTTTTCAAGATGTCGTAACCCGCTTGGGCATGAGTTTTGATTATTTCGTACTCTGGCTCTGTAAGTTTGCTGGGTTTGGAAAGGATTTCGACGGGAACGGAAATTTTGCCGAGATCGTGAATTACCCCTCCCATGCTGATGCTTTCCAATTCCAGCCTGGACAGGCCGAGCACCCTTCCGATCGCTCTTGACAAAAGGGCGACGCGCCGCTGGTGACCGGCGGTGAAAGGATCGCGGATGTCGATCGTCATAGCCATCGCGTAGATAGTGCCGTTGATGATTTTTTTCAGTCTGTCCAGGATGGCAAGGTTTTCCTCTTCGGCTCTCTTTCTTGCCGCGAGTATCGTCCTTTCGCGTAAAACCCTGAGGATTCTCAGGTTCAACTCCTCGATCCCGATCGGTTTCTGTATGAAATCGCTGGCGCCGCGAACAATAATGTTTTCATAGTTGAAATCCTTGACGAACCCCGTCATGACGATGACGTCGGAATCATAGCGCTCCCTGATGTTTTTCGTAAGCTCGACTCCGTCCATTCGGGGCATGTATATATCGGTGACGACGACATCGATCGGAATCCCCGCCATTATACCCAGAGCCTCTTCGCCGCCGCCGGCCGTCGCGCAGTCGTATCCGGCGCGCGCCAATCCCTTGGCCAAAATCCTCAAGATGGGTTCCTCGTCGTCTACAACCATGATTTTGAAAGCGCTTTTGTCGATTTCGTCGAAAATTTCCATAGGGCTTCTCCTTCTTCAGTGCAAATCAAGTTTCGATTCCGGGACAGGTTCGATATGCGCTTGGCGGCATACGGCGCCATTCCTTCGTTGACATCGATCCGACTCGCGAACCAAGGCGATCATATAGTATAGGGTCTCCAAAATAAAGATTAATTTCGGAACATCGTTTTTTCCCGGAAAATCCTTCTCTTATTGTTTCGATTGACAGAAAAAACTCGCCAATTATATCTTGGCGGTAATTGTGTTCGGTCCTCGATCGATTTGGAAACAACCCGATGCGAACGAGTTTTTGCATGTGACGGGAAGGCGATCGATTCGGAGACAGCGTTCAATCGCCCCCGGCGTCTATCCCGAAACGAACCAGGAGGCTTTCCCCGGTTTCTTGATACATGTGTTTTATTCTCGTTATCTCGGAGTTCGCGGCGAAGAACGCGTCCACGACTTGCGGGTCGAAATGGCCGCCCTTCGACTCTTGTATGATGTCCAAGGCCCTTTCCAATGGAAACGGTTCCTTGTAGGGTCGCTTGCTGGTCAGAGCGTCGAATACGTCGGCAATGGCGACTATCCTTCCTTCCATGGGAATTTCCTCGCCCCTTAAACCGCAGGGATAACCGGTACCGTCCCATTTCTCGTGGTGGCTTGCGGCGATTACGCTCCCCATTTTGATGAATTCGGCGTCGGAACCCTCCAGGATTCTAGCCCCGTCGATGGTATGCCGCTTCATGATTTCCCATTCGTCCGCGTCCAGCTTGCCCGTTTTCAGAAGGATTCTGTCGGGCGTGCCGATTTTTCCGATATCGTGCAGGGGCGCCGCGTAGAGGATGGATTCCACGAATTCGTTGCCGCATCCCATTTGCCTGGCCACGGCGGCCGCGTAATTGCTCATCCGCAAAATATGCGCTCCCGTGTCCTCGTCCTTGTATTCCGCGGCGCGCGACAGACGATGAATCGTGTCAAGGGAGGCCGCCTTTACTTTCTTCATGGCTTCCATAAGCTGAGCCGTCCTCCTGTCGACGATTTCCTCCAGGTTTTTTCTTTTGTCGTACAGGGCGAGATGCGTGGAAACCCTTGCTTTCATTAAGGCGGGGCTTACGGGTTTTCTGATGTAATCGACGCATCCCGCTTCGAATCCCCTCGATTCGTCGATGGTTTCGTCTTTCGTGGTCACGAAAATCACGGGGATGTTCTTCGTGAGCGGATTTCCCTTCAATCGCGCGCACACCTCGAATCCGTCCATTTCGGGCATCATGATGTCAAGGAGAATCAAATCGGGCGGGTGGGGTCCCGAGGCTATCTCAAGGGCTTTGGTCCCGGAGATCGCGAATTTCAACTTGAAATCCCCCTTCAGGATTCCCCCCAGAACATCTATGTTCTCGGGGGAGTCGTCGACTATCAACAGTGTTTTTCCGACCATATCGCCATTCATTCCAATTGCCTCCCGAATCGGTTTCGACATGTCGCATTCAATCCGAAAGAGATTCCGATTCAAGATGCTTCGACAGGGGGAGCGAGAACGTGAAACAGCTTCCGACGCCCAATTCGCTTTTTACGCCTATCTTTCCTCCATGAGCCTCGACGGCGAGCTTGCAGAAGGCAAGTCCCAACCCCGTCGAACAATATTTTCTGCTGCGCCGGGCCGACTGCCTCGTTACGAATTTCTTGAAAATCTGGTCCATGAATTCTTCCGGAATTCCTTCGCCCGTATCCTTGACCGAGACGATCGCAAAACCCGGCTCTTCGGACAATTCCACTTCGACATCGCCGTCGGCCGGCGTGAATTTCATGGCGTTGCCGAGCAGATTGAGGAGCACTCTGCGAATCAGGTCCGGATCGCATTCCACCATGACTTTTACGGGATGCTTCGCGAAACGGGCCTTGCGACCCGAAAAGGGAAACCCCGGCTTTTCGGCCGCTTCCGAGACGATTTTCACGAGGTCGCAGGGTTCCGTTTTCATCGGCATGCGGCCGGATTCGAGCATGCTGACGTCCAATAGAGACTGCGCGATACGGATAAGGCTCTCCGCACAGGACATCGCTTCCTTTAGGCTCTCCATCTGATGATTTTCGAACCCGGCTCCGTCCTCGATCAGCATTTTCAAACAATTCACCAAATACCCGATGGGCGAACGCATGTCGTGAACCACCATGTGGACAAGATCGTCGCGAAGACTCTCCAGGTTCCGGAGACGCTCCAATTGCAATGCAAGTTCGCGTTTCTGGTCCCTTACCTGAAGATGGGTCGCCACTCGCGCTCTGACCTCCTCGGGCCAAAAAGGTCTGCCGACGTAATCCATCCCGCCGCAAGCGAACGCGTTCACCTTTGTTTCCGGATCTCCCAGAGCGCTGATGAAGACGACCGGCGTGTCCTTCAGATCTTCCAGCGCCTTGATGGACCGGCAAATCTCGAATCCGTCCATGCCGGGCATCATCACGTCGAGAAGTATCAGATCGGGAGGGGGATTGGATTCTATGATTTCCATGGCCTTGCGTCCGTTCGAGGCGAATTTGATTCTATAGTCCTGCCGAAGAATCTCGCCCAGCACGTCTATGTTTTCAGGGGTGTCGTCTACGATGAGTACGGTGTGTTTACGGCTGTTTTTCATTCGTGTCCTCAAGTGGCGAATCGGTTTTATTCCGATCGACAAGTTGCATGATTCCTTCCAAGATCCTCAAGGCTTCGTCGGAGTCGTATCTGCCGAGTCTCCGTTCCATCGCATCCATTTTCTCCCGAAAAGCCGGGCCTGTCAAAACTGTTTTAATCTCGTCCAGTTTGGCCACGGCGTCCAAGTCGTTTTCCTCCAAAAGCGATTTCAGCTCGGCGAGCAAAGGCCCCGCGCGGGAAAAATCCGTCTCCTCGTCCGAGACTTGCGCGACGTCCTTTTTTCGAGCCGATTCCAGCGAATCGATGTTTGAAAGCACAAGCTCCAGTTCCATGGCCAAGCGCTCGACCATGTCTTTCGGGACGCTTCGTTCGTTGCCCAGCGAGTATTCCAAGTCCCCGGCCGCTTCGGACAACGCCGACGCGCCGATGTTTCCGGCGACTCCCTTGAGACTGTGGGAAATCCGAATCGCGGTTTCCGTGTCTCCTTCGCGCAGGGCTTTCGCGATATCGTCGGCCGAGTCCCGTTGGAGACGCGCGAATTTAGCAAGCAGCTTTCCAACGGCGGAACGTCTTCCGCCGAACTTGGCCAAAAGGGTCTTCAAATCGATACGAGGCATGAAGTCCGGCAAAAGGGGACTCTCCGGAGACTCGGCGTCGCCAGTCGCATCGACAATGTGCGATGGACAAGATTGGCGGACGGGATTTTTCAATTCGCGGCCTATGTTCTTTTCCAACGAGAAAAACAGTTCATCCGGATCGACGGGCTTTGTTACATGCGCGTTCATACCGGCCATCCGGCTCTTTTCGAAATCCGGTCGCATTGCGTGGGCCGTCATCGCGATAATGGGCACTTGCCCCTTCTTCTTGGCAAGAGGGTCTTCTTCGTTCGCGAGTTCCCTTATTTTCCTGGTGGCTTCGTAACCGTCCATCTCCGGCATTTGGATGTCCATGAGAATAGCGTCGTAATGGCCCTCTTTCGCCATTTGAAAAGCTTGTACGCCGTTTGCCGCGATATCCACCAGAAGCCCGGCGCCTTCCAACAATTCGAGAGCGAATTGTTGATTGACCTCGTTGTCCTCGGCAAGAAGGACGCGGGCCCCTCGTATTCGGTTAAAGCGGTCCGACTGGTCCGGACGACAATTCCGATTGGTATTCTTTCCCGACCAAGCCTCTCCCGCGAATTCGGTCGCGATCAAATCTAAGAGCGCGGGCCTGGAAACGGGTTTAATCAGATACCCGTCCGCTCCCGACCACTCGAATTTTTCCTCGAACTCTTCCCGAAGATAGCCGGTGAGAACGAAAACTTTCGGGACAAACGCCAGGTCCGGGTCGGTTTTGATTCTGCGGGCGGTCTCCAGACCGTCCATTCCCGGCATTCTCCAGTCCGTTAAGACCAGTTGGTAGGGGTCGGACTTGGCCGCCTTTTTAATCGCTTCGATCGCGCTTTCCCCCGACTCGCACGTATCGACCCTGAACTTCAAGGACGACAATGTGGTGACCATCAATTTGCGAATGGAGGCCTCGTCGTCGACCACCAGGATTTTCAAATCCCGGACATCGGAAAAGGCGATCTTGGATTTGCCGCTTTCGTCCCGGGCGCGGCCGAAACATGCGGTGAAGAAAAAGGCGCTGCCCCTCCCCGGTTCGCTCTCCACCCATATTTCGCCTTCCATCATGTCCACCAACAGTCTGGAAATGGCCAACCCCAATCCGGTACCCCCGTATTTGCGGGTTGTGGACGATTCCGCCTGGGTAAAGGACTCGAATATGTTGGTTGTCTGCTCCTTCGTCATCCCGATGCCCGTATCCCGCACCGAAAATTCCAGGACCACGGTCTCCCGGGTTTCTTTAACGGGACGGACACCAATCTGCACCTCGCCGGAATGGGTGAACTTGATCGCGTTGGATAATAGGTTGTTCAGGACTTGGCGCAAACGCAGGGAGTCTCCCAACAAATTCATGGGAACGCTCGGAGCGCTTTTCACGGAAAATTGCAGGCCTTTTTCGATCGCCTTGTAGCTCTCGATGCCGATTACCGCGCGAAGGATTTCGGAAAGGTCGAATCTTGCGGATTCCAAACGCAATCTTCCCGCCTCGATCTTCGAAAAATCCAAAATATCGTTGATTATTTCCAACAAAGATTTCGCCGATACATCTATTTTTTCCAGATAACCGCGTTGTTTCGTAGTCAGTTCCGTCTTCAAGGCCAGGTGGGCCATGCCTAAGAGGGCGTTCATAGGAGTGCGGATTTCGTGGCTCATGTTGGCCAGGAATTGGCTTTTGGCTTTCGCCGCTTCCTCTGCTCTTTCCTTGGCCGCGGTCAATTCGTCTTGAATTCTCTTGAAATCGGCGATATCGGTCAGCCAAGCGACTATGGCTTTTCTTCCCTCGTACTCGGTCGTCGAAAAGGTTGCCAGAATCTCCCTAGGTTCGCGGTCGGCGCCGTAGGCTTTCAATTCGAAATCCCTGAGGATTCCCTTCTTTTCAATCTCTCCTGTCATGAAGTCTTTGTCTTCGGGATTGACGTAGGCGCCCGAGGTTTCGTCTCCGACCCCAAGACCGAACATTTGGGTGAATCGCGGGTTTGCAAACCGGATGGAGCTGCCGGATGTAATTGCCACGCCGACAGGGCTGCCGTCGAGAATTTGTTTCAACAGCTTGCGTTCCTTTGCGATTTCGTCTTCCGCGTTCTTTCGTTCGGATATATCCTCCAGAGTCGCGATGACCTCGCTCGGCGCAGATTCCGGAGTGACGGGATTGAAAACGACTCGCAGGCAGGCAAGGGCTTTGCCGCTCACGATCGAGGTATACGGCCCCTCGTATTGCGCCGCAACGCCTTCCAATGCCGACCGCACGGCTTTTAGCATGTCGGGCTGCGTAACCTGCTTGCGCATGTTGAAACCGATAATTTCGTCTCGGGATGCGCCCAGGATGTTTTCCAGCTCTTTGTTGCAATCGACTATCTCTCCATCGGCACTCAGACAGATTGTTCCAGCCGGGGTATTTTCAAAAATCACTCGACGGCGTCTTTCGATCTTCTGGATTTGTTCCCAAGATTCCGTCAGTTTCTTGGCGACCTTCTCGGCCATTTCCGCGTTTTTCCGGTCGGTCACCTCCACGCCGACCATCCAGGAAGCCTTCTCGAGAATGGGTATCTCCACGGTCGCGCGGGACCAGGAAACGAAATGTTTCACCCCGTTTTTCGCCCGAATCTCGTGTTCGACGTTTCGAAAATCGCCCGAGCGATCCCCGGATATCCCCGAAGCCGATGTCTTTTCGGACAGTCCCGGCATCAACCGATTCCAGGCATCGTAGGCGCCCAGGACTTCGTCGGCCTTGAACCCGGTGACTCGTTCGCATTCCGCGTTCCAGAAAACGATTCGTCCCTCTTCGTCGATCGCCAGCAAAAGCACGGGCAGCGACGCTATGATCGCTCGCATGCTCTCCTCGCTCTCGCGCAGTTTTTCCTCCGCGGATTTGCGTTCCGAAATATCCTCGACCACCCCCATTACATACCATACGTTTCCGGACTCCTCTTTAACGCTCGAAACCGTGAGCGTCGTCCATACATGGGCGCCATTCTTGCGGACGAACCGCTTTTCCATCGAATAGGTGGAAATCCTTCCGCTTAACAAGTTTTCAAGGTTCGCCGAATCGGCTTCGATGTCCTCCGGATGGGTTATCTCCTGCCACGCGAGTTCGGCGATTTCCCTTTTGCCATAACCTACGATATCGCAAAAGCGTTGGTTGACTCGGAGGAATCGCCCGCCGACCGCGCAATGGACAATCCCCACCGCCGCATGCTCGAACGTGTTCCGATAGCGCTGCTCGCTTCGCTTCATTTCCTCTTCGGCCCGAACGGTCTGGATTACGTTGGATGCCGCGGCGGCCGTTGCCGAGATAAGGACGTCTTGTTCCGGCGAGATTTCGCGTTTGCCGAAAACTTCCAGGATACCGGCAGGTTGGTTTTTCGAGTCTACAAGCATGTATCCCGCGAACGATTTCAACCCCGGTTCGCATACCCGTCGCCTGTCATGGAATCGCGGGTCGCGGTCGAATTCGTTCGAAACGATTTTCGAGCCCCCAAAAGCCGGGTCGCGTCCGTCATCCGGTTTTTCGATCCGGATGGAGACGAATTCGGCGTCGAAAACCTCCGCAACCGTATCGACGACGCATTGGAGTTTGTCTTCAAGAATTCCGGGGGCCAGCAGCTCCTGCCGCATGGCGCCCAGCTTCTCGAGTACCTTCTGCAACTTGCGTCTTTTCTGAATTTCTTCGGCAAGAGCAGAATTGGCCTCCATTAATTCCGAAGTTCGGGCTTCGAGACGTTTCTTTTCCGTTCGCAAGGCGATTTGCGACTCCCGCAGGCGAAGCATGACTTCGACGCGGGCCAGCAATTCGCTGTTGCCGACAGGACGGACAATGTAACCGTCGGCGCCGACGGACAAACCCTCCGCTTGTTGATCGGATTCCGTTCGAACCCCGGACAGAAACACGACAAAGACATCCTCGAGGTCCGAATTTTCTTTCAAGCTCCGACATACTTCCAGCCCGTCCATATCCGGCAGTACCGCGTCAAGCAAGACCAGAGCCGGAACTTCACGGCCCGCTTTTTCGAGACACTCTTGCCCCGATTCCGCCTTTACAACCTCGTAGCCAGCCCTGCTCAATATTCTGGACGTGCTTTCGAGAATAGCCGGATCGTCGTCGACCACCAATATCGTTCCAATGCGTTTCATGAAAAATCCTCGCTTCGATTCGCATGCAAATTTTGTTCAAGATGCAATATTCACTTGCTGACCACCCGCCTGATTTCCATAAAATCCGTGTATCCCATGAAGACCTTTTGAATTCCGTCTTGCTTGAGCGTTGTCATGCCGTCCTTGAATGCCTGCTCGAAAACTTCCTCCGTGGACGACTTTTTCTTTATCAGTCTTTTAATCTCCGTCGTGCCTTCCATCAATTCGTGTATTCCAATGCGTCCTCTGTATCCAGCTCCTGAACATTCCTCGCATCCGACCGGGCGGTAAAAAATTGTATCGCTTTCATAGGCCAGGCCCGATTTTTCAAAAGCCTTGCCCCCGTATTCGCCTACCATATCCTGAAATTCCTGTTCGGTCGGACGATAGGCTTCGCGGCATTTTTTGCACAATCTTCTCACCAGTCGCTGGGCGAGCACGCCCAAAAAAGCGTCGGAAAAGTTCAGCGCGTTGACGCCCATGTCTATGAGCCTTGTAATGGTTTCCGGGGCGCTGATTGTGTGAAGGGTCGAGAAAACCAAGTGGCCGGTCAGGGAAGCTTCGACCCCTATGGACGCCGTCTCCTGGTCTCGCATTTCCCCGATCATGATCACGTCGGGGTCGAGCCTCAGAAAGCCCCTCATGATTCTAGCGAAATTCAGTCCTATCTTCGGCTTCGCCTCCACTTGCCTCAAACCTTTCTGAGTGATTTCAACCGGGTCCTCGGCCGTCCAAATCTTGATCTCGGGACGGTTCAAATACCCCAAGGCCGCATGAAGAGTCGTCGTTTTCCCTGAACCGGTCGGCCCCACGACAAGTATGATGCCGTAAGGACTGGAAACGATTTTTTCGAAAATTTCGTAATTGCGCTTCAGAAGCCCTACGTCGTCAAGCTTCATAGCGCCTGCCCGGGCCAGTATCCTCAGCACGGCATCCTCGAAACCGCCCGCCGTGGGCATGGTCGACATTCGAAGCTCGAACAGGGGGATTCCCTTTCTTCTCATCTTGATTTTTCCGTCCTGAGGCAGTCTCCGTTCCGCGATATCCAAGCCGGCCATGATTTTCAAGCGCGATATCACTCCTCCAATCATAGCGTTGGGGATTTGCATGTATTCATGGCAGACTCCGTCAACGCGGAACCGGATCGTGGTCTTGCCGGTAATGGGAGACGGTTCGAAATGGATGTCCGAGGCCCGATCCCGAAAGGCGGTTACGAGCACTTGGTCCACGTATCGCACGATTTGACCGGAAGATTCGTCGAAAATATCGCGCAAATCCTCCTCTTTCTCCTCGACTTCGTCGAAAGTAATGTGGGGGACGAGCGTGTCGATTTTCTTGAGCAAGTCTTCTTCCGATTCCTTTTTACTTCCGAAAAAGACATCGATAAATTTAACGATATCTTCTCGTATCCCAACGAAATAATTGATCTTCGAAGTCGCCATCAAGGCCCTGATATGGTCCGTCTTGCGAAGGTCGCGGGGATCGTCGATCAAAATTTCCGCGCCGTTTTTGCTCCAATTCAAGGGCACCCAGGAATAATGTACGAGAAACGCTCTCTTAAGATTTCTGATCAATTCGACGGGTCCGCAGTAATCGGGGTCGAACGCGACGAACGGGCAATCGTAGTAAAGGGAAAGAGATTTCCCCATGTCGGACTTGTCGATCTTGAAATGTCCGACAAGCACGTACTCGACGCTCTTGTTCGTTTTCTTCGAAATCTCGGATGCCTCTTCAAGCTGTTCCGTGGTCACAAGCTTGTTGGCCAAAAGATAATCGAACCTGGTCGAGGTGGACAGCATCGATCCGATGTCATCCAGTCTGCGCTTCAGGTTCTCGTCGTCGGGAGTCAGTTCCGCAGCGGCTTTGTACGAGGATACGGCGCCGTCCATATCCCCTTTTTTTTCGAATGCGGACCCCGTCCTGAAATAGACGCGAGCAAGCTCTCTTCTATCCGGATTGAGCTTGGCGGCGGCCTCCCCGAGCATGTCGAGGATTTCCTCGGAAGTGTTCATTGGCAGGAGGCAAGAGACATATCCGAGAAGGACTTTTGCGGAAGAACAATCCTCTTCGACAGTCTCCGTCTCGAAAAATTTTTCATACTCCCTGGCGGCATCCGCCACCAGTCCAATATCCTTGAGAGCTTCGGCCCTCCGGAGGAATTTCCCGGCACTCTCTTTTTCGGAAAAATTACCCGGACGGTATATCAAATCTCTCGAAAAGCGCTTGTGTAGGTTTTCCTTGGATTGAATCTCGATCTCTTCCTTTAGAATCTCGATCTTTTCCTCGATTGATCTAATCTTTTCGTCTTCGATTCCATCCTTGTTCTCAAGGAGTTTGTTGCATATGGAGAGGGATTCGTCGAGCAGCCCCATGGACCGACATACCTCGGCTTCCTTGAGCTTTTTCTCGACAATCGGTTCCGAATCCGATGAACCAGCGTTTTTCTTTTCGCCCATTCTTTCGAGGTTTGGAAAGTTACATGTCCTTTTCCGCCAAAGTCCATCCAACATCCATTTTTTTCACAATTCGTCTCGAGATGATTTCATACTTCATTGGATTTCCAACCTATCATTTGTTTTCGCCAAATACAACAGGTTCAATGCAGCAACTCTAATCTTGCGGACAACACCCTTCGTACAGCCCCTTGAAAAACCACGGCAAGACGGGTGAATGGGGTAATGCCCGCGTTGCCCGGGGCTTCCGGCAGGCCCGTTTCCGCAGCCCGGCCAAGCAGGGAGACGGCACCGACCGGAACGG
>CAZNTU010000175.1:0-11818 GCA_964575975.1 uncultured Desulfobacteraceae bacterium
CCTTGACGATCTTGTCCACGGTGTGGACCTTGTCGCCGGGGTTGATGCGCTCCGGAGAATATCCCACGGTGAAATCCACGCCGAATTTCAAGCCGGATTCCCTTTCCATGATCGGGACGCAGTCCTCCTCGGTGGCGCCGGGATACACGGTGGATTCGAACACCACGCAGGAGCCGGGGGACATGTGTTTTCCGGCCGTTGTCGCCGCCCCCAGCAAAGGTTTCAGGTCGGGTATTCTGTGCCGGTCGATGGGCGTGGGTACCGCGACGACGATCAGTCGGCATTCGGAAAGCCTTGACGGATTGTCCGTGTATTCGACCGACGCCTCCCTCAACTCCTCTTCCGCAACCTCCAGCGTACGGTCCTGGCCGGATTGCAGCTCCCGGATTCTCCGGGCGCTCAGATCGTACCCCAGCACGTCGAAATGCCTCGAAAGATGCACCGCCAACGGAAGGCCCACGTACCCCAGGCCGACGACCGCGATTCTATCCTCTTTGTTCTCCAGTGTTTCGAATGTTACCATCGATATCTCGATTTCCTCCTGTTTTCCGCCCCCGTCTATTTCTTCGACTTGAGAGCGTTCTGAAGTTTCAAGGCCAAGTCGCTCATGGGCTTTTCTTCGGGCTGGCCGAATTTCCGCCAGTCTTCCTCTTCCGCTTCGTTTCCCCCTCTCGGTTCCAGCGTGATCTTGCGGGACTCGGGATCGAAATGGATCACGGTCGCGGCGACCGTGTCCCCTACCCTGGCCTTTTCTATTTCGGACATTCCCGAGGATTTGATTTTCGATTTGGGCATGAGCCCGGTGATTCCGGGTTCCAGTTCGACGAACCATCCGAAGGATTCCTGCTTCACGACGAGCCCTTCCAACTTGGCCCCCACCGCGAATTTACTCCCGGCGGCTTTCCACGGGTCCGCCTCGGTATCCTTGATGCTGAGGGAAACGCGTCGTCTTGCAGGGTCGATCTCCTTGATCGACACCCGCACGGATTCGCCCTCGGCCACGGCGTCCTCCACCCTCGGAACTCGCCGGGTGTGGCTCAATTCGCTGATATGCACCAGTCCTTCGATTCCCGGCGCGATTTCCACGAACGCGCCGAACTTGGCGATGCGGACCACCTTTCCCTCGACCGTTTGCCCGATCTGGAAATTTTCATCGACGCTCTCCCACGGATCGCTTCCGACCTGCTTGATCGACAGGGAGATCTTCGCCTTGTCCGGGTTGGCTGCGTTTTCCACGCCGATCACTTTGACGGTGATTTTCTGGTGTACGGAAACGGCTTCCTCGGGAGTTTCCACCCGCGACCAGCCGAGTTCCGAAATATGGGCCATCCCCTCCACGCCGGGAGCGATTTCCACGAAAACGCCGAACGGCATGATTTTCGTCACGACTCCCTCTATGGTCTGGCCGATGGACAGCCCCTCGAAAAATTCGGCGCGGGCTTCCGCAATCTTCGCCTCCAGAATCTTCCGCCTGGAGAGCACGATATTCTTCCCGTGGTCCTCCAGCTGCGTGATCAGGAATTCATGGGTCTGGCCGATATAGTCCCCTGCGGACTCGATGTATTTGACATCCATCTGGCTGATGGGGCAAAACGCGCGCCTCTGAAGGACCTCCACGTGAAAGCCGCCCTTTTGCACGGCCATCACCTTTCCCTCCACCGGAACCTTTCCATGGAACGCGTCCTGAAGCATCTCCAGGCCCCCCACGCCCGACAACGCCCTCGACAACCGGATTTCGTGCTCGGACACCCCCACGACGTACAGCGTCACCTTGTCTCCGACCGCGTAGGGCAACTCGCCCTTGTCGTCCAGAAGCTCCGCCTTGTCCACGGCCCCGTCCACCTTGGTGCCCGTGTCGATGTAAACGGCGTCCTGCCCGATGGAAACGACGGTCCCCTCGATCTTGTCCCCCGTCGTCAAGCTGTCGTCCATGCCGTCGCCGTATTCCTTCAGAAGCTCCTCGAAACTGCCATCGTCCCCCTTTTCCTCGTCGAGCCGCTCTTCCTCGAGCATGTCCTCTTCTTCAGCCTTCTCTTCCGGCATGTCCTTGGCGGCCGTCGTCTCGTCCGTCGCCTTCTCCGCAGTTCCTTCCATCTCGCGCGTCTCCCGTCCTGGTTCGTCTTCGCGAATTTCCTTGTCGAATTGGTCGTTCATCAAAATTGGTCTCCGGTTAAAAATTTGTTTTTTTGTTCGAAAACGACGAGAAATCCGTACGCGAATTCCTCGTCCGTCGTCAATGGCTTGTTTCCTTGCCGTATTGAGGATTATGGCGCCATACCGGCTGCGTGTCAACGTTTCAAGGGACGGCAAGTCGGAAACCGGCAAGGGGCGAACGCCTGATTTTTCGTCGAAAAATCGTTTGGGTTTGCAATCTTTCGGAGAGTTCAATATCATTCGGACACTGACGAAAACAACGGACCGAAAACCGGGAAAGGAAGGAGCTTGCGTCCATGAAACCGATTCTTTTTTCAGGAAGGGCCAACCCCGGGCTTTCCGGGGCGATAGCGGGCGTTTTGGGAGTCGAGCTTGGCCGTTGCGAAATCGAGAGTTTTCCGGACGGGGAAATCCGCGTGGAGATGTCCGAGGATGTCCGGGGATGCGACGTGTACTTGATCCAGCCCACCTGCCCTCCCGTGGCCGAAAACCTGCTCGAGCTTCTTTTGCTGGCGGACGCTTCCAGAAGAGGCGGAGCCTCCCGGATCACCGGGGTGGTCCCCTATTTCGGCTACGCGAGACAGGACCGGCGGACCGCTCGGGGGGAACCGGTCGGCGGGCGAGTCGCGGCGAATCTGCTTTCCACCGGGCTGGACCGGCTCGTGACGGTCGATCTTCACAAACCCACCCTGGAGGGATTCTTCTCGTTTCCGGTGGAGCATCTTTCCGCCATCGAGCTTCTGGCCGCAACACTGAAAAAATCGCTTCCGGAAAAACCGGTCCTGGTCGCCCCGGACTTGGGCGCCGCAAAGCTCGCCAACGCATTCGCCGATATTCTGGATATCCCCGTCGCCTATATATACAAGGTGAGGGAGAGCGGGGAAAAAGTGTCCGTCCGGAACGTCGTGGGAGACATCGCGGGGACCTGCCCGATCATCGTGGACGACATGATCAGCACGGCCGGTACCATGGTGAAGGCCGCCGAAGCTTTGCTCGTCCGAATCTGCCGGCCGGAAATCACCCTGGTCGCCACCCACGGCCTGTTCGTCGGCGACGGTCCTCTCAGGATCGGCGGACTTCCCGTCCTAAAGGCCATCGTGACCGACAGCATTCCGCAGGACCCGAAGAATTTTCCTTTTCCCCTGGAGGTCGCAAGCCTGAAAAACCTCGTTGCGAATTCCATCAAAAGGCTTAACGTGTAAAAAAAGGAGGGTCGCATGGGAAAAGAAACCATAGAGTACGACGTCGTCATCATCGGATCGGGACCGGCGGGGCTTCAAGCGGCGCTGCACGCCGGGCGGAGAAAAGTCGGCGTGGCCGTGCTGGGAAAACTGAAGAAAAGCTCCCTGAGCAAAGCCCATTTGGACAACTATTGCTGCATGGATTCGAAAATGGCCGGCGATGACATGCTCGAGGCCGGGAAACGCCAAGCCGAGAAGGCGGGCGCCGTTTTCCACGAAGAAGATGTTCTGGAGATTTCCAGTGAAGCCGATTCCCGTTTTCGCTTCGCGCTGGAGTCCGGCAAGATCCTGCTCGCCAAAGCCCTGGTCCTCGCCATGGGCATTTCGAGGAACCGTCTTAACAAGCCAGGCGAGAAGGAACTGCTGGGGAAAGGCGTCAGCTATTGCGTGGATTGCGACGGCGGTTTCTTCAAAAATCAAAAGGTCGCGGTGGTGGGAAACGAAAGCGCCGCCGCGTCGGGCGCCATGACCATGCTGCTGATCGCGGAAGAGGTCCACCTGATCTACCAGGAATCCCACATCGACAAAGAGCTGAAAGCCCAGGTCGATTCCAGCGACATCGTCACCCATCCCGGCCGGTGGGTGAAGGCCATCCAGGGCGACGGCGCGGTGGAGCGCGTCGTTTTGGACAACGACGAAGCGCTCGAGGTCTCCGGGGTGTTCATCGAGTTGGGGGCCAAAGGAGCCCTGGAGCTAGCCGCCACCCTGGGAGTCGCTCTGGACCCCGAGAAATTCCAGTATATCGTCACGGACAAGCGGCAAAAGACGAACGTGCCGGGAGTCTTCGCCGCCGGGGACATCTGCGGCCCTCCGTGGCAGGTGGCCAAGGCCGTCGGGGAAGGATGCGTCGCGGGTCTGGAAGCCGCCGCATACGTCAAAACGCAAAAATAACCAAGTATTCTCGTGGCGAAATTCATCGACCTTGTGCGGTCGAGACTCTGGATCAGGCCAGGGCTCCGGGTGATTCCATTTTCGAGCCCTCCGTCTGTCTCGTCTGCCCTATCCGCTCTATCCGTCGTATAGGTCCTCATCCGAATTCGGGGACGCGTGCCAATAACATCCCATGGATACCCATGTCCGCAGCTTTTGGAGCCAGTTTTCCTGATACCTGGATTTGTTGAACCATTCCTGAGAAACAACGCCTTATCGACGCAATCCGCGAAGGCCGTGGGGTACGGCATCAAGGTATATAGAAAGAATTCCATATTCGCCATAAAAATACAAAGCCGGAAATCGTTCCGGCTTTGCCCCCTCCCCCGATATTCATTGTTCCATTTCGTCGTTCGGGATCAATCGACCGTCTAATATCCTCTTTCCCTCTCGATGCTCGCCTGTTGGTCCATGCCGTTTCCGATCAGCATTCCGAAAATCCCTCCGACTCCCGCGCCAAGCAGGGTGGCTTCCGTGTTCCGGCCGATCGCCTGGCCGGCGACAGCGCCTATTCCGGCGCCGACGGCCGCTCCTTTCTGGGTGTTGTAGTAGCCGGTGTTGGCGCATCCGGCCGAAAGAAACCCAACCAATGTCAATGCGATCGCAAGTTTTTTCATCGACAACCTCCTTTTATATATACTTGTTTGCATTTTGCCGTTCTTGTTTTTCGGAAAGTTTTTTTCCGGTTCCCTCTTTCTTTTACCCGGCTCGATTCGTTTTCATCCCAAACTGGAACCAAACCGGTCGTGAATTCAACATGGGTTATCGGTCGGCAGGTCGGTTTTTCAAAAAAATTCCGATCTGTGCGGTTAATTGTTGCTGGATATAAATGCGGGAATGCAGGGATACGCATGCGCCTTCCGACAGCGTCCGACCTGTCGTACGGATGTTCCGTTTTCGCCGGCTTTCCATTGCGCGCCGATACCGCCAATAAGTGTTTATACCTAGGCGGATACGCGAATTCTCCAATGAATTCAATGGTTTTTGTCTTGACAGTTCCGCCCTTGGATGATAGGTAGGGTTTCCATGTAGTTTTGACGTAAGAACCATGTAGGAGGTATCGATAATTTTGAATGGAAAACAACCTCTCAGAGCGGCGGCAATGGTTTACGTGTTCTTCATGGCACTCGGCATGACAATCGTCCCTTCGTTGGGTTTTTCGATGGACCGGCAGTTTCCCGGTCCCGGCGGTTCGGGGTCCGACAGCGTTCTAGCCCGGTCCGACTTCGGAGAATCTATCATATTGGTACTTTACAATGTCAAGAACGGCAAGGTCCGGAAATCCTATCATTCCGAAGCCGATCTTTTCGACAATCCCGAGATTTTCGTCGATGGCTACGTGGCGGGAATTGTAGCTTACAGCGACGACGAGCGGGATATTTACGCGGACAACATTCGCTTGCGCAAAATTTCGCGCAAAAAGGACGGCGCTCTTGTATTCAACCATTACGGGAAAGCGAATCCGGAGCAGATTTTCATAGCGAACATGGCGGATAGACAGGATCGACGGGATTCCGAAAATCACGCGAAAAATCGGTATTCCGAAAACGACTTCGAGAGAGGGTATTCCTTTTTTCCGACGATTCCCGGGGACGCGATAAGCCCGGCCGACCGGTTTCCGATCGATATCCTGAGAAACGGGGGCAAACTGGAAGTAACCGTCCATCAGAACGGATACGTGGAATTGCCTTTGAAAGAAGTCGATTCGGACGAAAAGGCATGCCGCATCCGGTATCTTGGAGACAGGTTCGATTCTCTCGAGAGGCTGATCCCGGATTTCCAGGACAGGATCGACGCCATTACCGAAGGCGTCGCGGAAGTGGAGAAAGCTTTCAAGACCCGACTGGTCCGCAAGGTCAACGTGGTCGATTGCGAAGGTATCCACAACGCGCTGACCCGCGCGGGACACGACGACATTTGGTTTTTCGTGGAAACCTTCAAGAACGAGCCGGTCTCCGAACTGAAGACCATCGCAAGGCACGAAGTGCTTCATCTTCTCGTCGACAAATATCATCTCACAAAGTCCACGGGAATACGGGAAATCTTCGCTGACCTGAAGGGCTACGACGAACTTTCCTTCGAACGTTTTTTTCTCGTCACCCAGGGAAAGACGAAAAACCGGTTCGACAAGAATGACAACAATCATCTGCTGTTCTCCTTCGTAAACGAGAAACATTTTCTGCCCGGCAGCAAGGGAGGGCATTCCCAGGACAACCTGGACGAATTTTGCACCTCGTTCATGCATTCCCTCATGTTTCCGGAGCTTATTTCGAAAAATCTCGACCAGCCTATAGAAATCGGCTCGGACCGCTCCTCCGTCCATCTGGACTCGAATCAAAAAAGCGAAGTTCTGACTTACTACCGAAGAATGATCGAATCGTTCATGGCCTTGACCGCTCCCGAGAAAGGGGACTATATCGGAACATACTTGGCAACGACGCTCGCCCGGGTAGAAAGCCTTATGAACAACGGCGCCGCGTTCGCGGCGATGGAAGACAGGCGGTAGGCTAAAGCCAATATTTGAAAAGATGCGCGAACCACTCCGCGAAGCGGGCCGAGAAAGGTCTTTTTTTCCACTGTTCCAGTAGAATTTCATCCGATTCCTCAAGGTCCTCGTCGAAAAGCTTCTCCATCTTACGGGCGAAATCCAAGTCTATGACGACGGCGTTTACTTCTGCGCTGTGCAAAAAGCTCAAGGTGTCGAAGTTGCTCGAGCCTACGGTGGACCAGACGCCGTCGATCACGGCGGTTTTCGAGTGGAGCAGCGCGCCGCGTCTTTCGTACAGCTTGACCCCGGATTTTAAAAGCTCCGAGTAATTGTATCTTCCGGCGTAAAGAGGCATCCAGAAGTCGCTGACGCTCGGGAGGATGATTTTGACGTCCACGCCCTTCATGGCCGAGCGGGACAGCGCCCGCAAAATGTCTTCGCCCGGGAGAAAATAGGCATGGGTGAGACGAATCGATTGTTTCGCGTTCATAATGGCCGAAAGATAGGCCGCGTAGATGTTCGGGACCGGTTGCGAAGGCAGGCTGGAAATCACCCGAACAATCACGTCGCCTTTTTTTTCCGGAGGGGGAAAATATTCGGGCCGGTAAAGCATTAGCCCGTCCCTTGTATTCCACATATCCAGAAACAGCTTCTGGAATTCCGCGACCGCAGGCCCCTCTATTCGAACGTGCGTGTCTCTCCAGTACAAATCCTCTCCGGCCTCGCCGCCGGCTCCCGGGGACGACGGACTCTTGGCGTATACATGGTAAAAATTGATCCCGCCCGTAAAGGCTATTTTCCCGTCGACGACCAGGATTTTCCTGTGGTCCCTGTTGTGTATGGCCCAACGACCCAGAACGCCGAAAATTCTTACCGGATTGAATTCGTAAACCTCGATTCCGCCGGCCTCCAGGCGGTCGAAGTAGCTTGCCGGGGTTTTGAGGCAACCGAAGCTGTCGTAGATCAACTTCACTCGCACGCCTTGGGCGCGTTTCCTCAGGAGGAGTTCGGCGATGGCCCCTCCGATGTTGTCGTCCCGGATGATAAAAGTCTCCAAGTGAATATGGTCTTTTGCTTCGCTGATGGCGCGGCTCATCGATTCCAGCGTTTCGGGGCCGTCGCTCAAAAGAGTCGCCTTGTTGCCGTTCAGTAGAGGCTTTCCGGTGATTTCCTCCATCAGTCCGGCGTGCCGCCTCAGGATATCGGTGGGGCCGGCTTTTCGCTCGATGAGCCGGATGGCCGCTTCGATTTCTCCGGGCGAAACAGGCATTCGGGCGCCTACGATATTCGGAACGCTTTCTTCGGAATGATTTATTTTTTGTTTCAGATCGGGGAAAGCGGCGCATCCGGAGACGAGAAATACAAGCAAGAACACGACGAGGCATATTTCGCGGAATCGAAAAGGCAAGACTCCCCTCCGCGAAGGATTTGTCGCAAGGCCACGCTTCGCCCTCGCTTTTTTCCGCGAATCTTTGTCGTGCGATTTTCGCTTTGATCGGCCCATCTTCTTCTCTTGGAATTTCAACGTCAGTCATGCGATTTAAACGCGATCGTCAACCTGTTCGCACGGCGCCTATCCGCTTCCGTTCGGCATTCCGGGGCGGTCCGGGCCACGATTCCCGTTTCCTCCGGGTCCGATCCTCTCTATCGCCTCCATGACGAATCCGCTTTTCGGGACCGCCGGAATCCTGGAGCGGTCGATTCGCAAATTCCGTCGCGAGGTATTCGAGGCACCGTCACACACGCGCCTTTTCGGCCGCGAGTTTCGGAGCCTCGTTTTCCCGCTCCCGCAGCAGCCACTCGTAAAGCCGTCGCATTCCCTCCGAAATGTCTACCTTCGGCGACCACCCCGTCGATTTGGAAAATCTGGCCGTGTCGGAAACGTAATATTTCTGGTCGCCGGTCCGCCATTTCGAGAACATGACTTGCGGGTCGTAACCGCAAACTTCCGATACCAGGCGAATCATCTCGACGACGCTCGTTTGGTTTCCGGGGCCTCCGCCGATATTGAAGGCCCGCCCGGCGATTCCATCCATGTTCTCCCGGGCGAGTAGAAATGCATCGACCAGATCGTCTACGAACAGCACGTCCCGCACCTGGTATCCGTCTCCGTAAACGGCGATCGGACGATTCTCCATCGCCCGAATCATGAAATGGGCCACCCATCCCTGGTCTTCCGTTCCGAATTGATGGGGACCGTAGATGCAACTCATTCGGAAAACCGCTGCCGGAATTCCGAAACTTCGGGCGTAATCCAGGACGTACTGGTCGGCCGCGCCCTTGGAGCATCCGTACGGGCTTAAAAAGCAGAGCGGCTGTTTCTCGTCGATTCCGCCGGCCCGGACTTTGCCGCTTTCGGGTTCGTAACGGACTCCGTTCTTTCTCAACCGCATGCTTTCCAGGTTGCCGTAGACCTTGTTCGTGGAGGTGAAAACCAGCGGCGGCGGATTTGGCATTTTGCGAAGGTTCTCCAAAAGCATGAACGTGCCTTTCAAGTTCACGTCGAAATCGTAGCCGGGAGATGCAAGGCTGCTTGTGACTGCCACCTGCGCGGCAAAGTGGAAGATCTGGCGCGACCTTTTCACGGCTTTCTCGAGTTCCCGGCCGTCGGTAACGTCCGCTATGCGGATTTCCACGCGTTTCCCGTGTCTTTCGACGAGCCAGTCGAGATTGCGCCCGACTCCTTCCCTGGCCAGATTGTCGTAAATCAAAACGCGCTCGCCTTCGGAGAGCAGACGATGCGCAAGATTGGTCCCGATGAAGCCGGCCCCGCCGGTAATCGTCACGGGACCTTCGGACGCGCCCTTCGACTTTGCCATGGAAGTTTTCCTTTCCGTCCGGGATTTCACGACTCCCCGGGCTCTGCGGACAATTTTTGCGCCAATGCCGACTTTTCGCCGGTTCGATGGAATTTGCCTGGTTGATCGGCCGATCTCCGGTTCTCTTCGCTACCTTAATCGCAAGAACAAGGATGCAAAATACCCTTAAGCATGTAAATCCTGTTGCGTCCCGAAGTATCGAAAATCGTTTTCGGCATTACTCGGAAGACGAGGAACATCCTCGGGTTCGGCTAGGACAGGCTAATGCCAGGACCGGCCGATTTTTCTATATGTCGGGATTCGAGGCATCCGAGAGAAATACCGACCGTTCGCATCCTATTAGAAGTTGTCGCGGCGATTATTCCCTGTTTCCGCGCGACAAATCAGCAATCCGCTCCATAACCAACGGTCATGCCCGACTTTATTATTCCAAATGAACGAGAACAAGCGCGGCATTCGAACGCCGCAACCGCAATCCGGCGCAAACATTTCAATGAAACAACACGAACAATTCAAAAAAGGAGGTTGCAATGAAAACCAGAACAAACTTTTTGATCGCATTGGCGGCGGGTCTTCTGCTGACACTCCCGACGGGAGTATTCGCGGCGGCGGAACAGACCGATGCGGGGCGGGAGGAGACCCTTGGAGTCGATAGGGAACAAGGTCTTGAAACCGAGAGGGAAATGGGCGAACCCACCGGCGTGGGAGAAAGGACGCGGTTCGGAGAACGCGGAGAGGCGGAGATTGGCGATGAATCCCCTTCCATGAGGATTCAGCAGGCTACGGCGACCTTGAGGGAAATGATCGACCGCGAGGGAGATAAAATACCTCCGGAAGTGATTCGAGACGCCCAAGCGGTCGCGATTTTTCCGGACCTCACCAAAGCCGGCATGATAGTAGGCGGTCGCTACGGCGAAGGGGTGCTAATGGTCAAACATAACAACAACTGGAACGGGCCTGTGTTCCTTTCCATTTACGGCGCCAGCATTGGAGCCCAACTCGGCGTCGAATCCACGGATATGGTCATGGTTTTCACGCAACGGGAAAGCCTCGAGGATCTACGAGACGGCACGCTTGAATTCGGCGCGGAGGCGTCCGTGACCGCCGGTTCCGCCGGAGCCAAGACCAGGGCTTGCACGGAGGCCGACATATTAGGCTACCAGAATACGGCGGGCCTGTTCGCGGGGGTGTCTCTCTCCAGCGGTTACATCGCCGTCGACGACGAAGCCAACCAAAGATTCTTCCGCGAAGAGGGCTCTGCTGGAGAAACCCGCGCATACTATCCCGCAGCCGAGGATATCCTCGCGGGAAAGGAACCCCCCCGGACTCGGCAGGGCGGACAGTTGGCCGACATACTGAATCAATACGCCCAACAGACGGGCCAAGGGCAGGAAGGAGTCAGGGAAAAGGAATAGAACCTGCTTTTCCATTGGAAAAAAAATGAGCAACCGCCATTCAAATCATCCGGATGGCGACTTGAAATCGATATCGCCCTCGGTCTCGTCCATAGGGGAGAACGTCCGGCTTTTACGACCGAGTTTGTCGTAGCCGACGGAGACCATATCGCGACTGGCGCGCGGGGACTGCATGGCCGACGGGCGATATTGGCGTCTTGCCTCCAAAATTCCCCCCGTTTTTGTTCCCTCGGAATTTCGATGGACGATCTACAGGCGACGGCTCCGCAGGAGCTTTGAATATCGAGAAGGCCGCTACTTCAGGGTGTTCCGCAACCCCGACTACCGGTGGGCGAACGAGCTGACCGTGAAGACCGCCTTCCTCACCCTGCTCTACAACGACATCCTCTACGTCATGGACTCGGAGAGCGGGATCGAGCGGCGGTACGCCGACCTGACCATGATCGTCCGGCCCGACATGCGCAGGTTCTCCATCCTGGACGTCTTGATCGAGTTCAAGTTCGTCCCGCTCAAGGACGCGGGGCTCTCCGGCGAGCAGGCGAGAAAGCTGCCCCCCGAGCGACCCCGGGCGCTTCCCCCGATGGTCCGGGAGATGGAGGACGCCAGGGCGCAGGCCGGGGAAAACGGCCGCGCGCTGGAGAGGCGGCACGGAAACCTCCGGCTCCGAAAGTTCGCCGTCGTCTCCCTGGGGTTCGAGCGAATCTGGTGGGCGGAAGTCGAATGATCGCATACCAGCGTTCCCCAAAAGACGCCGAATGACAATGTCCTTGA
>CAZNTU010000176.1:0-11771 GCA_964575975.1 uncultured Desulfobacteraceae bacterium
ACGACAGTATCGATTTCAAGATCGGGTTTGGCACTCGAGACGACGACGTATCCCGCCGTATCCTGAAGCTGGTCAGAAATCCCGGAAAAGAACTGGTCTCCAATACGCCTTATTACATCACGCTGCTTAAAGGTCTCGCTCCTCTGACCGGGCTGGCGCTGCAGGAGAATTATACGTTCGGGTTCTTTACATCGGCGGCCGGAAGCGGCCCCAAGCCCGATATTATGAAAATCAGTCCCGCGACCGGTGGCGTGGACGGCAATACCGACATCGTCGTCGCGGGCAAGAATTTCGGCGAACGTCCCGCGCTCTACCTCGGGGGACAAAGACTGGTGGTCGAAGAGGTAAAGTCGGCAAGCGAGACCGCCGACGGCCTGGATCATATCCTGGCGCGCACCATTCCAAACAACCCCGGTCCGGCGTCGGTGAAAGTCGTCAGTGAAAACGGGCTTTCCGACACCGTCTACGGCGGATTTACATATGTCGACGTCTTGCGGATTTCCTTCGTCAATCCTCCGGTGGTCCGGGTTTCCCAAACCGGCGAAGGGGATGTCGTGGAGGTGGTGGGCTACGGTTTCCACGACGGCGTCGTTATGGAGGCGTGGCAGAGCGGCCGGCCGGATACCGCCGTGCAATTTACCGTGGACCAGGACGATCTCGCGCTTTACAGTGCCGAAAAGATGACCTGGACCGTGCCCGATTTCAATGGCTCCTACCGGGGATTCGTCGATGTGAAAATCGCAGACGACCTCGGGAGAAGCCACTACCTTCCCAACGCCCTGTTTTACGGCAGACTGCGCCCGGACACGATCCTGGAACCCGAAACGCCGTTCACTATGGGGGATATCGACCAGTATCTCGATCCCGGCGGAACCGGCTACGTGCTGGACGCCGGCAAGCTTCCTCCCGGCAATATCGTGGAAATCGCGACGGATACGGACATCGGCATGGTATATGTCTTGGGCGAGGGCGTGCTGGCAGACAAGGTGGATCCTGAAAAGACCACCAGCCGGGAATTTTTCGAGCATTACTTCGCCCCCGGATGGATTTCCCTGGTGCTCTACGACCGGAACGATCTTGAAAACGCCGCCGTCGCGCAGGGGCTCGGCTACTACAATCTGCCCCAGGATTTGGTTCCGGCGGCGATGAAACTGACGGACTCCCACCTCTACGTTTCGGCGAAAGGCTACCATTTTCCATACATCGATACTCCCTACGAGGACCAGACGACGATCCTCGTATACGACCGCGAGGACAGTCGACCTGCCGACGGGGAGTTCGACCCGCAAAACCGGGGAGTGCTCTACAGTCTCCCCCTGGCTTTCCAAAACGCTCCCACGACCATGGCCGCCGCCGACGACCTCCTCTTTGCAGCGAATCCGGACGACGGTCTCGCGGTGATCTCCATCGCCGACCCGCAAAGACCTGCCGCAGTCAGAGTCATCACTCATGCCCTGGCCGACGGGGTGAATAAAAAACTCGATCCTTCCCAGATAGAAGTCTCCGACGATATTCTCGTCGTATACTCCCGATCCGGAAACCGGTTCTTTTTCGATATCGGCAAACCGTCCATTCCCCAGGTTGGAAACGACCGAAAGGCGGGTTTCTTCGACGTCATGAAAAATATGTCCCGACTTGTGCGCGGCGGCGGACAGCCGCTCGATTTCTATCTTGACGATTTCAGCCGACCCGCAAGCGTCCGAACGTTGGGGACATTCGATCCGCGGGGATTTTCTTTTGAAAAATCCACCCGAATCGTCGATCTGTTCTCCGGTGCCGCCATGGGAGGGACCAATTCCGAGAAGAAAGGAAATCCCAGCATAAGCGAAGACAAGCGAGAAGCCTATGTCACCCTGTTCGACGTCAGCAGGCACGACACCATCTCGCTGATGGATGCGCTGCGAGTCGAACTTTACCAGGGGAGAAAAAAGGAAGAGAGCTTGTTAGGCTCGTCATTGGGCGACGACGGAGTCCTGACGGTCATTTCCAAGCAACGGCTCGTTTTCGTCGATACCCTGACCCTGGATCTGGCGTCGTCCGATCCAAAGCCGGGAGAAAAGGGCTTTCCCACGGGAAATCCCATTGTTCTTGATTTCAACAAAGCGGTTGCCGAAATATCCCTGCCGGGAGGCGGCACCCTGGCCGATTACCTGGAACTGACCCGAATCGACGGCACGGAGACCGGAGTTCCGACGGGTTTCGCCCTGGAAACGGACGCGGACCGGGCCTGCCGCCTCTTGATTGTTCCCGACTTGGAGCTGAATCCGTCGAGCGAATATCGTGTTCGGCTGAAAGGGATTGCGGGCAGCCGCAGGAGCCAGGGATTGTTCGACTACGCCATCGACTTCCAAACGGCCACCGCGGATCTCCCCCGGCCGGAAATCTTATCCGTGGCGCCAAGGGTGATCAATATCGCAGGAGGGACCCTGAACGTGAAACTCCGAAACCCGGACAACCCGACCTTTTTCGTAGCTGGCGAAGCGGCGTTGCCGGGACCCGGCACGTACATCGCCGACGAGAACGCCTGGGAATTCTCCCTCGAAGCTCCCCCGGCGGGCTCTTCGGGACCGGCCGAACTGACGGTCGCAAACGAAAGCGGAGGGCAGGATAAAAGGATCGGAGCGGTTCTCTACGTCGAATCGCTGAACCTGGTTTCCGTCTCCCCGAATCATGGGTCGGTCAACGGAGGTTCGCAGGCTACGATCAAAGGCATGGGATTCCGCCCCGGCCAGGGGGAACTCTCCGTTTGGTTCGGCTCGGAACCCGTCGATCAGGAAAATATCCGGGTTTTGGACAATGAAACCGTTCTGGTGACTATTCCTCCCGGTTCTTTGGGACGAGTGGACGTCACTGTCGCCCTGTCCACCGGAGAGACGATGGTCCTGAAAAACGCGTTCGAATACCAGGAGCCCGTGCAGTCCAACATTCAAAGCGACTCTTGCAGAAATTGCGTCAATCGCATCTACGATCTTTCCCTGGACCCGACAGGCGTATACCTGGCGGCCGCCGCAGGCCAAGACGGTGTCTACATATACAATATAGACGCATCCACTTGGACGGCAAACGCCGAGCATCCGCTGAATCCCGACGATCTTCGCGGCATGATCGATCTGGACGGCGACGGCGTGGACGACCGGATTTTAGTTCAAGTGGTTCTGCCCGACGGTTATTCCGCCTACGGCATCGACACGTACTTCGAAGACGGCACGGACCGGGTGATGGTCGCCGCCGCCATACCCGGCCAGACTGCGAGCGCAAAGCTTTTCGTCATCGGATTCGATCCGCTCGATATGCAAAACACGTCGGTGATCGCGGCACTGCCGCTGGAAGCCGATTTCGCATGGGGGATCGACGCCGACAACCGGCGCGTTCTGGTGGCGATGGCCGACCAGGGACTGGGCGTGGTGGATATCCATCTGCAAACCAAGGCCTACCTGACCGAACGATTCCTTCTGCCCGACAATCACCAGGCCTTGGACGCACTCAGGATTAAAACCGATCCCGGCAAGGCGGAACTCTACGCCGTCGCGTCCGGCAAGTTCGACATCGGAAAAAAGGAGCTTGTCGAAGAATCCGATCCGAATTCCGGCGCCTTTTACCTCATCGAACACAGCGCCGCCCAAGGCTTCCGAATAATCGGCCGCGTCCCCGTACCCGCATCCAACGTAGTCGTCAAAGGCGATTTCGCGTATTTGGCCGCCGGTGATGCCGGGCTGGTCGTTGTCGATATTTCCGATCCTTCCAACCCGGTGGTCGTATCCCGGGTAAACGGACTGGGTCATGTGTACGACGCGGATATCAAGGGATCCCTAGTCTACCTGGCCCTGGGAGCCAGGGGAATCGTCACCGTCGATGCGACCGATCCCGCCAAACCGGTCGTCTTGGAAGGAATGGAAGCTTTCGGCAACAATTCGATTCAGACGGTGATCGCCGGATACTATTGCGCCGTGGGCGCCGGCAGCGTCTCCGGCTCGGGAATGCGGGTGGTGCAAGTCACCAGGGACGTCGTCATGAAAGCCTTCATGCTTTCCCCGGAAAACGGCATTCTGGACAAGGACGCATCCGATCGCCTGACCATTTGGCTTCGGTTCAACAAAGCCATCGATCAGTGGCCCGACAACGAAACCTTGTTCGAAGTTTTGGACGGCGACGGCGCATCGCTCGATTTTACCGTATCGATAATCAACAACGACGCGATCCTGACTCTTTCCGACCGGAACGGCCTTGCCGTGGGCAATACTGTCACGGCCGTCGCCAAGAAGGGAATTCAGTCGGTCAAGGAAATCACGTCCGGGAAGTTCATGGTCCTGTATACTTTGAAGCAAGATCAACGCTTCGACTTGGTTTACCGCGGCCAACGACCCGATCTCGTCGAATTGGAAGCGGTGGCGCCCAGGAGAGTGCAGAGAGGGAAAAGCGCGCGGATTACCGTGTCCGGTTTCGGCGTCCCCGTCGATGTTTCCCGGGTAAGAGTATTCGTCGGCGATATCGAGTGCCAGGTGGCCGACATCGTTTCCAGCGCAAAAGACGAGCGTATGGCGATCATATATGCGGATGTTCCCCCGATTCCAGTCGCCGGCCAGTACGATGTCGTTCTCGCGGTGGAAAAATGGGGGCTTTGGGAATCGGACACCCTAGCCGGCGGCGTCGTGGTGGACGCCCCCATTCGCTTCGAACGGCTGGAACCCGGGTGGGGTCCCCTGTCCGGCGGAACCCGGGTCGCCATTTACGGCGAAGGTTTCGAACCGGGAAATACGGTCATGGAAGGCCTGTCCGTCCGCGTCGGCGACGTCCCGGTCGCCGGCATAACCGTCGTCTCGACCAAAAAGATGTTTGTCGTAACCAGAGGCGGGCGCGTGGGCAAAAACGACGTACACGGAAAGGACCGCTACGGAAACGTCGCCGTATTGACAGGGGACGACGGTTTCGGTTTCGGCTTGAAACTGCTGGCGGTTCAAGGGGCGGGATTCTACCCCTCCGATGTCCATGTGGATCGGGAAACCGGCTTGGCTTTGACCAACGGCGGATACATCCACCAGGGGCATACCGAACGGATGTTCAACGGCACCACCCTGCCGGACACGATCCGCGCAGCCTCCTTCGATATCCAGAATCCGGATCGTCCTATGCTGGCAGGCGGAGAATCCTCCCTTCCCAGCGACAAGAAGGGCCAGTTGCACCTTTCCCGCTATATCGAATTTAAGAAACTGGAAGCGAAGTGGCCGCCTCGCACGCCGGAGGAAGAGGAGCGAATAGCGGAACTTTCGGGAAGCTCCTATGCCATCGGAATCGATTCCGTTCGGGTGCTGCCCGTTTCGGAACTGGAAGACGGCGTTACTCGAAAACGACTGTACGTGGCGAGCGGAAGCGGAGGCGTGGCCAGGCTGAACCTGGACGAGGCGAACGGATTGCAGTTTCTGTCCCAGGTTCTCGACGACAATACGATGCGCCACGTGGGGGCCGTGGCCAAGGTTGGCTCGACGGTTTTCGCCGCAAGGGGAAGCGTCGATCAGGGAAAACCCCCGACCTATCCATGTACTTTTAACGGCGCCCCCTCCGGTATCGACTATTCCGTAGAAGCGGTCAGCTATATTGTTCCCGACGATCCCCTGCTTCTGGGGCCAGTCGAGGACGGCGCCGGCAATATCGTCGAAGGAGCCAACGTAGCGGTCGTGAACGACGGCTGGCTCTACACGGGAGGCGTCAGGCCCGGCAAGGTATGGTGCGCAGGCGGACCCTGCCTCTACATGCGCACTTATACCGGAGCGAAACCCGGCGGAGAACCCTCCACTCTCTCCGCCGTCAACCTTTTCGACCCGGTTCTGACGCGCCAGTATTCCTTTGCCGAAAACAACCTCCTCGACTTGGCCGTCTACGGAGACTATCTCGTAGTCGCATTGGGAGACGGCGGGATCGAAATTATCCGCAAGGACCAGCCCAATATCCGTCATCGGGTGGTCTTGGACGACGCATTGCAGACGGGGGGCGGAAGCGCAGTCCGTTTGAAACTACTCGGAAGCCTCCTGTTCGTCTCGGCCGATCATGGCGGGGTTGTGGTCGTGGATATTTCGGAACCGACGGCGCCGCATGTCGTGTCGGCCGGAAACAGCGAGGCTGTCGAATCGACGGATTATTTCAAGGGGCGTCTGATCTCGGTTTCCGGCGAAACTGGAATCTCGGCTTTCGAGCTGCCGGGCTCGTTCGTGGCCGAAACAAACATTCCCGAAGGCGGATTTCTCGCCGAAAACGAGACCTTCGAGGTCCTGTTCAACGAGTTGATCGTCGAAGACTCGCCAGTGGCGACAGTCGTTCGCATGGATAACGGAGAGCAAGTCGTCTCCGAAATCGCCCCTGTCGATCCCGAACAAGGCTCTTCGGAAAGATTTACGATCGATTTCGAACGAGTTCCCGGAGCCGAGTACGAAATTCGCGTAACGGACGCCGTCAATCTCAGAAGCGGTGGCCTTTGGGCGCCCTTTGCCTCCCGGGTGAAAGCGGCTTCGGCCGGCGCCGCAAGGCCCGTCGTCTCTTCCGTAGAAGACGCCGTGTTCCACGAAGGCGACAGGCGGCAGATCGTTATCCGCGGAAGCGGCTTCGCGGACGACGACGGGACCAAGGTGTACGTCGATCAGTATCCCGTGCCGCACGCATTCTTGGACCCCGAGACCATCGCCCTCCAAACCGAAGACCTGGATCGACTGATTCCCGGAGTGTACGACCTTCGAATCGAGCACTTAGAGTTTACGTCCTTCGCCCCGAGCGCCGTATTTGTCGGGACCGCCCCCAATCTGGCCTCGTTCGATCTGTCTCCGCAATCGGGAAAGGTCTCCGGGGGAAGGTGGATTACCGTGACCTCGAACCGGCCCGCGATCCTGCCGGGAACCAAAGTCGTCATGACATCGAGCAAGGGCGAGGAGATTCGCACCCTTGAAACCGACGAGGGAGAGATTGTCGTGGATCTCATGGACGACGTCGTCGATCTTTATACGTTCCGGTTCATGCATCCGGGAGTTCCCACGCCGGACCTATACAAAGTGGAACTGGAAATAGCAGGGAAACGTGTAAACGTCGGCAGCTTTTCCTATACCCTCGACGGAGGAAGATCCATTCGATTGCCCAACCACCCGCCCATGGTCGTCGGAGGCGCCGAGATTCGGGGAGACATCCTCTACACCGGTATCAGGGACGGCCAGGAGCCCACTAAAGACAACCGTTTCCTCATGAAATCGGGACTCGAAATCTACGACATTTCCATTTGGGATCGCCCGATCCGGCTTTCCCAAGTCCGGACGGACCAGCCGATTTTCGGAGTGGCGACCTATGGCGACGCGGCCTATCTCGCCGCAGGCGAAGAAGGCTTGATGGTGGTCGATATCCACGACCTCTCCTATCCCAATCCGCTGCTCAACTTCGGAGTACCAGGAAATACGGCCACAGATGTCGCATTGAACGCCGAAAAAGGCGTGCTGGCCATGTCCGTGTCCAACAATGCCGGCGCTGGATTCGTCCGGTTTTTCGACTTGGCCGATCCCGAACTCGATCCGCCGGTAGGTTATTCGACCTTGTCGTTCGGCGGCGGCGAACTTGCCGGCGAGCCCATGGATATTCAATGGCTGGACGACAAGCTCCACGTGCTGCTCTACCGGAACAAAGCCTTGTACCTGGCGATATTCGAGAATCTCGGCGAAAGCCACCCGACTTGGACAATTCAGGCTATCGCACGGGCCGACGGCGTCGAAGACAAGGAAAACGTCTCGTTCGCGGTGCAGTACGGCCAGATCGCCGTTGCCGACGGGAATGAGTTTCTGATTCTCCGGCCGGGTTCGCAAGGAAGCTACGAGACCGTGTATTGGCAGAGCGCCCAGGGAGACTCCAACGAACTGGTTCCCAACCAGGGGGCGCTGTTTATCGGAACCGGACAGGGCTTGACAGGCACCCCCGAACCGTACCTTGCCGTCGTGTCGATCTCGCCGGCCTTCGGATCGGTCCTCGTTCCCGGAGACACCCTTCGGATACGGTTCAATAAATTGATCGACACCGACGAAGCCACGATTCGGGCCGGAATCGCGCTGAACAAACCGGAGGACGGCACGCCCCTCGCCGACTACTGCACGCTCGAAGGAATCAACACCTTGGCGGGAGCCTACGTGGATCTGACGTTAAGCAACGACATGACGTTTACCGGAAAGGCTCGCCTGGAGATCGGTAAGGAGATCAAGATGCTTTCGGGCGATCCGCTCGTTTTCGAAGTCCAGGGCGAATTTGACGTAAAGTCCGGGGTGCGGCCGACGATCGACAGCGTGGCGCGTATCGCTGACGACATTCCCGTCGGCCCCTACTTTCACGGCGACGGTACGGAGACGGCTGTCGTCTCGGGATCGGGATTCGGCGACGACTTGTCCGCGATCGCCGTAACCGTGGGAAAAACTGTCGCATCCGAAATCCTGTCGGTTGCGGAAAACGAAGTCCGGTTCGCCATGCCTCCGCTGGCCATAGGGCTGAAGACCGCCCCACTGCCGGTTTCGGTGACGCGCAACGACATAAGAACCGTCAGAAACGGCGCGGTCGTGATCCAGCCGCGGGTGCTTTTGCAGGAAGTCTATCCCAAAAGCGGACCGCCCCAGGGCGGAAATACCGTCAATATTTACGGGCTGGGCTTCAATCGCAATACCGTCGTGAAGTTCGGCGGGGTAAAGGCCGGAGATCTTGTGCTGAGAAACGGCAGTCATGCGACCGTGCGCGTTCCGTCCGGCAGCTTCGGATATGTCGATGTCTCCGTGGAGAATACAATGTTTCCGGACGAAATCGACAACCTGCCGTCGGCATACTTTTACGTCAATACCGGCACAGGCTCGGTGGACCTGTCCCAAGACGGTCACGAATCCAGTCCTGTGACGGCCATTGCCCTCAAAGACCAAGTTCTTTACGCCGTAACGGGCGGCGGCTACACTGCCGTGGACCGCGAGGGGCGCAATTTAGGCCGTTTCACGACCTCCAAGGGCCAGCTGGTCGCCGCGGATATTTCCGACCCCGTGCATCCCGAGTTGATCTACAAGCAAAACGACGGCGACGGCCTGCCGTATCACTTGGACGTCAATCTTCCCCCGGAAGGATTTGCTTCCATGGCTTTGGACGGCGCCGATCTTTTCCTGGCGGGCGGCTCGAAACTATACCATCTGGATGTCACGCTGCCCGCCGATCCCTTGCTTCTTTCCGAGATTTCGCTCGCCGGCCGCGTCGAAAACATCGTGGCAAAGGACGGGTTGGTTTATCTGTCGTCCACGGCGGGCATGATCGTCTACCGCGTCATGCCGGACAGGTATCTGAGACAGGCGGCGGTCGTCTCCCCCTTGACCCTGGGCGGCGTCCCCGGCGACGCGACCGCGCAGGGCGCCCTCCTGTGGACGGCCCTGCCGGAGCAATCCAAGGTGGTCGCCCTGGAGTTGACGAGCGGAGCCTTTGAAATCGTCCGCGACGTAAGCCTCGGCTCTATCGTGCCGAAAGCCATCCTGGTTCGAAACGACCTCCTGCTCGTGGCCACGGGCGAGGGCGGGTCCGTAGAAGCCTACGCCCTCCAGGGCGGTTCCGCTTCCCGGGTCGCCCGGTTGAACCTTGCCTATGTCGTGCCGGGAGGCGACCTCGACGCGGGGCAAATGATGTTGTTCGGCCAGACCCTGTACGTCGCCGCAGGCCAGGGGGATCTCCAACTGTACGATATCGGCGCATGGCTGGATCAAAGGTTCCAGGAACCGATCGATCTGAAAAACTACTTCAGCGTGACCGGATCGGTGGAGGCTGCGGCTTTCGGCAAGGGCGCCCTTTACGCCGGGTCGGCCTTCGTTCGCGTGAACGGCGAGCCCGCCGAGAATCCCTTGGAAGTGGGCGTCCATATCACGGAACTGGGCGGCGGTTTGAATACCATCGTCGACGACCGGCTTACCGTCGTCCATCAGACGCCCGAACCTCGAGGAACTCTTCCCGCCGATTCGGCCGTGGAGATCCTTTTCAACCGAATCCTCGACCCGGCTCAGTTCGAATCGTCGGGCGATATGCTTTTCCAGGCGACCCGGTCGGGAATTCCCGTGGAAGGTTTTCTTTCCAGCCAGGTCGCCTCCATGGGCAGTCGTCTGATCTTTCGCCCGGCCGAACCTTTCCAGGACGGGATCGAATACAGCGTTTCGATATCGAAGGAAATCTCGGACGTACAGGGAAACACGCTGGATCGAGACTATCGGTTCCGGTTCGTCGCGTCCGCGTACAAATATCCCGAAATCGACACGATCACCCCCGCAATAGGCAGTTGGCGAGGCGGAGAAGAGATCGTGATCACGGGACGGAATTTCTCGACGGACACGGTGGTCTCTATCGGCAGCGTCAAGTTGCACGCCGACGATTTCCTGACCCTAAGCGACTCGCGAATCTCCTTCCTTTTGCCGGCACTTCCGGAAGGGGTTCCCGAAAACCGCCTGGCTGGCGTCTCGGTTTCGAACGGCACTCTGGAATGTTTCCTCCCGGGGAGGTTTATCTACGTCTCGGACGTCCAAGTGCGGGAAATCGGCTTCTACAACCCGATAAACGGCCAATTCCAGCCCGACCGGAAACGCCTCCTCTACAATACCGGCGAGTGCGTCGCCGTAAAAGGCAAAGGACTTTCCAGCCTGACCCGCGTGACGGTCAACGGCAAGCCCGCCGCCGAACTCTCCGCGGTGGACGCCGAGACTCTCGCATTCCGCGCGCCGGAGGATACCGTCGGAACGTTGACCATATCCATCGGAAACTCGGAGGACGACGCCGTCGTCAACCGGGAGATGTTCATAACGTTCGGAGGCAGTCTGCGGGTGGGCGACCATGTGCTGGTATCGGCCCGCGCCGGCGATCTCTTGGGAATGGTAAGCAGCATCTACGACAATGAAAAAAAACAGTCCAAAGTATGGGTGAGTCTCTATACCACCCATGACGGACCTTCCCCGGCGCTTCTGTCCCGGTTCGCCCCCGAAGCCACGGTAAACGCCATGGCCATGAACGGCGCCTACTTGGTCCTTAGCATCGGCGACCACAACGAACTTGCCGTTTACGACATCGGCAACGTATACGCACCGGCAAAAGTCAACCACATCGCGAACACGGATGGCGTCGCCCACGACTTCCTCTCCGTTTCCGGACGCACATTCCTCTCCTGCGGCGAAGACGGCCTCCACAAGGGCGATCTGATGGGTGTGGGATGGGAAACACTCATAGAGACGGCAGTTGCCATGGCTGCGGACGACGCCTTTATCTATCTGCTGAAGGACCATTCCGTAGAAGCCAGACCGATCAGCGATTGGGAACGGGTGTTCGCCTCGTGCGCCCATTTCGTCGACAATCCGACCCGCCTGTCGGCGAGCCGACAGCGCTTGGCCGTGCTTGGCCCCGACCGCATCGACGTCGTCATGACGGGAGCGTGGGAGGAAAACGGTTTTTTCCGGCGATTGGGCTCCGCAGCCGTCGGAAACGTCCCCGGGGTCGCCATGGAGGGGGAACTTCTCGCCTTGTTGTCCGGCAACCCCGCGAAACTGGAAATATTCGACATGAATCAAAGCGCGTCGGATGCACTGAATCTGTCCCGGATCGGCGAGGTTTACAGCTCTTACGGGGTCGGCGGAGCTACGGACCTTCGCCTCGAAAACGGACTTCTGGAGTGGACCAAACCTACCGACATGAAACCACGGTATTTCAACGTATCCCTTCCTCTTTTGAACTGCGCAGGTATCGTCCCGAAACGGACCATCGCC
>CAZNTU010000177.1:0-11755 GCA_964575975.1 uncultured Desulfobacteraceae bacterium
CGCCCGCCAAATCGCCTCTGTCGCACCCTGCAAAAATGCCGGTTGCCATAAGAAAGAACAAACAAAGTGTCCATTTTACTATCTTCATAAGTTCGTGCCCTTTTTATCCTTTTCGAATTTGATCGCAGGCCTCGCGTTTTTGGGCAGCTTCCTCCTCTCCATGAGGAGCCCGCGCCGGTTTGCCGTCGGGACCGATCAGCTGCATTTGCCTTCTTGGGTACACCGGAAAAATCCGATTCGCGTGCTCCCCGTCCCGCAACTCCTCGTTTACCCTGGCGGACAGCGCGCTTTTCCATTTGCGCCGTTCCCTTGCGCCCACAAGGTAGCGAATGCTCAGGTCCGTCGAGGATTCGCCCAGAGAGACGAAAACCTGCGGTTCCTCCGGGACCGAATCGACAAGGCCTTGCTTTGCCAGAATTTCTCCGTAGCGGCGTGCGGGCTCGACCATGTAGTCTTTTAGCAAGTCGCGGGCCAACTTTTCGAAAATTCCGACGGCGTATTTCAAGTCCGATTCGTTGGCGATTTGCACGGCCAGTTCGTCCCAGACGAACGGGAAATCTCGGGTAAGGTTGACCACGGTTCCGGCCAACACTTCGTTGTTGGGAAAAGTGACCAGTCGGCCGGTCAGCTGTTCGGCGAGCACGAAGCCCGGCCGGTTGGGATCGCCGATCTCCCACACCGTGGTCGCCAGAAAGTCGATACGGTAGACGTCTCCGAACACCTCTCCCACCAGAATCCTGTCCCCGACGCGATAGTACCCCTTGAACGAGTTGAGAAGCCATCCGGTGAAGCTTTCGATGGGAGTTTGCAGCGCCCAGGAGAGCGCAAGGCCCACCAGTCCAAGCGAGCCCACCAACGCCCGGATATCGCCGACCAGAATGCTCGCTGCGGTTCCTATGGCCACGAACCAAATGGTCAGAACGACGATCGCCGAAACTGCGCTGAATCGTTCCCATCGCTTCAACAATTTCCGGAGCAAGGGGCGAACAAGGCGGACCAGAAGCCATGCTAGCAACAGGATGCAAAGCGCCATCGCGAGTTTGGGGAGATTCGCGTAGAAGCCGCGCCAAAGTTGGCGAATCGTGCCGATGGCCTCTTCCGTCGCTTCCTGGCCGGAAGGTTGGTCCTCGGCGGTGACGGCCTTCTTGGTTTGTGCTTCGACGACTTGATTCTCGACGGCAAGGTCGGCGCCGTTTCCGCTCGGGATGTCGGCCTCGCCCGGAGAAAAAAGGAGCAACAGAATGCCTGTGATCGCAACGGCAAGCACGCTGGCTTGGCGAAACCACCTTAGCCTTGCCCGGGCCCCTCCCACGGGCAGCCTCGCCCTGCGGCGGCGCGCGGTCGAAGAGGATCGACGGACCGTCTCCCGATTCCGGTATGTTCGAGGCAGAGGTTTCCGCATCGCGATTCGTGTCTTCTGCTTCACCATTGAATTGTTTCCTTTTGAATCGTCTCGTTAGCCTCGCGTCTCCTTCAGCGCCTACAAAAACTTCGTGATCGCTTGCCACGCGGCGATGTAGATTCCTTCGTCCGGCGCGAATTCGGTAAAACCGGCAAAATAGACGCGCTCCCAGGCATCGGCTGGCCGAAACATTCAAGAAGACTATCGTTTCATTTCCGAGGAGTGAATGGGGTTTTTTTCTTATTTCAGCCGAAATTCACAAGTAGAAAGCCTGCTTGCGAGGTTCGAGGAAACCTATGGTTTATGCATGGAGATCCTTTTGAAAACCTCGGGAACGCCGAAGATACATTTAAAACTTCGTTTTTTTACATGCCGCGTCAACCACACCTACCCACATTTCCGAATTCCTTTTCTTTTGCGGTCGGTCTATTCTGTCTTTCGAAAGAGAGCAGGCGAAAGGCCGGCGATAAAGGCCGAAAAGATAAAATTGCCCGCGCTTTGCACCACGAAAAGGGCGGATGAACAAGACGAAAGGAGAATGAAAATGCTGCCGCCGACTTCAACCCGCGTAGCGGACCATACTTCGGACAGCGTAAACAGGAAAATACGCGAACAGACCGAACGAAACGTCCGAGAGTACGCGTCCAAAGGCTCGATCGCCATCAGCAAGCGGTTGGCCGAACTAGAGGAAGAATGGGACATAGAGAGGACTCTCGAGGCCAATGCGGCCTCGCTCATATTGATCGGATTGGGACTCGGAACCTTGACGAGCAAGAAATGGTTCGTTCTTCCGGGAGTCGTGTCGGCCTTTCTGCTTCAGCACGCCTTGCAGGGGTGGTGCCCGCCGGTCCCGATCTTTCGCCGAAGAGGAGTTCGGACGACCGACGAGATCAATGCGGAAAAATTCGCGTTGAAGGCGCTTCGAGGAGACTTCGAACCAGTATACGACAAAAGTCCCTATGAAAAGGTCGATTTCGAAAAGGCGATCGACGCCGCGATGGCCTGATGGCCAACCCATGACGATTAATTGCGTGGAACCATGCGAATTCGCTCTTTTTTCCAAAGGTCGAACCTGGCGTTTCGAAAAGCGCTTCGCCTTGCGGCGCGTCCGGCCAAAAGCGCCGGGGCGCGGGGAGACACGGTAATTCAACCTTACCGGGGATTCGGTTCCGTCGAGGAGATTTTTCTCATGGGTCGGGTCTTTCATCAAAAAAGCCGTCCTCCGCCCGTCCGGAAAAATCCCGTGTTCCGCGACTGGGCAAGCTTGGTCCACCGCGTTTTCCGCAAAGGGGCGGCCCACGCGGAAGTGGAAATCCGCTTCAACGGAACCACGCGCAGGGTCAAGGCGGACCGAAGAGGATACTTTCAAGCCCATATTCGAAACCGATGGCAATTTTCCACCAAACGGTTTTGGCGTCCCGTCCATATGGAACTGATTCGGCCATTCGGAGAGGGGGCCGAAGCCGTGGGAAAAGTCTTCATCCCGTCCCGCAAAGCCAAATTCGTGGTGATCAGCGATATCGACGACACGGTGGTGTTCACGGGCGTGGCCAACAAGTTGGCGATGATTTGGCGGCTGTTCGTCCAAAAAGCCCGGAGCCGCGCGGCTTTCCCCGGAGTGGCGGCGTTTTACAGAGCCCTGCATCACGGTCTTTCCGGAGACGAAACGAATCCCATGCTGTACGTGTCCCGGGGGCCTTGGAGCATATACGAAATCCTCGACGAGTTCTTCAACCATCATGAAATCCCCGCCGGACCGGTCCTGTTTCTTCGCGATTGGGGCATTTCGGCTTTCCGTCCGTTCCCGCCCAGGGCGAAAGGGCACAAACTGGCCCACATTCGGCGGGCGTTGTCCCTTTATCACGACTTGCCGTTTATTCTCATCGGCGACAGCGGGCAACGAGACCCGGAAATATACGCGGATGTCGTCAGGCAACACCCCGGCCGCGTCCTGGCGATATACATCCGCAATATCCTAAAAAAACCTCTACGTGACCAAGCCATAGAGAACCTCGCCAAGGAAGTCGCCGAAGCAGGCAGTTTCCTTTTTCTAGCCTCGGACACCTTCGACATGGCCCTCCACGCGGCGAAGCACGGCTTCATTTCATCGTCTTCCCTGTCGGAAATTTTGCGGGAGCGAAAAGAAGAGGAAAAGAAGAGCGGTCCCGCGCCAAAGGAACCTCCGGTGGAAATCGAAGGACGCTCGGTTTGACACGGTTTTTTACCTTCCCCCATTATCCACATTGGGGGAAACACCTTATTGGATAGCCAAGCTCTGCTGTTTAATTTTCATTATTCTCCCAGTTTTATTAATAAATTTATAAAAACAAGCAAAAAAATCCGATCCGGAGAATATCATGAACAAGGAAAAAGAGCAATTGCAACCTCCTCAGCATCAGGACAAGCAACCCGGCGAGCGCTCCGAAATGGAGCCGACGCCCGTGACGGAGCGGGACGACTACAAGGCCGCCGGGAAGCTGGAGGGAAAGGTCGCCCTCGTCACTGGCGGGGACAGCGGAATCGGGAGGGCCGTCAGCATCCTTTTCGCCAAGGAGGGGGCCGACGTGGCCGTCGTCTATCTGGACGAGCACGAGGACGCCCGGGACACCAAGGAAAGAGTGGAAAAGACCGGGCGAAAGTGCCTGACCTTCGCGGGCGACGTAGGCGATCCGGAATTTTGCGGGGAAGTCGTTCGAAAGACGGCGGACGCCTTCGGAACCATAGACATCCTGGTCAACAACGCGGGCGAGCAGCATTCCTACGAGAGCATCGCCGACGTCACTCCGGAACGACTCGAGAGGACTTTCAAGACCAATATCTTCTCCATGTTCTACTTGGTTCAGGCTGCCCTTCCCTATTTGGAAGGAGGCGGCGTCATCGTCAATTCCACCTCGGTTACCGCCTACGAGGGACACCCGAAACTGATTCCGTATTCCTGCACCAAAGGGGCGATCACGACATTCACGCGTTCGCTGGCGATCAGCCTTGCGGACAAGAACATCCGGGTGAACGGTGTAGCGCCCGGACCGGTCTGGACCCCTCTGATCCCGGCCAGTTTCAGCGAAAGCAAGGTCGAGACGTTCGGAAAGAACACGCTTTTCGGAAGAGCCGGGCAACCTGTGGAGATCGCGCCCAGCTACTTGTTCCTGGCCTGCGAGGACTCCTCCTTCGTGACCGGCCAGGTGATACATCCCAACGGAGGCAGGATAGTCAACGGCTGAAAAAACGTTTTAGAAATTTCGATATTCAGGCGAAGAAAAGCAAAAAAGAAAGGAGAATCACTCATGAATCCAAAGCAAAAAAAAATCGTATTCCGTAAAGGCGCGCTGGCGATCGTCGCTCTTGTCGCGTTTTTCGCGGCAGCTTGCGCCTCGGTAGATCCGACGCCTATTCGCGAGACGATCGGAAACGCGGAACTGACCATCGACAAGGCCGAGGGAAGCGGAGCCCGGCAGCATGCCGCCCTGAATTTGCAGAGGGCGAAGGAAAAATTGAACGAAGCCAGGACCGAGTTCGAGGACGAAAACTACACGAGAGCAGAATACCTGTCCGAGGAGGCCTTGATAGAGGCGAGGCTGGCGCTCGCCAAAAGCGAGACCGCGATAACGAACAACACCGTCGAGGAATTGCGGAGCAGTATTTCGCAGCTTCGTCAGGAAATCGAGCGAAACAGATCCGAGCAAGATCAAACCTATCAAAACAACGTGTCACAGTAACCGCAACAGGAGGTCGAGATGAAAAGAATACCGAAAATCGCCTTGGTTCTGGCTGTAACCGCAATAGCGGTCGGATGCGCGTCGATGCCGAGAACGGCGGAGTTGGACCAGGCCCAAACTTTCTACAGCAGCGCGGAGAACGATCCAGTGGTGACCCAGTTCTCTCCCGTGCTGCTGGACGAGGCCAGGCAGTCGCTGGAAATGGCCAGGAACGCCGAAACCGAGGCCGAACAGAGGCATTACGCATACATGGCGGAAAAAAAGGTGGAACTGGCTCGAACCAACGCGCAAAGGGAAGCCGTTCGAGCCGAAGCGAAAAATCTCAGGGAGCAGCAGGATCAGTTCGTGCTGGATCTGAGAGCCCAACAGGCCGAGCAGGCTCGCCGGGAAGCCGCCGAGGCGCAGGAACAGCTCCGCGCCTATCGCTCCCGGGAGCAACAGCGAAAACTGGAGCAAGCGCATGACGAAGTGGAAGCTCTCCGGCAGGAAATGGCGCAATTGCAGGCCAGTGCGGTCGATACGCAAAGAACCGATAAAGGCACGGTGCTGACCCTGACCGACGTCGTCTTCGAGTACGACAAGGCCAGCCTGAAGACCGGCGCGGTGCGGAGTGTTTACCGGTTGGCCGAGTTCCTGAAGGCGCACCCCGACCAAAGAGTCCTGATCGAGGGTTTCACTGACAGCACCGGAAGCGCATCGTACAACCAACGTCTGTCGGAGGAGCGAGCGCAAGCGGTGGCCGAAGTTCTCAGGGCCAACGGGATATCGCCCGACCGCATCGTCACCAGGGGCTTGGGCCAAAACTATCCCATCGCTACCAACGAGACCGATGCCGGACGTCAAAGAAACCGGCGCGTGGAAATCACCTTGATAAACCCGGAACAGGGCGGGAACGTTTCGAGGGAAGAGCAAGGGTGACGTGCAATTTGGAGCGAGAGGCGCGGGCGCGGGTGGTGCAGACAACTTTCAAAGCAGCAACTGCGGACGCGCCGAAACCCTCGAAGGCGACCCAGAGCTTCCAGTTCCGGTCCGAGGCCGTACAGGTTGGACATTGTCGCGAAACTCGGCACGCCGGATCAGGATGCTCTGGTTGCCTTCGAGGCCCGCGCTTTCAACGCAAACTCGGATTGGAACTTTTCACGATATAAAACCGCGCATAAAAGAGGCCGCTTTTCGATTCCGCAAAGAACAAGCGAATTTGAGGAGCCGGTCTCGACCCCACCCTGTCGCGCGGCGTCTCAATCCATTCTATTGCTGCAAAAGATCGGGGGTTTCTCGCGATAGTCCGACGCAATTCCAAGGCTTTCCCGAAGAAATCCCGCGTTTTGTTCGAAAATTTGCGTTCCCCCCGGACCGAAGCCGCCCTTCCATTTCGGACAGATCCGACAAGTCCGAACTGAACGACGTCCCGCTCGAAATTCCAATGCATTGACTTTCCAGATCGGTTGTCGTATGCCTTGGACGATTTCGCGAATTCGCGCGTATCGTCGGTCGCACTGCAAACGGGGGACGAAGCCGATGGGAGACTGGGAACCGCAGATATTGACGAGTTTCAAGACGTTCTTTTCGAATTTTTTTCCGATTTTCGCCGAAACCGTTCGCGCGACGCTGCCGGGGTTGAAAAAGCTGGCGCTGGTCATGTGCGGGGGAGGCTTGGGGGCGGCGAGCCGGTACGCAGTAGGCTTGCTGGCGGCCAAGTACTGGGGAACGCAGTTTCCGTGGGGAACGCTGATCGTCAATCTTGCAGGGTGCTTCCTGATCGGATTGCTGTTCTCCCTCGCGGACCGGGTCCGTCTGCTGACGCCGGACATGCGCCTTCTTCTGATCACCGGGTACCTGGGCGCGCTGACCACCTTTTCCTCGTTTTCGCTGGAGACCGTCAACGCGGGGCGGGCGGGCATGACGCTCCAGCCTTTGGCAAACATTCTGGTCAACAACGTCGGAGGACTGTCCCTGACCGTGTTCGGCTTTTGGCTGGGCAGCTTGAAATAGCAAGGAGGGAATCGGGAAATGATTCGCTACAAGGCAATCGATATTTACGTGGGAGAAGAGTCCCTGTACCGGGGAAAGCCGGTGGCGGACGCCGTCGTCGGGCATGTCCGGGACTTGAAAATAGCCTCCAGATGCATGGTCGTCCGAGGAGTCGCCGGGTGCTACGAAAGCGGGGAAATCGCTACCGGAAGGCTGGAAATTCTTTCCTACAACATGCCCGTCCTCATTCGCGTCCTCGTCCCCGCAGCCGAGGCGAAACGCGTCCTGGACGTCCTGGACGGAATTGTCGGCGAGGGGATCGTGGCCATGCACAACATAGACGTGGTCGGCTACCGGGCGAAAAACTCCTTTTTTCCCCGCCAGCTCCTGGTCCGAGACGTCATGACGCCCGAGCCGAAAAGCGTTACGACAGACACCCCCCTGAGCGACGCCGTCCGGTTGCTCCTGGGATCGATCTTCACGGGATTGCCCGTGATCGACGACAAAAACCGGGCCGTGGGCCTGATCACCCAGGGCGACCTGATCCGAAAAGGCGGTCTGCCGTTGCGCCTGGGCCTTCTGGCCGAGTCCGACGAGAACCGGAGGGAATCGGTCATGGCCCGCATGCGTTCCCACCGGGTCGATCAAGCCATGACTTCCCCGGCCGTCACTGTAGCCGAGGACCGCCCGCTGACCGAGGCGGTCGATCTGATGCTGTCGAAAGGAGTCAAGCGCCTTCCGGTGATCGACAAGGATGGACGCCTTTCCGGGATGCTCTCCCGGCTCGACGTCTTCCGAACGGTCATGCGCGAGTCGCCCGACTGGAAAGCGTTCAAGGCGCAAAAACTCGAGGTGGGACAATTAAGGCGCGTAAGCGACATCCTTCGTCGCGACTCCCACTCCGTGCTTCCCGAAACTTCCCTCGACGAGGCGATCCGCGTAATCGACAGCAGCGACATCCAACAGGTCGCGGTGGTCGATTCCGACGGAAAGCTTCTGGGCCTGATAACCGACCGGGACTTGCTTCGCTACTTCAAGCCAAGACAGGAAGGAATCTGGGGCCTGCTCTCCAAGTTGAAGCACCCGTTCGAACAGGATGCCTGCCAAACGAAGGACATGCGGCGATGCCTGGAGGAAACGACCGCCCGCGCGGTTATGATTGCCGAGCCGGTTTCGGTCGGGGAGGAGACGTCCATCGAAGAAGCAATCGGGCTGATGACAGAAAAGGGGCTGAAATGCCTGCCGGTGGTCGATTCCGAGGGTCGGTTCAAGGGCATGGTAAGCCGGGACTCGCTTCTTCGCACCGGCTTTTGCGGTAACGACAGGAAGCTCCCGGACTTCGGATAGTCCAGCGCCGTCGCAGCTCCTCCGCGTCCTTCAAGACCCGGAACCGGCGCTTTGCGTCCGGATAGTCGAAATGCTCGACGCCGTCCCCGTCCGGGCGAACCTTCCGGGGCTCGCCGCCGACCGCAAGCTCCAGCAGGGCCTCGGCCGCCTCCTCCGGCAAATGCCCGGCCGGCTCCAGGATCGCGTCCTCGTCCGCCAGGCGCACATCCGCCAACCATTCCGAAGACACTCCGCAGCTTTAACAGCTCGACTTCGGGAACGTCGGCGAACAGCGCCGGGAGGAGGTTTCAGCGACGGAGAATCGCCGTTTTCATAATCCCGGACGGAGCCGGCAAAGAGAAACGGGCGTTTCGCATTCGGCAAGCGGGCGAGACCGCGAGCCGTTCCGGGAAGGTTCGGATTGCCCGGAGACGGAACGGAATTCGCCGTTTGCCGCCGAAGACGCCTCGGAAACACGGAACGACAGGCTTTTGGCTGCGAAACGAAATGAATATGCCGTCGCGCTTGCCGCCGGCCTGTATTGCGCGAGGCTTTGGCATCTTTATTTCGTTCCGAGGCCCGCCCCTCTTCAACCCCGAGGCGAGTCAAATCAAGTCCAACGGAAACGATGGAGGATGCCAAGCAAAAGCTTCTCGACCAGTGTAAAATCCCCCGAGTTCGAGAACGTTTTCGGGTTTTACTCACCGATCTTGGAAAAGCTTCAGTTCCGCTATGAATTCGTCGGTGGTGCGCCGCCTGCAGTATCCCTGGATATGCTCGATGGAGGCTTCGTGACGCTCCCGGCTACGAGTGGCGCAGGCGTCGGTTATCAGTGTCACCAGATACCCCAGATCGCAGGCGTCTCTTACTGCGGAACTGACGCATTGATCCGTCAGCAGGCCGCAGACGATCAGAAAATCGACCCCCATATTGCCGAGCACGTAATGGATGTTGGTGGATATGAACACGCTCGACGATGTTTTCGGAAATACGATTTCGTCGTCGAGCGGTCGAATCGCGTCGAGGACGTGCGCGTCCCAGGAACCTTTGGGCACGTTGAATCCGGTGAGCTTGTAGTCCAAGCTTCGGTCGCGACCGTCCAAGGTCAGGCTTTCGATGGTCGTGTACGCGACTTCCACGCCTTTTCGGCGGCAGGCCTGTTGCAGGCGCCGCATGTTGGGAATCGCGACCGTTGCGAGCCGGTTGAAAAAATACCCGTACTTTTTCTCGGCCTGATCGGGGGCGAGACCCTCCTGTCGGTATTCGCCGCCGTCGGAGCGGGCGTTGTAGTTTTGCACATCGATATACAGCAGCGCCGCTTTTCGAGGATCGACGGTGATTTCCCGGCTTTTGGCCGACAGCAGCATGCGCGATATCCTTTCTTTTTGGCTTCGAGGCGGGCGTCTGCGGCCGTCAATATCGTTCGACCAGCAGGGTCACTTCCTCCTCCAGGCTCAGGTCTTTGAGTTTTTCCCATTCGAAGCGGCGCACCGCCGTAAACGACCGGACCAGATCGTCTCCCAAGGCATCCAGGAGCACCGGGTCTTGACTTAGCGCTTCGAGAGATTGGCCGAGATTCCGCGGCAGAGGATCGACGCCGCCGGCCAGACGATGCGATTCGGCCATGAGGCCGGGATCGACGGCCACTTCCCGGGGCAGCTCCAGGTTTCGGCGCATCCCGTCGCAGCCGGCGGCAATCAATCCGCCCAGGGCGATGTAGGGGTTTGCGGTGGCATCGGCGGTTTTAAGCTCGAACCTGCCGGCTCGGTCGTCTTTCTCGCCGTTGCAGACGCGGATTGCCGCTTCGCGGTTCCAATGGCCCCAGCAGCGGAAAGCGCCCGCCCAGAAATGGGGTCGGATGCGCCGGTAGGAATTGACACTGGGGATGGTCAGGGCGGCCAGGGCCGGCAGATGTTCCAGAATCCCCGCCAGAAACATTTGCGCTTCGGAGCCGATGCGAGTGGGCTGGGTACGATCGCAGCCGATGTTGCGGCCTTCGCGCCACAGGCTGAAGTTGAGATGGCACCCCGAACCGGCTTTGTCTTCGAAGATTTTTGGAAGAAAGGATGCCACGAGCCCGTGCGCCGCCGCGACTCCCCGTACCGTCTCGCGGTAGAGGATCTGTCGGTCGGCCGCCCGCATTGCTTCGGCATAACGAATGTTGACCTCCTGCTGTCCAGGGCCGGCTTCCGGATAGTATCCCTCCACCTCGACGCCTTGCGCAACCAGAGCGTCGGCCAGATCGCCGATGAAGCCCCGGTTTACGTTCATGGAAGCCGTGGCCGAAAAGAGCGTGTCGTCGACCGGCCGCAACTCGCCGGCGGCGTTTCTGGAAAGAAGGAAAAATTCGTTTTCGAACACGGCCTTCAATGTCAGTCCGAATTCCTCGAGCGCGCCGATCTGGCGCCGCAAAAAATTCCTGGGACAATGCGACCAGAAAGATTCGGTTTCGCCGACGACCATATCGCCGACAACCTGCGCGTGACCCGGGGCGAAAGGCAAGATGGTCAGAGTCGACCAGTCCGGCATCAGGCGAATCTCTCCCACCGGACCGAGGCCGGTGTCGCCGACCACGCTGTCGTACATCACCGGAACCGCCATCTGGGCGGCGCCGATGCCCACGCCGTTTTCGATGTAATCCTGGAGACAATCCACATGGGCGGCTTTGGCGCGGATCACATTGGCGTTGTCGCACCAGACGATGCGAACGAATTTGACGCCTGCGGATTTAAGGGCGGATTTAAGCGCATGCTTCATGATTGTTCACCTTGACAAAACATACGATCGAAAGAAGAGTCCACGATTAGGATTGCTCCGTATTGATCCGAGAAAACAGCAAGTTGCACCGAGGCTGTCAAAGCACCGTTTCTCCTGTCGGACTAATCGTCTTCGCCCGCGAAAAGCTTTTTGTCGATCGCCTTTTCGTAGGCCGCTTCACGTGTGACGATGTCCTCTTTGACGAGTCGAAGCAGATGCTGGTCCATGGTCTGCATTCCCATTTGCGTTCCTGTCTGAATGAGGGAACTCATCTGGGCGATTTTACCATCCCGAATCATGCTGGCGAGGGCCGACGATCCTAGCAGGATTTCAAGGGCGGCGCATCGGCCCTTTCCGTCCTTGGTGCGCAGCAGTTGCTGGGAGATGACGGCCTTCAGCGACTCGGAGAGCATGGTCCTGGTCTGCGCCTGGGCATCGGCGGGAAAGGCATTGATGATTCTGTCCACGGTTTTTGCGGCGCTGTTCGTGTGCAAGGTCCCGAACACCAGGATTCCCAGTTCGGCGCACGTGAGGGCCATGGAAATGGTTTCCAGGTCTCTCATTTCTCCGACCAGGATGATGT
>CAZNTU010000178.1:0-11740 GCA_964575975.1 uncultured Desulfobacteraceae bacterium
GCGATGTCGATATTGACGAGATAATGAATGAAATGAACAATGCATTATCTTGACACCAACGTAATTGTTTATTCGGTTGTCAACCAAGATCCCGCCAAAATGAAAGTTAGTCAGTCTATTATTCGGGAATTATTCGAAAAAGACAAATTGTCGATTTCTCCGCTCAACCTCCAGGAACTGATATTTACTCTGTCCAAGCTTAAGATAAACATCGAAATTATCGGACAAACCTATTCGTTTTTTCAACAATTCTGCCAAAACGAAATTGATAAAGCACTTGTTGATTCTGCTTTTGAAATTGTTTCCAAGTTAAACTTCGGTAAAAATTCCATATTCCATTCCACAAGGTTTCTGTCCACCGGAAGACCATTGTTTCCAAAATCGGGGATTTTTTCGTTAGATGGGCGCGGACTTATCGACTTTGCAAGCGAATCGCGCCGGATGTCGCGATCGGAGTCGGAGATTTCTATCTGCCTCAAATCGGGGCGCTTTCCGGTTTTCCGACAATCGTCTTTACGGACACGGAACCGGTGCTTTTCGATTCCTTTATCACGTTTCCTTTCGCATCGTACGTATTGACACCTTTAAGTTACAGGAGAAACATCGGCAAATCAAGTACGGATCGACAGCTACAAAGAGCTGGCATATCTCGGGGAAAAGTACTTCATACCCGACCCGGATATTTATTCTACTCTCGGCGTAAAAAAAGGTCGAAAGTTTGTCGTTGTTCGTTTCGTTTCCCGGACGGCCGTCCACGATTTTGGAGGCAAGGGGCTTGCGACGGAGACGAAAATCATGGCCGTGAAACAATTCGCCAGATACGCCCGGGTTTTTGTTTCCTCGGAGGAAGAATTGCCCCGGGAGCTTGAAAACTACGCAATTCCATGCCCGCCGGAAAGAATCCATCACGCCCTTTATTACGCGTGTCTGGTTTACGGAGACAGCTCCACCATGGCCTCGGAGGCCGCTTGCCTGGGAACGCCCTCCATTTACGTGGACGAAAGGGGGAGAGGCTACACCGACGAGCAAGAGGAAAAATACGGGCTGGTGTTCAACTTCGGATGCTCCAAGGAAGAGCAGGTGCGTTCCGTTCGGAAAGGCTTGGAGATTCTGTCGGGACCGAATAATGAAGAGCTGTGGAGGGAAAGGCGGCGGAAAATGCTGGGGGACAAGATCGACGTGACGGAGTTTTTGGTGAAGTTCGTTATGGAGAGGATTGGTTGATTGGTAAATAGTTATTGGTTATGGGTCATTGGTTATTCGTTATTAGTGATCGGGAGTTGGGTGATTGGTTTGTATTCCATTAGCTTGGTTCAGCGAGATCTGAGATAGGATTTGGGTTTTTTCTCGCATTGAGATTATTGTCGTTTCAGTGGAAGATCTTTTACAATTTTTGGACTGCGGATAGAATCGGACGGTGAATTTATGGAAGCTCGAATCGAAGCGGATACGACGATCGAATACGGTCGGGAAAGGCGCGAGGCAAGTCCGTTTTTTCTGGGATTTCTCGATTTTCTTTTGCTGTGCTTCTGTTTCCACTTTTTGAACTTCTGGAAGAGAGGGAGGTTCGTCCTCGACCCGATGTATGCGAAACTGCTGTTCGTATTCGTCGGTATATGGCTGTTCGTCTCCTTGTCCACACGGAAATTCAAATACTGCACTTATGAGAATTACGGATGCGGAATGACCGCGCTTGTTAAATGCAATCTGTACACGGCCTATTTGGCCGCCCTTCTGGTTGTTCTGACGGGGCTCTATTCCTATTCGAGAACTCACATTTTCGGAACTTGCGCTCTCATGTTCTTTCTGGAGGCTTCGATCCTGTCGGGTTATTACATTGTCGCTAGACCCGGAAGGATCCAGGCGGATCTCTCGGCGAAAGACAAATCCGGCAGAGGCCGATACGAAAAAGCGCTCGTCGTCTTCGACTTCTTTATTGCCGGTTTTTCATTCATGGCCGTTCACTATTGGAGAGAGGGCGCCTGGGACCTCTCGGCCGATTACGAGAAGCTGTTTGTGGTCTTCTACGGCTTGTGGTTCGTTTTCTCGTTGGTGACCGGCAAATTCGAGGCTCGCCGTCACAGGAACTATTACCATGCCGTTTGGCCGTGGGTCAAAAGCGCGGTCCTGATCGCCCTCGGCTTGGCGGTCGTCGTTTTCGGACTTCGGCTTTTCCATTTTTCCAGAACGCAGGTCTTCGGGACGGTATTGCTGCTGTTATGCCTCGAGATCGTTTTCCACAGGATTCGTTTCGTATTCAAGCGCGGGAACGAGGAGGGAGACATCGAATCCGCCGACCAAGTCAATCGGATACTGAAACAGCAAAAATTGCCGCTCGCGCTGGACCTCGACGAAATCCGCAACCATTTTCTCGAGCCCGTAAGGGAAAAGCTTCGCGACAAGTATTTGAGAGACGACCGGGAGCTTTTCGAATTCCTGGATTCCAGGATAAACCTTTCCGATATCGTCCATGCCGAGATGTCTCTGCGAAGCAACGACAATATGGTTTATTTCGACCGGATGAACGGACATCCTGTTCGGCTGTTCGTCAACCTTCACAAAGTGAACGACATCCGTTGGATGAACCGGTATTTCCTCGAAGTCCACAATATGTTGCTCAACGGCGGTTATTTTGTCGGAATCGCGCACACCATCGTCACTCACAGGGATTGGATCTACGAAAATTTCCCGAGGCATTTGGCGTCCGCCTACTACATGGTCGATTTCGCGATCCATCGGATCCTCCCTAAGCTGCCGTGGATAAAAAAGCTCTATTTTTCCTTCACCAAGGGAAAGAACAGGATCGTTTCGCGCGCCGAAATCTTGGGGCGTCTTACCTTTTGCGGATTCAACATCGTCGGAGAAACGACCGTAAACAAAAGACTGCATTTCGTCGCGCAAAAGACGATGACCCCGTCGGTCGATCAAAATCCGACTTACGGTCCCTTCGTGGAATTGAAAAGGATCGGCTTGGAAGGCAGGCCCATCGTCGTATACAAACTCAGGACCATGCACCCCTATTCCGAGTATCTGCAGGATTACGTTTATAAGATCAACGGCCTGAAAAAAGGCGGCAAGATCGAGAACGACTTCCGGATCACCGGATGGGGCAAGATCGCCCGGAAGCTTTGGCTGGACGAGCTTCCCATGCTCTACAATTGGCTCAAGGGCGACCTTCAAATCGTGGGGGTCCGCCCCTTGAGCCCCCACTATTTCGGGCTCTACCCCGAATCGCTCCGGGAACTGCGTAAAAAAGTGGCGCCCGGCCTCGTGCCCCCTTTCTATGTCGATATGCCGAACACGTTCGAGGAAATCTGCGAGTCGGAGAGACGGTACATCGAGGCTTATCTGGAAGCGCCGATAAGGACGCAGGTCTCTTATTTTTGCAGGGCGTTTTGCAATATCGTCTTTAAGGGGGCGAGGAGCGGGTAGAGGGCTCACGCAAAGACGCCAAGGCGCAAAGATCAACTCGCGAAAAACATATCTTAAAACCTACATAGGCATTTGTGTCCAGAATAAGTTTCATTTCCACATGTCCTCATCGATCTGCTCGCAAGATTTGATAGCTGACTCAAATTCAGCGGCTTGCTTTTGGGTCCATCCTCCTGACAGTTGTTTCAAGGAGGATGCGGGAGATTTCGACTTTCTGAATTCCTTATGGATGATTTCTTTGATAATTTGATTGATGGATTTTCGACTTTCCTTTGCGCTTCGGCGGATTTCCTGCTCGATTTCAGGGTCTATGCCCCGGATTGTGATCTGTTGCATGATTCACCTCCTGATATTATTTTGATTCATAGTATGATGCATCGTGTTGTATGTCAAACAAAAGTCCTTATAGCTCTTCCCTTAGCGTCTTTGCGGCTTTGCGTGAGAAATACACATTGACCGAAAACGAAATCGCCAAGCAGGTCGTGGACGCGGCCTATCTGATACATACCCGCCTGGGGCCGGGGCTGCTTGAGTCTGTGTACGAGGTGGTGCTCGCCCACGAACTCAAAAAAAGAGGATTGCATGTGCAAAGACAAGTCGCCGTGTCGATCGTTTTCGACGGTCTCAAGTTCGAAGAGGGGTTCAGAGCGGATCTCGTCGTGGAGGACAAGGTGATCGTGGAGCTGAAATCGGTAGAATCCGTGGCTCCTGTCCACAAGAAACAGGTTCTGACCTACCTCAGGTTGATGGACAAGAGGCTGGGGCTGCTCGTCAATTTTGGGGCGGCTTTGATCAAGGACGGTATCTTCAGGGTGGCGAACAGGCTTTGAGGGGATCTCACGCAAAGCCGCAAAGGAAGACGCGGACAGGTTTCTTTGCGGCTTGGCGACTTTGCGTGAGATAATGGGAGAATATGCGGTTATACGAAAAATTTATCGACGCTGACAAGTTACCCGAATATCGGTTGCTGTTGTCTCTGATTCGGTTCGATTTAAAGAAGGAAAAAACGGGAATTGCGGCCCGGCTTCTGGATGGCAGGGGGATCGACTGGGGGACCGTTTTACATTTGGCCGGGAGGCATCGGGTTTTGCCCGTTTTTTATTCCAATTTGAAAAAAACGGGGTTGTTTGCGTCACTACCGGAGTTTACGCGCAACAGGTTTTTCAGCCAGTACGTCGGTGTAGTCGGATACAATATGAGGTTGCGCAAAAAATTGACCGAGGTGCTCGCGCTGTTCGAAAGACGAAATATTCCGGCCGTGCCTGTCAAAGGTTCTGTTCTTTCCCTTGACGTATATGGCGACAGCGCCATGAGATACTGCCAGGACATGGACATTCTGGTTCCGGAACGTTGCGTCGCCCCCGCGAGGGACGCCCTGCTGAAAGCCGGGTTCCGTTCGCCCGTCCAACAACTCTACGGCAATCAGTTCGAACAAATTTTAAAATATTGTAGAGAGTGCGACTTTCTCGATAATACGGGCCGGTTCCACATCGATCTTCATTGGAGGCTAGGCGGTCCTTTTCGCCGTCGGTACGATTACGAGTTTTGCAGGAAACGATTGCGGAAAATCCGGTTTCACGACAGAAATATATCCGTACTGTCGCCCGAAGACACCCTTTTGCACCTATGCGTCAACAGCTCTACCGATATCTGGCAATCTTTGGAGAAAATCTTGTGCGTCGCCGAATTCATCGACCGTCATTCTCGGCTCGATTGGGAAAAATTGCGAAAGCTCGCGGACGAGCTGCATTGCAAAAGAATGCTTTTCACGGGCCTTTTTCTTGCCCGCGACGTTTTCGGAACCGCTTTGCCCTCGAAAATCGCCGAACAACTTGAAAAGGACAAAGCCATCGCGAGGATCGTCGAAAATATTTACGTCCGGCTTTTTCAAGGATTGAATTTTAAAAGCCACATCGTGATGCAGGCCGCGCTATTACCCTATTACCTGAGTATACGAGATGACTTTTCGGACAAGGCGCTCTATCTTTTTTGTCGAATTTTCGTGCCTACAAAGAAAGACTGGCAAAATCGCGTAACGAATTCAAGGTCGTCTTTTTTTTATTTCCTTTTGCGACCGTACGAATTGGTTTTGGAATTTTGGACGGCATATATGCATTCGAAACCGCAATCGCGTTGAAGTTCACGAAAGCTGTCGGGACGGGCGAAATTCGGTTTCGACCGACTATGGTGGAATCGCGACGCTGTTCGAGGAGGGTCGGGAAAAAAGTTTAATTTCGAAAAAAGAACCACATTCTGCAAATGGATACTGGCTATTTGCGTCTGCATAGTGACGGTCGCGTCGATCAGCCCGGAGTCAGGAGGCGATTCGACCAAAACGATCTTCTCGATCGGCTTGGACAAATTCCAACATTTTTTTGCGTTCGCGCTGATCATGTTCCTTTCCATCGGTGCGTTTCGCAAACCGACGAATCGGCGGATCGCGTTGGCCGCGCTTTGTGTCATGCTGTTCGGCGTTGCCATTGAAACGATTCAAGCCTTTTTGCCGTCCCGCACTTTCAATCCATTGGACATAGCGTCGAATTCGGCGGGGATTTTCGCGATCATAATAGGGTGGTGGCTCTTCAAAAGAATGAAAGACGCGGAATAAGGATTGCTTGTGGCCGGTATTGACATAATTGTTCCGAGATTGTAGATGGAAGAACGAATCGCTGTATTGGTTGCCGAAAATTCAACAATCGTGGTGGAAATATAATTGCAAGCATAGGTTGGCGCATGGAAGCGAGCAAAAACGAGATTTCCTCTTATTGGCTACGAAAGCCCCAAGTTTCCGTTTGTCTCGAAGGCGACAACGGTATTCTCTTCGACGCGGACACCGGACGGGAGAAGGTTGTCAATGCCACGGGCCTTGTAGTTTGGCAGGCGATGGACGGGGTATCCCGTACGGACGACTTGGCGTCGGCGCTCGCCGGCCGGTGCGAGTCGCCCTCGTCCGCGGAAATCCGGGAAGATGTCGCGGCATTTGCGGACGAGTTGCTTCGCGACGGTTTCGCCATTGTTTCCGCGAAACCGGCCCCGAATCCCGCCGCTGCCGAAACCTATTCGCGGATCGAAGAAGCGCCCAGGGATTTCGATCTTTCCTTGACAGGCCGCTGCAATCTCCATTGCGCCTATTGCTTTTACAACGACGAGATGGTCGGGAGGCATGATTTGCCTGCGGAACGCTGGCTGGAATTCTTCGCCGAATTGAAAAGCCTGGCTGTTCGGTATGTGACGCTCAGCGGGGGCGAAGTATTTACGCGACGAGACCTATGGACGCTGATCGACGGCGTTGTCGAAGGCCGAATGAGGTATGGCATTCTTAGCAACGGCACACTGATCGACGAAGAAATTTTGGGGCGTTTCCAGGAAAAGGGACGACTGAAGCGGCTGAATTCTATACAGATTTCCATTGACGGTTCTTGCGCGGCCGTCCACGATGCTTCGAGAGGAAAGGGCAGCTTCGAAAAGGCCATTCGCGGATTGCGCCTGCTTACAGAGGCCGGTTTTCCGGCAACAGTGAGAGTCACGGTCAACCGCCATAACGTGGACGATCTCGACAACATCGCCCGCCTGCTTCTCGACGATATCGGAATTCCGCGATTTTCTACGAACGATGCCATGCCCATGGGCGCGGGCTGCGCCCGCCATGACAGCATAATGCTCCTGCCGGAGCAACGTCCGGCGGCAATGCGGACTCAGGTTCGCCTTGAACGGGCTCGGCCGGGCCGCATAGTCGCCAGCGCCGGTTCCCTTGCACTCTGGCATATGTTTCGCGAAATGGAACACGCCAAGGAGACCGGCGAGCAGCCAACGCGCTGGAAGATGGGTTTTCTGTCGTCCTGCGGCTGCATGTTCTGCAAACTGGCGGTTCATCACGACGGCATGATCGTTCCGTGCAACATGCTAGCGGCCGCTTCGCTGGGAACCATCGGCAAGACGCCAATCCGCTCCATCTGGCGGGACCACCCTCTTTTGAAGGAAATGCGGGAACGAGGCCGTATTCGGATGGAAAACGTACTCGGATGCAGAGGTTGCGAGTGGATGTCCTTTTGCAACGGAGGGTGTCCTGCTGTCGTATTTACCCGAACGGGAAATTTGTATTTGGCCAATCCGGACTATTGCTATCGCAAGTTTCTTCAAGAGACTGGAACTGCATTGAGAGATGAAATGCCGACTTGGTAAGCGAGTCGGCAATTGTGAAGAAAAAAATTATGACTTTGCCGAAAGATACCTGCGACGGACTCGAGCATTCACTCGAACAAGACAATGCAGATCTTGCACTGCCGCCAGGCGTACCGCCCCTGCGGATGTTCTATCTATACTTGTCGGCAGGATGCAATCTGCATTGTCGGCACTGCTGGATAACGCCTTCCTTTATTAAAGGGAAACCTGTTCCAGCGGAATGCCTTGACATCGAGCTGATCAAAGAGGCCGTGCATGAGGCAAAACCGCTTGGGTTGACCGCTGTCAAGCTGACAGGTGGAGAACCCGTGCTTCATCCGGAATTCGTCCGAGTTGCGGATTTCCTGTCCGACCAGGGACTGAACCTGACCATGGAGACAAACGGGACCCTGATCGACAGGGCCTTGGCTCGGCACCTTTTTGAAAAGAACAGGCTTTCTCACGTTGCGGTAAGCCTGGACAGCTCCGACCCGAACTGGCACGATTGGTTTCGTGGCAGGCGCGGAGCGTTCGATGAGGCTGTTAACGGCATAAAGCATTTGGTGGAGGCCGGATTCCGGCCGCAGATCATCATGTCGGTAATGCGAGAAAACGCGGATCACGTCGAAGGTCTGATCGCCTTGGCCGTGAGTCTTGGTGCGGGATCTGTGAAATTCAATCCGGTTACTCCCTCTGGAAGAGGGGCTGAAATACACCTTAAGGGGAAAGGGCTCTCGTTTGAAGAAATGCTTTGCCTGGTACGCCGGATTCGTACCCCACTCCAGGACCGGTATGGAATATATCTCTCTATCATGCTGCCTCCAGCGATGCTGACGGTAAGGGAAATTCTGCGATATGGCGGATTAGGCGGCGCCTGCAATGTTCGAAATATCCTAGGACTGCTTGGTACCGGCGAAATGGCTCTATGCGGCATAGGACGCAATATCCCCGATTTGTGCTTTGGAACGCTGGGCCAAGACGGCCTTCGAGATGTTTGGACCGCGCATCCTACTCTGGTCCAAATGCGGCGAAATTTGGAAGGTCCTTTTCCAGGACTTTGCGGCAACTGCATCCATGCCAAAGTTTGCCTTACACATTGTTTGGCCATGAACTACGAGGCCACTGGCAAGCTTGTAAATGCCTCCCCAATCTGTGAAGAAGCAAATAGGTTGGGTTTTTTTCCAGCCGGACGAAAAAGGCTATGGATAGGCAGTGGTACGCCCGAGAATTGAGAACGCGGCATGGTTGACCTACGTTTAATTATCAAACTCACGATGCGGAGGGCAAGAAATGAATGGCAAGCCAAAACTTAAATATGAAAAACCGGTAAGCATTGACATGGGCCGCGTTTCGCCCGTTTTGGGAGACACCTGCTCAAGAGGTACCGGCGCGGCAGATTGCTCGGGGGGCTATAACAACACAATGGTTCCAGCTTGTAAAGTCGGAGAAGGAGCCTCGGACACCTGTCAAAATGGAAATTATGCCGCAACATTCTGTTATCCCCAGGGCGCGGGCGCCAGCATGGGTTGTTTTGCCGGAGACGGTACTTAAGATGGATATAGTGGATGGTCGATATGTGCTAAAAAAAATGGCGGCCGTTGAAGACTTCGATGAGGGTTGCTTGATTTTTCTGCCGGAAGAACGCCGGATAATAAAAATCAACCGAACAGCGAGGGAAGTCCTCCGGCATATGGACGGAAAACAATCTATTTGCAGTGTTATCGATGATGTTGCATCGGTATACGAGGCATCCTTGGATTCGATACGCCAAGATATCTCAGCGATTTTAGCCGATCTGGAGGATAAAGATATTATTACGGATATCCGATATTCGAGTCGGATAAGAGGTTATTGCAACATGGATGACAACAAATATTGTATTAACCACAATGTTTCCTGCCGCATCGAAGATTCCGACGGCGCTATCCTGTTCAATCCGGAAACGGATACGGTTCAGGTCGTCAATCCTACCGGACTGGCAATATGGCAAGTTCTGGAAAATCCTTGCAGGAAAAGCGAAATTGTTCACCATTTAATGGATGTTTGCGAAGGCGTACCGGAAGATCAGGTTGTTCAGGATATCGACGAATTCATCGAAAAACTCAAGGCGGCCGGCTTTGTCGGAGAAGTGATCGAATGACTCCCTCGACCGGCTTGTATTTGCACGCCGTTGCCGTTTCGGGTCCAAGAGGGGCAATATTGTTGCTGGGCCGTTCTTCGTCCGGCAAAACTACTTTAAGCTCTCTCGTTTGCGAGCGTTTCCCGGTCCTGGCGGACGACTGGCTCTTTGCGTTCCCCGACAGGAACGGTGCGTGGATGGTCATGGATGGAAAACGATTCGACATGACGCCCGAACCAGGTAAACTGTACAAGTTTGACGATTTCTGCCAACACGGAATCGCTTATCCCGTGCATTCGTTTATTCGTATTTTTGCGGCGAAAAACACTGAAATACAATCCATTTCACAGATGAAAACATGCGAGTATCTCATGCACGCGGTTTTCGAAATTCCCATGCAATCATTGAATTCGAGTGTTTACTCAAAAAAGCAATGGTTTCACGCCGCTGCGGAGATGGCGCGGAAATACAAAGGCTGGCGGCTACGCTTTTCGTTGGATGCGGTGCATGCGGTGGACGCAATACGCCAAGCCAGTTGAAAAATTGGATGAAACTGAAACATATATCTGCGACCTCCGTAGATAGATATTATTGCGGCCATAGCATGAAAGGCACCTTTCGGGACGGCGACCTGCTTGTTGTCCAAACGACCCGATTGAATGCCCTGCAGCCTGGAGACGTAGTCGTTTTCACTCGACAGTCTTCGGTCAAACGACAGGAAATCGTGCATCGCGTTGTTCGCCGGACTTCCGACGGGGTGGCGACACGCGGGGATGCCGTGGCATGCGAGGATACCGGTTTGGTGAATGAAAGCAATCTCGTGGGTACCGTTTTTTGCAGAATACGCAACGGCCGTCTCGGCCATGTGCATGGGGGCTCGCGAGGTTTAATCAGGGGGCGCTGCCTCCATTTATACAATTACATGCGGCGATGGATGGTTCGGATTTCTCGCAAACCCTACCGAATACTTAGGGATTCAGGAATCGCCGGCTGTTTATGGAAACCGCATGTCATTCGAGTGATGATAAAATCCAAAGACGGGCCGTGCGTTCAATTCATTTCCAAACAACAAATCGTCGCGCGCCACTGGCCCGAAATCGACAGGTTCGAGTGCAAAAAGCCTTGGGACCTCGTTATAGGCCGACATCCCTTTCCGGACCGTTAGTCTCCGAATACAATGACCGGCGTCAACACTATCATCGGAAAAGCGCGCCACGCGGCCCGGCTCGACCGGGCAATCCGTTTTGTATGGCAGGCAGGCCCCAAATGGGTTGTCGGCTCCGCTGCGGCAATGGCTCTGCAGGGTCTGTTGCCTTTGGCGGCATTCGATCTCGACTATTATGAAAACCCCCGGTATTTCGACACTCTCCACAGAGCACAGCGAGAAAGTCCTTTTCGTCCTACGCAAATCGTCAATACCCTGATGCGACTCGGCCAGAGCGCCGTATCGTTAATAGCGGTTTCCGGACTTTTAGCCACCTTTCACTGGGCGGTGTCCCTGGTGTTGATCGCCGCGGCGGCTCCCGGCATTTTTGTCCGCATGAAGTTTTCCCGCGTGACGTTCGACTGGCGGCGCGAGAAAACGCCGGACGAGCGCATGGCCATGTACTACAGCTGGATACTTACCGGAAACGCCCATGCCAAAGAGGTGCGGCTTTTTGGAATCGGAGAGGAAATTTCGGACCGCTTCAGCCGGGTCCGCCGAAACTTAAGGACCGAAAAGCTCGCCATTTCCCGCAAACGGGTGTTCGCGGATTTTCTTGTACAGACATTCGGTTCCCTGGTCGTATTCGCCACGTTCGGCGCGATTGTCTACCGGGCGGTCTTGGGGGCGATCATCCTGGGCGACATGGTGATGTTCTACCAGGCCTTCCAGCCTCATCGTTATACATAAGTCTGAAAGGGAGCGCGCGTTTCTTGCAAGTCCTGTAAAAAATAGCGAGGCGCCCCCTGGATTTTTTCGAGAATATTTTGTACCCTACCTTCAAACACTCCAATCGCAGGGTGTTGCGAAATTAACGACCTTTA
>CAZNTU010000179.1:0-11618 GCA_964575975.1 uncultured Desulfobacteraceae bacterium
TCTCCTCCGACGCCGGCGCGACGGTCGGCGCGGGCGAACACCCCCTCGAGGAGCGCCCGGTCCACTGCGTGCCGATCAAGGTCCGGATATACGACGAGGCCGCGACGGCGAAAGCCCGCCGGAGCGACGAAAACGCCGAGGCCGTCTACCGGCGGGTCTACAGGCCGGAGATGCAGTTTTCGGTCTTGGACCTGGAGGAGCCGAAGCTCGCGCGAACCGACGCCTCGGGCCGAACCGAAGACGTCATGGACTGGGAGATCCCGGTCGTTTCCTCCTCCGACCTTGCGGTAGACTTCGAATACGCCCTTCTCCAGGGCGAATTCGACCCGCTCGAGTGCCTCGGACCCGAATGGACAATGGCGCTCGCCGTCGGGGACGACGAATACCCGGCCGGAATTTCGTCCGGGAGGCGGAATATCGGCGTCGATCCGGACCGGCTCGACCCCGAAGGACTTCTCGCCCTCCGTCTATACAAAAACGACGATCCGGAAAACATCCTGTGGGAGTTCGCGTTTTTGAAATTGGCGCTGCTGCCGTCCGAATCCTCCGACGACGAAGCGATAGAAATCAGCGCCGACGAAAGCACGACCGTCGCAAGCGCGATTCTTCTGGGCGACTTTTCCTGGAAAAACAAGGAAGCCCCGGCGATCGAATGGAAAGTCGAAGGCGAGGGTTCCGTTTCCCCCCGAACGGAAACCAACGACCACGGGTGCTACTCGACGACGCTTTCGCTTCCGACGAGGGCGGGTGCGACGGCCAGGGTCGTCGCGCGGCTTTCCGACGGGTCCTCTCCGGAATTTCGGACCCCCTTGTACAGGGTGGTTCCGGGCCGGCCGGCCTCCATCGAAGTACAAACCGAAGGAAAGACGGTCGTCGGCGGACTGGGCGGCATCGAGGCGACCCTGACCGTGCGGGACCGGTTCGGCAATCTCGTGGCGGACGGCACGCCGGTTTCGATCGACATACCGGACGTGCATGTGGAGGCCGGCGAAAGTACGGTGGACGGCCGTCTCGCGGCCACGATCACCGGACTGGAACGGGCGGGTGCTAAGACCATGGCCGTTTCGTGCGGCGAGGCGGCAGTCGAACGGGATCTGACGGTACACGACATCGACTTCGCCTGGAGCATCCCCGAGGCCGTCGGCACGAATCAAACCGTGACGGCCGTACTGACGGCCTCCAGCGGCTACGGCGATCTTGCGGGACTGCCGGTGCGCGCGACCGTCTTTCGCGGCAAACTGGAGGACGACGTGCTCGTTCTGGACGGCGACAACCGGGCTTCTACCCGATACCGCACAGGTCCCTTCCGGGGCGGCGCCCAGCTGTACGCCAGGGTCGGAGACAGTTCCGACTATCGCGAGTTTTTTGTGCGGGAGAGCGAGCCGGACGCGGTCCTGTCCGAAACCGTAATCGCGGGCGACAAGACCGACGACGGCGGTTTCGACGTGGACATGGAGGAAGCCGGCGCAATCCCGGTGGCCTATTTCGCCGGCTCCACCCTGGAAGTCGTCGGCGCGCCCGGGGAAACCCGCGAAATATCCGTGGGAAATCTCGCGGAGCCGGCAAGGGAGCCCGTCCTGCGCTATCCCATGGACCGAATCGAAGACGACGGCCTGGTGATCGACGTCTTCCAGGGCATCGACGCCCGGGCGACAGGCGTATCCGTCGTTTCCGACCATCCCGAAGGATTCGGCGCCGCCTGCGAGTTCGCGGATTCGTCCTCCGTCGAGGTCCCGTTGGACGGCGCCTTGAACAGACCGTCCGATCTGGGTTTCGGTTTTTGGTTCAAGCCCGCGGCCGCCGACTCGCCAGTCGTGGACTATCCGGTGCGCAACATGAAGCTTTCCATCGACGACCAGGCGCGGCCGGTGTTCTCCGTCCGGACGACCGACGGCGTCTTCGGCGTGGCCGGCGAACCCGTCGAACTGGACCGGTGGCACCGGGTGGGGGCCGCCTTCAAGGACGGCTCCCTGTCTCTCGAGGTGGACGGGGTCCTGTACGGAGCGTCCGCCGGCGGAACCCTCGAGGAGAACGCGTCCGCCGACTGCGGCGTTCTGATCGGAAACGGATTCCGAGGCCGCATGAGCGACTTCAGGGTCAACGACTTTTCCAACCCCCTGCTGGTCGCGATCGACGGCGTCCACGAACGGGATTCCGTCGAAATCGGGGCCGACGGCAAAGCCCGCGTAGAAATCAGGTCCACCGGCCGCATGACCGCATGCCGGGAGCGCGACCGGCTGCGTCTGGAGCGCTTCCTGGCCCGCGACGACAAATCCTTTCTCGTCCGGCGCGCCCACGCGGCGAACTTGCCGGCCTTCTGCTCCGAGCCTCCGCCGGAGCTGGAACTCTCCGTGGAGTATCTGGAGTATTTGTTCGACTATCTCGAGAAATGCTACCTCGCCGACCGCATGGAAAAGGTCCGCGTCCGAATCGGGAGCGCCGGCGGCTTCACGGAAAAATGTCTGGGGGTGATGGAGCTTGCCAAAATCAAGGCGCTGTCCGTCGCCGCCATGAAGGCGCGCAGCGTGGTTTCCATGGCCAACTGCGTCGACGGCTTCATAACCGGCGGAAACGACTCCGGGTGGGGCATGGCGTGCGACTTTATCTCCGGGTTTCTAGCCTACGGGGACATTCGGGATTTCGTCTTCCATTCCTACTACCTCCATTTCGGGGACGAAGGCAAGTTCGACAACGCCACGTACACCCTCGCGGGGCTGGGGATCGTGACCAACCTGCTGCAGGTCGGCGGATTCTTCGGCGGAGGAGTGCCGGGGGTCGTCATGTCCGGGGCGGACGCCGCCGTCGGAGGGGCCAAGATGGCGGCCAAGGTCTTCCGGGCGGGCGGAAAGTCGACGAAATACCTGAACCTTCTATCCGATTTTCTGAGCAGGAACGTGATGGAGGCTCCCGACTTGAAGAAGAAGGCCGAAGCCCTGGCCAAGGTGCTGCCGGTCCTGGAATTGACCGCGGTGGTCGCCTTCTACCACGAGGATTACGAAGACCTCGTCCAACTGCTTATCGCGATGGTCAAAACCGAAGGGGCCTTCGCGGATTTCGTCGAATACGTATACGAGTACACCGTGCGCGAGGACGAACCAGATCCTCTCGCGGTCCGAAATTCGAACACCGGAAGGTGGATAGAAGACGCCTACGCTTCCATAGGCGTCCGGCCGTCGGTCAGAAAGGCGATAAACCTTTTGCGTATTTTGAAAAGGCACGCCGAAGACCTCAAGCTTGAAGAACAGGAAATATGCCGGATGCTTTCCCAACTGCAGCTTGCCAAGAAGCCTCCGATCAACGAGGGGTTGATACAGGACATGTACAAGGTTCCCATTCTGCATTCTTTTCTCAACGTCGATGCGGTGTCCCGCAAAGCGGCGCTCAAGTTAAAGTCGTTCACATACTCTCCGGGAATCGGTCTTCCTGAATTGCATCTCGACATTTCGGAGCTTCCGGTGGTCGAGCTTCTTGAAAACGAGGACATGGCCAAAGGCCTCGCGATTGTGTTCGACAATTTGGGGCATCCGGCTTTCATAATGCGCCAGGGGGCTGCCCACGAGGTTCACCTGATTCACTTTTTCAAAAAAAACGGCGATGTTTTAACGGGAGTCCAGGTCAGAAAACGGATTAAGATAAAAACTGACCAATACGCGCCAGAGATCGATTTGGGAGAGCGCATCTACGATTCCGTCGTCTCAAGGGATATGGACGGACAGACCGTCGAAATTTTCTACGATTCCAAGTCCTGGGCATGGGGCGCGGACGGAAAGCCCCTCAGGGAAAGAATCCGCGATTCGATGAAATTTAACGACAACGGGGAGAAAGGAGGCGTCTACGGGCAGCTTTTCAAGGACATATGCTATATGGTAAACGGAAAAAAAGTCCGGTGGGCCTTCGACAGGAGGTGCGACAAGCACGCCGGCGAAATCCTCGAAATCGTTTTGGACGAACTGAAGAAAAACAAGAGCGCGAAAGAGGAGATGTACAAAATTTTGAATGTTCAAGAATCGGGATATAAAAAGGATGAAATGGACCTCTGGATAGATAACCGTTTGAGAGAAACCCTTGCCGATTTCGTCGAGGTGATTCCGGCAAGGCAGTTGTAAAATAGATAGACATGGATTGTCACGGAGGATTAAAAAATGTTCTATGGGCTAATCAAAGAGTATCCGGACGCGGTTTGGCTTACCGTCCGCGACGGCGCGCTTTATTTCCAGGACGAAGAAAGAATCAGAAGGATCGAATCTGGCGGATGCGGGGTCGTCTTCAGGCGCAAATGGCTCGAAGAATGGGAGTTCGGCCTGGGAGGGCTGTGGGTCCAGTGCAGGGACGAAAATTTCGAACTGAAGGACCGCTACGAGTTCGTGGACCTTTTCGGAACCGGGAAAAGCTACGAACCCGTAGAAATAGAATACGCACGCTTTTTTATCGGCCAGAAGTCGTTCGGCCAAAAAGATAACAAGCTCTTTGCTAAGGACTTCGAAAAAAACGAGAAAAAATCGGTTTCCATCCGCCATCCTTGCTTTATTGTCTCCGACGGCAATTATATCTTTGGATCAAGCGATGGAAAGGAATTCGCCTGCTTTGATATCGACTTGAATGAGCTGTGGAACTATCCGCACGACAAGTGGCTGCATTTCTACGGAAACAAACCCCTGCCGACCCTGTGGAAAAATCTGTGCATATGCAACCTGGGATCCGACCGCAAGACGAAAAAAAACGGGGAGATCGTGGCTCTCGAAAAGGAAACCGGCAGGCTGGTCTGGAGAAGGCTTTTCGAAAACGAGGCATCCAAGTGCCTCGCGTTCGGGGACAGACTGTACGTCGCCTCGGCGGGGCGGATGATCGTCCTGGACGCCGCCACGGGGGAGATTTTGCTGGACGAGGATTCGGGATTCGAAAAATCCAGGCAGGACGAAGTTCTCTGGACGGACGGCGAGTTTCTGTGCATGGTGAACCCGTTTAGCCACGGCAGCATCCGTGTTTTTTCTGGAGACGGCAAGCGAATGGTCCAGGAGCTTAGATACCCCGACCCCTACTTGTTCAGCTTCGTGCCGCCGGTAAAGTTCAACGACAGTTTCTATTGCAGTCTACCCTCAATTCCATACACTTTCTCCGGTGTAAGAGGCGCGCTTTTGAAATTGCGACCCGTCCGCGAGGGAGAGGAACCCGGAATCCATTTCGAAAAATGGCCGGAGCACGAGGTCAAAACCGTCAAGGAGGGAAGATACCAGGCGTATCATGTCTTCATGAAAGACGAAGATCCGGATCGAATATTTCGCTACGGCGTTATCAAAATACGCGAAATCGCCGCAAAGCACGGCTTTCATACGTTTTGCAACGAAGACTGGCGCGACAAGAAATTCAACGGCAACATCTACTTTACGGCCCCGGTGAAGGCTTTCGGAAGCGGCGGAGACAAGATGCTCGAGGAACTGGCGCACGCGGTGGACTATTACGTCAGATCGTTGAAAGTATTCGCGGGCAACCGCAAAGGCAAAATCAAACTCGAAATAGTTCCCGCGAAAGAATGAAGTTTCCGTTGCCCAAGGCAGATGGAAAGGCGGCGCAAACGAAACGACAATCGAAAAAGGAGAATCGGAATGTCCGGCAAGACGTTGAACGCATCTTTGATCGGGTTTGTAAACGCGGCGCTCGATGACGCGGCCAATTCCCTGAAATCGGGAATCGATCCCGTCGCGCCTTTCGCGATGACATGGGATACGGACGGCATACCGTCCGTTCGGCGATGCTTTTCCGATGATTACCACGACGCCGTCAAATTGGCCGTCGAGGTCGCCGAAGGCAAAGCGGACGATTCGAAAGCCTATTGCGTCGCCTGGAGCGGATACGTGACAAGGGCGAACGAACGACACGACGCGATATTGGTGGAAGGCGGTGAAAAGGGGGATGAAAAGGCCGTGTTAATGGCGATGCTCTACCGTTCTCGCACGAACGAAACCCCTTTCGAGGAAATCGGAAATGTGATGCTTCTTGAATATCGCAAAAATCTGTTGCACCCGCGATGAATTCGAAAATTGCCGATCAGGGCTTGTTGCCGTTCCGATTACGATCCGCAGCTCGCTCGGCCTTCAGGACAAAACAGAACACCCATGATCGGCTGCAAATCGGCGAGAAAATGTTGCAGGCGGTGAAGATAGCCAATGTTCGAGAGTATCGTAAAGGGCGCCAACCCGATACCGCCGGATTTTTCCGCGGTTCCGGGCAAATATGGAAAAACTACCGGATAGACGTTAAGGCGACCGCCGCCGGATTGCCGCCTTGGCCAAATCGGACCGATTTAACCGGTTCCGTCAGCGAACCCGCCTTCCGATGCGCGCCGGGTCTTTCGACCATACGACGAACAAGGCCTTTCCTTCGATGTTTTCCAGCTTGACCGTGATAGGGGACGTTATGTTGCGAACGTGCAAAACGCGATTTCCAAAGCGCCGACGACGATCTCGTCCGTCGGGTCGTTCGCGGTTTGTCCGCCTTCCAGGAAGAACGTTGCCGGACAGGCTTTGAAGGTCCGGCAACGCTGCCATAGGATGCCTTTCCCGTCAATCCGCCAACCTTGGATTTCAAACCGCTCGGTACGTTCTGAACGAACGTCTCCCATCACGAACGTTGAGGCAAACGACCTCGGGAGGGACAATCCAGGGCCTTTCTCCGAACACTGAAGCTGGATAGGGAATGGTTGGCGGTCGCCCAGGATGGCGGGATGCCGGATAAACGCAGCGATAAGCCGCAGTGTTCGCCGAAGGAGAGGGATGCCGAGACCGCAAATACAGCGCCAGGGGGGCGCCCGAAAATCGTGTGTTACTATTAAGTTTTTGTATTTATTGTCTTTATTAAATTTTTTTAGCTTTTGCTTGACAGGGGGAATATAGAATGTCCCCCATCACGCAAAATTTGAAAAGCTGACCGGAAATGCCCGCCTTAAGGCATTGGCAGAGTGTCAAGGAGCAGCTCATGAATTGCACGCCATCATAAAACGAATTAATATGGGTTCTATAAACGATATCACTGGAATACAGAAAGAAGTCGATATTAAAGATATCTTCGAAAACCCGTATCAATATCGGAAATACGACTATACGGCCATTGTGAACGAACAGGAGAAATTCATCGACTGCAAAGCTATAGATCCAAAATATGTCCTTGATGAGGTGCGACGGTCCCTGATTTACCACGGCCTCGGTAAAACCGGCAATCCCGAGCATGGTCAACTATTCCGCGATCTAATAAAAATGGGGCCGACAGGTCCCTTTAACACACACATCATGGAGCTGGACGGTCGCAGTTTGAACGAAGGCTTCGAGACGTTGATTCCGGAAAAGATCATATCCATGCTCAGAGGTGGCCCGAAGGAGGCCAGCGATGTCGGGGATAGATTGAGGAAAAGCCTGGGTTTGAATAGGGATGAATGGAAAGATTATCTGATTGATTTGAAAGACGGTTTGATGGATGGGTTTGTCGTAGTCACCCCTTAAACGGTTAGCTTAGACGATTTAATTAGGAGATTTTGCCGTGTTTTCAGGAATAATAAAAGAATACCCTGACAGCGTCCTGCTCGAAGGAGCGCAGGAGATGGGAGAATATTTTTATTTTGCGGCTGCAAATTATCTCATAAGACTCAATCCAGACTTGGGTGAGAGAATTCTTTTCAAAAAAAACGGCGCTATCGATTCTATGAGATTCGGTCAGGGTGGATTGCACATATGCTATACCTCCTATGATAAAAACAAAAACGGCAATTTGCCGAAAATCTACGAGTTTGTCGATCTCTTTCAAACCGGGAAAAAGCGCGAGCTGCCGGAAGAATGCGTCTCGATCGGCGTCGGCCGGATCCATGGCGACTACTGCATTGCCATATACGAGGATGAGTCACGGATTTACAATATCGTCGTCCATGAGCTTGCAACAGGAATTATAAAAAGTACCCCTTCAAGCTACGGCAGAGTATCGACCGATGGTGGGCGCGTTTATTTTATGAGCACCCGTGAGGGCCTTAGGTGCTATGACTTTGATCTCAAAATGTTATGGGAGCAACCGTTTAAAAATAAGAACGCCTTTTCCGGTCCACTCTGGCCTATGTTCCACGACGAACTGGTAATCGTGAATCAGGGGGTGGACCGGCCTTTCCAAGATAAAGATTGTCGGAAGTATGGTTTGGCCGGTAAAATCGCGGCTTATACGAAAAAAGACGGTTCTCCGGCGTGGACCCGGGAATTCGAACGGGGGGTGATCTGCAACCTTATAGACGGGACCCTGTATACCACCCACAATGGCGCCATTCTTTGCATCGATCCAAGGAACGGCGCTGCTCTGAAAGAATTTCACGACGTGGTCGAGGATCCCCACCCTTACGACCGGGTTTGGAGCGACGGGACATTTTTGTTTTATCTGGCTCTCTACGAACGGAAGATTGTCGTTTTAGACGAGGCTGGCATGGTGCTTCAGATGCTGGAAGTTCCCGGACCCTATGTGCCGCCCGCGAACAACGAGACCTTTTGCAGATACAAGGACTGCTATTTGTTGCCGTTGACCATCTCCAGTCGTTTTCAAGCATCCTACGCCATGCTCGTCCTTCGACCTGGAGGAAAAGCGGGCTCCTCTGCGATACCTTGCGAAGCCCGTCCCGAGCATGAGATTCAATGCCTGGACGTGCCGGACGACAAGCAGGAATACCTTGTCACCATAAAAGACAATAACATCGATAACATACTGCGATACGGCAAGATCCTGATGAACGAATGCGCCCTTTTCAACGGAAGGCATATATGGTCCAATGGCGGCGAGAATAAAAAATTCAACGGATTAATCAGGCTGAAAGCAGTGATGAAGAATTACGACAGGCATCGTTCCGCTATTCGGGAGATGCTGGAGGAGTTCGAAAAAGAGCGTGCAATCCACGGGACCTTTTCGGGGGACGGGAGGAAGGGGATTTCAACCAAACTGGAGGAATGACGATCGACAAGTCTATCCAACACCGAAAACGATAAACGGGCTTGGTTCTTATTTCGGCCGTTTTGCTTCAAGCCGCCTTGTCAAAGCGTTTCCACCGTCGTGCCTGAAAGTCCATTCCGTCATGCAGCCATTGAAAGAGATCGTTGTGTTCGGTCTCGAAAAAAAGTTTCGCCGATATAGGCCCCTTCTTGTTTTTGTATGGAAATTGTGTACCGCGGCAAGCGCCTTCAGGCGTAGAGCGCTCAAAAGATGGACGCCATGCTGCCTTGGCGACAATTGGGAGTTTCTCCCCTCGACGCAGGAACTGGATCTTTTAAAAAACTGCGTATTCCTTCTCCGCCTTTTCGAGGAATTCGGTTTTTACGTCGGAATATCCCGCCGGGTGGCCCGTCCGGATCGGAGAGAATCGAAAAAAGCCGCCTGGATTTCTCGGAAACGGCGTTTTTTCGTATTTAGTCCTTTTCCTTGCGCACCGCTCCCGGGGATAAAAGCCGGGAATCAGGCGATAATTCGTTGTTCCGCGTTCAATGGTTATTCCCCCGTTGTACATGTACTTGGCTTGTCACGAGGAAAATGAACGCAACATTGGCAACCGTGTCCTTCACGACGCGACGGGCTTTTTCAACATGATATGGACGTTATGTCGCGAATGTACAGAACGGCACGAAATTGGGAGTTTGACGGCGTCAGGGAAAGGCTTCCCTCGGGAGCGTCGCCGGACTTTCGCCGCCTTCCGGCGGCACTCGTCCCGGAAGGCAAGCGAACCGCGAACAACCTGACTGTCGAAGTCCTCCGTCGCCTGGCGCACGCCTTTTTGCTTCCCGAACCCGACGAGAACGTGCGGCTCGTTCCGAAGACGGTCGCGCAAATGTCCGTCGTTCTCGAAGAAGGCGCGCGGGAGCGGAAGGGATGAATCGCGGGTCGGAATTTTCCGCCGCGCGGACCGGGGGCTCTGCGGACGGCGCGGTCGAACATTCGAACATTGTCCCTAATCCCGCCGTTTTCCTTGCCGCGGCCCGGATTTCCCGCAGGAAAAGCGCCCTTCCGCAGCTCTCCGAAGACGACCGCGACAACGCCGCGCGAAAGGCCCGCGACAGCCCGAAGCGCGGGAAGGAGCAACCCTCGACCGCCGCGGAGCGGGGAACGGTCAGCGCACCCGCCTTCCGATGCGCGCCGGGTCTTTCGACCATACGACGAACAGGGCCTTTCCTTCGATGTTTTCCAGTCTGACCGGCCCGTAGTGGCGACTGTCCAGGCTATCGGCTCGATTGTCGCCCAGCGCGTAGAAGCTCCCTTCGGGCACCGGCGACGGCCCGCGGCGGTCGCGGCCATACATTCGACGCGCGGGCCGATACTGCTCCATATAGGGTTCGGACAGTCGCGCTCCGTCGATCCATAGCCGACCCCCAACCGTTTCCACGGTCTCTCCCGGCAAGCCGACGACGCGTTTCACGTAGGCTACGTTTTCGTTAGACGGGGACGAAAAGACGACGACGTCCCCTCGCCGGATTCCGCGTCCGTCGCGAAGCTCCGCAAGAAAAAAGTCGCCGGGAAGCAAGGCCGGGGCCATCGAGGAGGTGGGGACGCAATAGGGCTTGACGGGAAGCGCGTACGAAAAGACGCAGGCCGCCAAGGCGAAGTGCGGAACCGCGAGCGCGGGGCAGACGAAGATCTTCGGATTCGCGCCCCGCGCCGCGGATCTTGTTTCTCCGGCAAGGCGGAACGCGTCGATGCAGTTGAAAAGGACATACAACGCGAAAATCGCGATCCAGGAACAAAACCCCGCGAAAGTGAAATACATTCCGGACAGGAGCAGGCAGACCGGAAAGAAGCCCGCTCCGTAGACCAGGCAGGCCCTGGCCGGCCGGCCGGCGAAAAACTGGCCCAATCCCGGCGTCAAAAGCGACAACGCGAACGCAAAAAGCGCCTTTTTCAGTTCCCCGTGTTTGTTTTCAGACATTTCCACCACTGTCGACGCAACAGAAATCTTTGTTTCGGGTATTCTCGTTCGATCGAGAAGCAAGCGTCCTTCATACACCATTCGCCGAAGACGACAAAGAAAAAAAACGACCCGACAAAGGCGCGCGAGACCGCTTGCGGCCGCGGCCGAGTCGATCCGAAGCGCGCTCCCGAAGGATGCCGGCGGGGGAGCGATGCGCGCGCCACTCGATGCGACGGAGCGGCGGCCGGCGGCGGAACCGGATCGTCCGGGGGACCGACGGGCGCTGTAGAAGAGTTAACCCGGGGGAACGGCGAACCGATATGGGCGAAGTACCCGGACGACAGCGATGTCGCACGGGCCATCGGCCGGGCGGTCCGGGAAATTCCGCGGAATCACGCCTTCCGCCCGTACGAAAAGCTCCGGCTTCGAAAAGACGATCCTGCGCGATCTCGACCCGGACAATGCAGTCAGGCGGCCGTCGAGCCTTTCGCCCGAGGCCGAGCGCGACCGCAAGGTCCGGCAGGGCCTCGCGAAGGGCGAACAGAGAAGCCATGTCGCGGTTTTCGAGGGCGCGGGCCTCGAGACCGACGACTGCATCGAACCGACCGCGCGCCGGTACGACCGGAACGGCTCCCCGCTTCCCGCCGATCCGGACTTTCCCGCTCGCGCTCCATAACCAGAGACAAAACGGGACATCCCGTCGAGG
>CAZNTU010000180.1:0-11575 GCA_964575975.1 uncultured Desulfobacteraceae bacterium
ATGCGAATATGGAGAGACCGCCCGGCAACGCGGAAAGTTGTGTATAACAACGAGGCAACCAACCCGGGCTGCCTGGGTATGCCGAACCTTTCCTTGAAACAGGACCGTATCGTTCCGATCTGTTCGAATTGGAATTTCATGGATTTCCATTATCAAAAACGAAATTGAAGATGCAAGTGAAGAATTGCGCCGGCATTCCGCATCAATAGAAAGATACAGAGCTTCCAGGGCGGGAGCCGGATGCGAGTCGGAACGAGAGATCCGCGCGCCCCCGCGATCCTCGATCGCAAGGGGGGAGCAGGGAAAAAGAACCGATTGACACCAAGAATCCGCCGGTTTATCATCCAAGTATGAAACGACTCTTGTCGCCGAAAACGGACATCGTGTTCAAAATGCTGTTCGAAGAGGATACGGAGGCTCTGGCGGATCTGATCGACAGCGTCCTGGCGCGGCCGGAAAACAGACGGGTCCGCTCCGTGCGGGTGAAGAATCCCGGAATTCTGCCCGAGGATATAAGCAAGAAGTACATCGTGCTCGACATCCGCGCCGAGGACGAATCCGGCGAGCAGTTCGACGTGGAGATGCAGGTGCGAAAGTACGAGTCCTACTCGAAACGGTCCCTGTTCTACCTCTGCAAGCTCTACGTCGAGCAGCTCGATTCCGGAACGGGTTACGGAGAGCTGAAGCCGGTCGCGGGAATCCACTTTCTGGACTACGAGGAGTTCCCCGACTGCCCGGATTACCATTTCAGGTTCGCCTTCCACGACTTGAGGCACCCGGAACTTCTCTTGAACGAGGACCTCGTTCTGCACATCGTCGAACTGCCGGCTTTCGAACGTCTGGTCCGCGACGCCGCCGTCGGGTCGCTCGAAGAGTGGGTCCGCTTTCTGAACCGCGCGGACTCGGAAACGGAGGAAACCATGAGGGAGCACTACCAAAATCCGAAGATTCGCAAGACGTATTATTCGCTCAAGTCCCTGAGCGAGGACGAGACGGCCCGCAGGCGCGCCGAGATGCGGGAAGCGGCGTTGAGAAACGAGATTTCCGAACTGCACGCGGCAACCCTCAAGGGCAAGATCGAAGAAACGATCGATTCGATCAGCCAAATATTGGAAATCCGTTTCCACGTTGCCGCGGAGTCGGTCGTAAAACGCCTTGCGGGCATTTCGGACCTGGACAGGCTGAGAGCCATCCGGAAAAAGGCATTGACGGCGAATTCGCTGGACGAGTTCGAACGGTATCTCTCCTCGCTTTAGCCTTTCCCGTTCGCGACATTTCGATCCCCAACAGTACGAACCCGCCGGTTTGTCGTCCGTTTAGGGCCTCCTTAACGAAAGTAAGATACCAACGTCCATCGCAATACGCCGTCGGCGAGAGGGTTTGCATGTCTATTTCTTTCCGCGGCTCTGCGGACAGGCACCGTTAGAAGAGTGTTCGAGCGTTCTTTCGCCTTGCAAGTCAATATTCGATATGGGATAATCGGGCGTCGAAAACGAGAAAAAAGAACTTTTGCGAGGAAACGGTCGCCCATGATCAAAATCGGCGCTAAAATAACCGGCGCGAAGAAACCCTTTCTGAAAGATCGCGAAATCGAGCTGCCCCGCGAAATCGCCGCGCCCGGTTCCACTGCGGACCTCGGGACGCTGATAGGCGCGATAGTCCGGGAAGAAGTCTCGTCCTTCCACAAGAGAAGACAGGAACGAAAACTGGTCGGAATTCTTTCCAGGGAGGAAATCTACGACGCCCTGGAAACCGGCAAAGTCGCCATGGGCGGACAGGACACCGAACAGATAATCGATCCGGAAAAAGCCGTCGCGAACGCTTTGGAAGCATTCGAAGACGGCCTCTACTTCGTTTTCATAGACGGCAAACAATATTGCCGTCTGAAAGATCCCGTTGTTTTGAAAGAAGCCGGCAACGTGATGTTTATCAGACTGATTTCATTGTCGGGAGGATACTTTTGATGCTGACACAGGAAAAGGCGGATGAAGCGCTCAAGGAATTCGAGGTAAAAGACTGGCGCAAACGAAGGCTGGAGGGGATCGGCGCCCTGCCGGGCGACTTGAAAGAGATTGCCAAGAATATTTTCGACGTGGATTTCGGCGCCGGCGCCTACGGCTATTGGGAAGCCAAGGAAAGGAAACGAAACCTCGCCCTGGAAAAGCTTCAGGATCTGGAATCCGAACAAAGGCGAAAGATTTTCGACGTTCTTTTTCCCAAGATTTCCCGCCATGTGGAAGCCACATGGAAAAACGCCCGAGGCGGTACCTATCAAATGGCTTGGACCAGAAAAGCCTTTCGAGCCCCGAACAATTCCGAACTGACACTTCTAAAAAGACAAAGGCTAATCGTCGATATTCTGAACACTCTCGCGGGATACGAGGAGGATATCGCATGGGTCGCCGCGTGGCTCCCCTACCTTTCGTTCCGGGGGACGGACTATCTCGTCGCTCCGCTTCTGGCCTCGGCCATCGACGGCGGCGGCCCGGAGGGCGAGAAAGTGTTCGAAATCCTCGTGGAAAGCGCGAAAGGGGAGCACGAGATCGGAATGATGGGACGCCACGTCGCAAGCGCCCTACTGATCGCCTCAAGGCCCGAGGGCTGGGAATTCGTCGAAAAAATGCTCCTCGCGGCGCAAAGGCAGGAAGGACTTCGCCAAGTAATTCTGGAAAGCATCGACGAGGCCCACCCGGAAGCATTCAAAAGAATGGTCCGGCTTGTCCTGGAAAACAAGCTGACCCGTTTCGCCTCCGTAGCTAGGGCCATCGACGTCTGGTTCGGATTCCATTGGGAATCCAAGGATGCCAAAACGCTGGACTCTCTATTGGAAGAGGTCCTGGTATATCTCGAATCGGATGGCGAAAGGGCGGCCCGCATCGAAAACGGCGACGGCAAGTCGGCTTTTCTGGCCCTTTGGGCCGAGGCGTTCTACGACGTCATGAAAGCCCTTCCTCAAGCGACCGCCATGCTCGCCGACAAGGATGCCCGGCGCCGGTTCGCGGCGACCTGTCTTTTAACCCAGCTAGAGTTCGGAGAAGCCAAAAAGGCTCTTACAACCGCCCTGAAAGACGACGACCTGCGGATAGTCTCCCAGGCGCTGGCGCCTTTTCTTTCACCCGGATTCGTCGAAAACGAAGAACCCGTCCCCGGCCTGTTCGACGCCCTTGAGTGGAACCTCGGACGCGTTCCGGACAGGGTCCGGGAGCAGGAACCGCTTCTTTGGCCATGGTGCAAAAACGGCGTCGACAGCAACCTGCTCATATCGGCGATGCTTGGAAACATGAGGGGAATTCCTCCATCGAGACTGATCCCGCACTTGAACAGAATGGGGGCGACCAACAGGATCATGCTCGCCCACATGATGAAGGAGCGTGGAAAAAAGCTCGACGCCAAAAGCCGCGAGGCGTTCGTCGATCTGGTCGGAGACGCCAGCGCCAACGTGCGGGCCGTCGCTTTCGAAGCTTTGGCCGGCGTGAAGATAACGGCCGACGAGGCCCTTCGAATCGCGGAATGTTTGAAGAGAAAGCCGAGCGATCTTCGAAAGGGCGCGATCGGTCTGCTTGCAGGCCAGGACGACGACGGCGCGCTGAACAGCGCACGGATGCTGATCGAGGCCGGCGACAATAACAGGAAAAAGGCCGGCCTGGAAATTCTGAAGGAGATGCATGCCAAGGGCCGCGCACCCGAACGATGCAGGGCGCTCGCATCGGAATACAAAAAGCAAAACCCGGTGCTCGCAACGGACGAGAAGGCCGCCCTGGACGCCATTTTAGACTCGGGCGCGGAAGAATGCACCGGAGAAAACGCCCTGGGACTGATGAATCCCGACGGGAGGACCAAGCCGACTTGGCCGGTCGAGCGCGCCCCCGACTGGAACTTCGAGGCGGCGCGAAATCTGATTCTTTCCTTGGACGAATTCGTCCACGAACACCGGGAGACGGAAGTGGAAATTCCCTTGCCGTTCGACGAGGAAAGGACCCAAAAAGCTTTGCTGGGCAACCTGGGCTGGCATTTCCCCTCCCCAAATCCCGACCTGACGCTGGAGAAGGACTTGGAGAGGCTTCCCTTGAGGGAACTCTGGGAAAACTGGTGGAACTGCCGTCCGGACAAAGCTAAGGATGCCGACGGCCTGGAAGTGACAAGGGCCGCCCTTCTTTTCGGCCATCGGCAGCTTTTTCCCCAGGACGGACCCTCCTGGCAAAAGAAATTGGAAAAGAAAATCTTCGATAAGTCCGACAAGCTCAAGATCAGGTACGATAACACTGTAATCAGGATCTTGCCTTGGCTTAAGAGAATGTTCCCTGCGGAAAACGCCGTCGATTTCCTCTTGGACAGCCTGGAAACCGTCTTGGCCGAGATTCCTGCTGATCGGCTATGCGGGGACGGTTCGAAGGAATACAGCTACATGTCGGACTGGAGATACCAATTCGAGACCGCCAGAACGCACGTGGCTCTTCTTGCGACGGATATGAGCTTCGAAGGTCGCGAGTGGACCAAACAGCAGGCCAAGCGGTTTTGGAACCTTCTTCGCTGGATAGACGAGCCTCTCGCTGCCGAAAAGCTGAAAACGGGCAAGCTCGCGGAACTGTTCTCGGGCAAAAAGGAGGCTCCGCGCAGATTTCGAGCAAACAGCGCAGTCGTTTTTCTGGCGTACGAACAAGGGATTGCACATGAAGCCGACGTCTACGACCAATTGCTGGGCTCTAGGGACGAAAACGTTTCATGGGGTTCGGCATACAGGGATCTGCAGGATCTCAGCCGCAAAAAGCCGGGAGCCGTCGCGAAACGCCATCCGTTCGTCCGGGAATTCGTGGACGACTGCCGCGAAAGGATTCTCCAGGTGGAAAGGCTCCGGGGCGATCTTCCCACGCCGGCTTCCAGCCCGGCGCTGGCCTTGAAATACACCGGGGGTGCGGATGTCTTTCTCGACTTCATAGAGGCCCTCGGCTCGGAAAGCTTCGCCCGGGGTTGGACTTACGACCGGAGCAGCAAAGCCTCCGTCTTCAGCCATATCGTCCGATCCACGTATCCTTCCCGGGACGACGACTTCGACTCGTTCAAGAAAAAAGTCAAGGGGAAGGGAATCAAGGAAGCGAAACTGATCGACGCGGCCGTCTACGCGCCCCAGTGGAGCAGGCATATCGAGGCGACCCTCGGATGGGAGAGCTTTTCCCTCGCCGTCTGGTGGATACACGCCCATACCAAGGACAGCCGCTGGACCGTGGACCGGGACATCAAGGAGGCCTGGAGCGCAGAAATCAACGCCTTCACTCCCCTCGAAGCGCAGGATTTGCTGAACGGCGCGGTGGACGTCCAGTGGTTCGAGCAAGCCTTCGAGGCGCTCGGGCCGGATCGCTGGAAAAGGCTGGAAAACTCCGCGAAGTACTCGTCGGGAGGCGCGGGACACGCGCGGGCGAAGCTTTTCGCCGAAGCCATGCTGGGACGGCTGGAAAAGGAGGACTTGAAGAAGAGAGTAGAAGACGCCAGGCACCAGGACTCGGTTCGCGCCTTGGGTCTGCTTCCGCTTGCAAAGGGCGAGAAGCGGGACGAGGACCTGATGGATCGCTACCTGTTTTTCCAGGAGTTTGTCCGGACCGGCAAAAACTTCGGGGCCCAGAAAAGGGAAAGCGAAAAACTGGCGACGAAAATAGGAATGGAAAACCTAGCCCGCACGGCGGGATACAAGGATCCCCTGCGAATGGAATGGGATCTGGAAGCCAGAAGCGTGGAGGAACTGGCCGGCCGCATGCCTTCCTTAGAAGTAGACGGCGTTGCTGTCCGCCTTCTCGTCGACGAATCCGGCGCGCCTGCCGTAGTCGCGGAAAAGAACGGACAACGGCTAAAATCCGTCCCGGCGAAACTGAAGAAAAACAAGGAAGTAAACGAAATCCGTCAACGCGCCGCCGATTTGAAACGCCAGTCTTCCAGGATACGAAAATCCCTGGAGCAATCCATGTGCCGGGGCGACCGCTTTACGGTCGGGGACCTCCGCTCCCTCGCCAGGCACCCTCTTCTCGCCCCGCTGACGGAAAAACTGCTTTTTACCGACGGAGTCAAGACAGGGTATCCTTCCAAGGAAGAAGATTCGCTGACCGACTTCGCGGGAAACTTGATCGGTCTGGAGGAAGGAGAAGAACTGAGAATCGCCCATCCGTGCGATCTCGTCAAGACCGGCGATTGGAGCAAATGGCAGGAAGAATGCTTTTCATCGAAGCGGGTACAGCCCTTCAAGCAGGTATTCCGGGAACTCTACGTCGTCACGGAATCCGAGAGGAAGGAAGGCCACGAATCCCGCAGGTACGAAGGACACCAGGTGCAATCCAGGAAGACCGCGGCGCTGCTTGGCGCCAGAGGCTGGGTTCTCCATCCCGAGGAAGGCGCGGCCAGGACCTTTCACGACGAGAAGATCACCGCGTGGGTATCGTTCCTGGAAGGCCTTTTCACCCCGGCGGAAGTCGAGGGTCTGACCATCGAAACGGTCCATTTCGCAAAGACGGGAGAATGGCGACCGTTGAACATTGCAGGTGTCCCGTCCCTGGTTTTCAGCGAGGTCATGCGAGACGTCGATCTGGTGGTCGGGGTCGCCCACGCCGGCGGCGTCGATCCCGAGGCAAGCGCGTCCACGGTGGAGATGAGAACCGCGCTCGTGCAAGAGACGTGCTCTCTTCTCGGCCTTGAAAACGTAGAGATTAAAGGCAACCATGTTTTAATCGACGGCAAGCTGTCCAACTACTCGGTTCATCTCGGAAGCGCCGTGGTCCACCGGATGCCCGGGGGACAGCTGTTCATCGTTCCCGTCCACTCCCGGCACAGGGGAAGAATCTTTCTTCCGTTCGCCGACGACGATCCGAAGACCGCCGAGGTGATGTCCAAAATGATCCTGCTGGCGCAGGACGACAAAATCAAGGATCCGACGATACTGGAACAGCTCCGCAGCCTTGCCTGATTTGCAGTCGTGGGTTCGACCGGTTTTTCATGGTCGCAAGGCCGGTTTTGCTTCGCCAAGCGGTCCCGACGGTCGAGGCAAGGTCCTCGGAACGAAATAAGAAAACCCAAAAAACCTGCCTTTCGAAAGGGAAGGTTTTCATCGCCACAAGTTCAATCCCTTTAAAGTATAGCATTGAACATTGCGTTCTATAGACGACAGCACAATCAGTCCGCATCGACCGCCTCCTCCCCCCGAATCCGACCGATCGGTCGATCACGTTGCAAATGCGATCCTCGCCGCAGCCAAATGGTATTCCTCGAGTTTTTCCTTCAATTTTTCGTTTTGTCTTATGAAACCGTCAATGTCGCAGTCTGGAAATTCCCTGTTTTCTGCCGCGTGCGCCTTCAAGGCCTTCCACATGGCGATCTTGATCTCGGCTGCGGCGACAAGCCCTTCGAGTTCGACCACGCGACTTAGTCGGGAGTAGCCCAGGAGGGCGTCGTTCAATTTGAGCCTCCCCAATTTTTCCGCCCCCCAAGCGGCGATGTTTTTGATGGTCGAATCGGACGAGTCCATTTCTTCGATCATCCTTTCCAGTTCATGGTGTTCCTTTTCCAGCATGGCAACGACTCCGCCGAGAAAGTCCCCGAGTTCCGTTTTCTTGTTGTTCTCGCGGCTCCGTTTGGCCAGTTCGATCATGGCGACCGAAGCGGCCGCGTGATCGGCGAGATAGGTCGTCAAATGCTTTCCCATTTGTCCTGCCTCCTTTGGTTCTGCTCGCTCTGCCGGCGGATTGCCTCGACAAACCACTTGGGCGGCCTGCGCCTGGTCCAGGCGGCGAACCGTCTTTTTTCGGCCACATAGAAATTCCGGTACGCCTGAACCGGATCTCCGGGCACTTTGTATCGCTCGTCCATGGCCTGGGCGAATTCGGTCAGGCCGACGTCCTCGACCGGGGGCGGCGTCAATTCCCGTGCCACGACGGCGGACGCGTGGTCTTCCGTTCTTCGGTACCGGTACCGATATTCCGCGTTCAATTGAAGCACCAGCTTCCGCAGCCATCTCCAGTTGGACAGGGATCGCCCGGTCCATAGAGTGCAGGGGTGTTTCACGTGGGTGGACCGATAGGGAACCTCGAGGCCGCATTTCGCCGAAACCGTACAGAGCATCTGCGCGCCCTCCAGTATCATTTTGACCACGTGCCGGTCCGCATGGTACCTTGCGCAGGCGCGAATATCCCTGTCGAGGACGAATATGTTCATGACGTCAATCCATGGCGCTGACGCGCAGAACCTTGCCGTCGTCCTCGTCGGTCAGAACGTAGATCGAGCCGTCCGGGGCGGTATCCACGTCGCGAACTCTTCCCGGCATGGGCAGACGGTCTTCCTCTCTGACGCTGGACCCGTCGAAGACCACGCGGACGATCTCCTTCGTCGTCAATCCGCCGATCAGCAAGTTGTTTTTCCAGCCGGGGAACATGTCGCCCTCGTAGAATACCATGCCGGACGGAGAGATGACCGGAGTCCAGTGCATGGCGGCGTCCTCGAATTCCGGACGGGTCGGCGGGTCGGGAATTTCTCTGCCGTCGTAGTGGTCGCCCCAGCTTACCACCGGCCAGCCGTAGTTCGCCCCCTTTTCGATCTTGTTCAGCTCGTCGCCGCCCATGGGCCCCATCTCCCCCACCCAGAGCGCGCCGGTCCCCGGCTGGAAATCCATCGCCTCGATGTTTCGATGTCCGTACGACCAGATTTCGTCCTTCGCGTTTTGCCGTCCGACGAACGGATTGTCCTGGGGCACCCCGCCGTCGGGATATATGCGGATCACCGCCCCCAAATGATTGGACAGGTCCTGCGCCGGGTCGAACTGGAACCGTTCGCCAAGCGCCAAAAACAGGTATTTGCCGTCGGGCGAAAACTCGATGCGGTTGCCGAAATGGTTCGGGCCGTTAAAATAGGGCTCCTGGATGAAAATGTCCTGAAAACCTTCGATGCGGCCGTCGGCGAGTTTGCCGCGCCCCAGCGCCGTGGTCGCCCCGCCCCCCTCGCCGGGCTTCGCGTAGGCCAGGTAGACGAATTTGTTCTCCCCGAAATCCGGGTCTATCGCAACGTCCATCATCCCGCCCTGCCCGCGCGCGAATACCTCCGGCACGCCCTGCAACGGCTCGGACAAGCTGTTGTCGGCGCTCAAAACATGTAGCGCGCCGGTGTTGCGCACCGTGACCAGCAAACGGCCGTCCGGAAGAAACGCCATGCCCCAGGGATGGTTCAACCCCCCGGCCAGTCGTTCGATCTTCACCTCGACGCCTTTTTTTGTCTGCACCGTATCGACCATCTTCGTTCCGTTTTGCGCCAATACCGTCGCCGAAGCGACCGACATCAGCATCGCCATCGTCCCGAAAACGACGGTCGCGCGTTTCAGTTTTTTCATCTCGATCTCCTTTCGATATATATGGATGAAAATTGCGCCGACTCCATGTCGGCTAACAAGTTCCGAATTTGGAACCAATTTGGTCAGGGATGGCAACGGTCTGCGGGTTTGCGTCGGCTTTGACGAATAAGATGGACTTTTTTCCGGTCGCCGGACTACTTGGCGGCTTCCGGCAGTCGCGTCCGAAACAGTTTTTCAAAGGCTTTTCTCAAATCCTTCGGGCATTCGTGGGCAAAATCGCTGTACCCGGAAAATTAAGACAGGGACTTGCATTTTGTCAACGAAATGAAAAACTCATTGCGATCAATGTGAAGCTCTCGGGATCCCTCCTTCAACCGAAGCCCGATGTTGTGTACCAAATGGTACGCAAGCACCGTCACGAACAGATGACCTTGCACTCCCCTTGTCTTCCGATGGTAGACTGGACGCAATCCAAGCTCCGACTCCAGGCTGCGTAATACGGCTTCCAATTCGGTAAGCATCGTATACGTTCGCCAAAAAGTCCTTTCGTCGGGAACCTTCCAGTTCGTGCGAAGACAGTAAACCCCCGGATGCGAATCCCGCGAATCCGGGCCTTCTTTCGCCTGCCATTTCACCTTTTTCGCGTTTTCGCCTTTTTCGTGCTTCTCCGCCTCCACCTCGTAGTTCTTGGCGGCTTTCGAATACTTCCGCTTCGGACGTCCGATTTTTTCGGCCACCTTGACGCAATTCTTCGCGCATCCTTCTTTAGCCGACCCCTCGTCCAGCTTTCTCAACTCCTCCTCGAATCTCGGCCCGAATCCCGAGGAGATCGACTTCTCCTTGCTCTCCTTTCTCGTCGAATGGCGGTAAAGCCCGATATCATTTGCTTCAAAGTCCTCGGTTCGCTGGCGTTTGCCTCGAAAACCTCGCTTTCCTTCGGAAATCCGCTCGCATCCAAAACGAGAGCCAACGCCACCAGGGGGCAGCCGGACCTTTTTCCTTCGACCTGCCGCGAGCCGCGAGCTTGTTCAATTTCGCGCCGCCTTCGAAACAGGCGTTCGTCGAATCGTAGAAAGTTATGGCGTCCTCGAATCGAAACAAGGTTTTTTGCCTCCCGTAAACGCAGGACTCCAATTCCTCCTTGTGCCGAAGAAGCAAATCGGACGCCCTTTACAATCACGCAAGGCTCGTTTTCCCGAAATCGTAGTCGATCAGTTCCCCTAGACCGCTTCTTTCCCTCAGCCAGCGACGGGTCGAAAGCTCGGCGCCTGGTTCGGCCATCCTCGCCACCGTCAAACCGATCGCGGCGTATTCTTGGCGCCGGTTGAATCCCGGTTCCTCCGGCTTGCGGTCTATTCGAAGTCTTCGAAGAGCCTGGCACGCCGCGTGTTCTGCCCCGGCGCTTCTCGGGCGGGTCAGTTCGGGACTGTTTACGTCGATGCTTTGCCAATCGGATTCGCCCTTGCTCTTCCCTTGGTTTTCGTCCGGAACCCCCCGTGCGTGAATTGTCCGAACGGCTTAGTCTTGAGCGGCTTTTTCGGTCTCGGCCGGCAATTCGAACAACGACATCCGACCTTTTAATATATCTTCGATTCGGGCCGGTATTTCCGGCCACAACTCTCTCGGATAGGGAAAACGACGCCCCGGGTTCAGGACCGTGCGCCGGTGAACCCCCTTTTGCGTCCGCGTCGATTCGACAAGCCGGTACGTGTAGTAAGGCTTGCCGTCTTCCCGGCTATTTATTTTCGTTCGTCGAATGTACACGACGACTAAAAAACACGGATCAACACAACTTTCAAGCCAGTCCGGGCATTTTATGGCACTGCGTTTTCCTTGCATTTTGCAAAAAGCTGTATTTTGCGGACCTCGTCGGCCACAATGGCAAAACCGGCCCCGGCCTCGCCGGCGCGGGCCGCCTCTACGGCTACGTTGAGCGCCAGAAGGTTAGCCTGGAAGGCGATCTCGTCGATGGTCTTGATGATCTTCCGGGTTTCCTCGCCGGCCTTGGACATTTCATCCATCGATCCGGCCAGTTTCATCTTATACGAACTGGCTTGCCCGATAACCCCGCAGGTCTCTTTCATCAAGGAATCCGACTGCTCGTATAATTTGACAGTAGAGTAAACGGTTAGTGCGGAACGGTATCGTTGCAGACGTTACATTTCATTCTTCCAATCGATTGTCAATAGAAACGGCCGATGTACGTTCCGACGACGTTGTCGTGGATTCTCGCGCTCTTTGAAAAACAGATGGTCCTGC